>DASXDG010000452.1:0-2074 GCA_036490795.1 Streptosporangiaceae bacterium
GTGGTGGCACGTCCCGGATTCCTCCGCCGTGCCCTGGCCGGCCTGCGCGGTGTGCGGCCGGCCTGGCGCTACGCGATCACCGTACCGGTGGCGGCCGGCCTGGTGGCCGGCGTCCTCGTGGCGGTCCAGCCATCCGGGCCGGCGACGATGACCGCGGAACTGCTGGCCGACCGTGCCGCGGCGGCGGCCCCTGACCCAGCCGGACCTGTCAGCCGGGCAGTGGATCTACCAGGTGACCAAGTGGAGCACTCCGGGCCGGATTCCGGATGGCGACGCCGGCGTCATCGGCAATCCCATCTGCCCGTACGACAAGCTCGACTCGCTGCCGCGTGACCCGGCCAGACTCGACGCGGACTTCGTGAGCCAGGACCCGGTCAAGACCGACAACAAGAGCGTCGTGGCGTTCGGTCAGATCAGTAGCATGCTATTCGGCATGGTGCTGCCGCCATGGCTGGAGGCGGAGATGTTCCACGCGCTGGCCCTGATCCCGATGGTCGCGGTGAAGGACCATGTCACCGACATCGCCGGGCGGGCCGGGGTAGCCTTCGTGCTGCCGGAAACCGGCCAGAGCGAGAAGCAGGAAATCATTCTCGACGCGTCGGACTACCACCTGCTCGCGCAGGCGCACTGGGGCAATCCGCGCACGACCTCGCCAGACATCGAAACCGCGATACTCAAGGAGTACCCGGTCGCTGAACTGGGCAGCACCCAGCAGGCGGTAGCGCCGCCAAGCGCGGCCGAGCAGGCGGCGGAGACGATCGACTTCTATGAGCAGTACGAGTACTACAAGCCGAAGATCAACTCCGTCCTCCCCGGCCAGTGGCTGTACCGGGAGGTGCGCACCGGCGCAACGTCGCCGGAGATCTGGGCGACCGCCGACGACTCCGCCCAGGCTTGGTATGTGCACGGCAAGCTTGTGGTGTGCAAGCGCACCGAGGCCTGCGCGACGTCGGAGCAGTGGCTGATGCCGGCCGGCCCTAGCTTCACGCTGCTCTATCCGCCGACGCCGCAGCAGAGCCTCACGCCGGCCCAGATCAAGCAGCTGAAAAAGGAGTCGCCCAAACAGCGTCTGGCCGCCTGGAACAAGCTGCTCGCCCGGTTCAGGCAGCAGTACAAGACGTTGCCCACGCTGTCGGAGTACCCGCGGCCACTGCACGTCGCCGCTAACGTGCTCACCGGATACGGCAACTACCCGTACCTCGACGCCAGCTAGTTCCTCGCGCTCGCCGCCGTACCCGGCGCCGGCCTGCGGCACATCACCGATGAGGCGGGGCAGCGGGACATCGAGTTCACCTTCCCGGCCCAGGACGCGTCACCGGTATCTTGGTCAGCTCCACCCTGCTCGGCAAGGGCGGCATCCAGTACGAGGGATATGTACGGGACGGACAGCAGACGCTTGTTATGAATCAAACGCCGGTAAGCGGTCCGGGGTACGGCCTTAGCGTCGCCGGCGTGCGCCGCCCCGGTGCGAGAGCATCGGGGCGGCACCCACGATCAGGCCGAGGGTCAGCGCGACGGTCAGGCTGACCGCGTCACGCAGGTCGTTCAGGCCCTCGATGTAGTGGTCGCCGTTCAGCGTCGCCAGCCCGCGCAGCGCCAGCGCGCCGACGGTGAGCGCGAAGAACCCGCCGATGATCAGCACGAACAGCGCGGGCACCATCAGCACCAGCGGGCCGCCTGGCGCCAGGTGCGCGTTCAGCACGTTGAAGGCCACAAGGCCGACCACGAACGGGCCGATGATCGGGAACACGCTGCGCAGGCCGCGGATCCGCTCCGCCGCGATGAACAGCACGCCCATCACGGCCCCGAGTACGAGGCTGTCGAAAACCTCCCGCCACGTGGCCTGCACACTGGGCGCGAACCCGGTGGCGAACAGCACCACGCCGATGATCCGCAGCCACGCCGGATAGGGCGGATCGCGGCGCTCCAGCGTCACCAGTTCCCGGTCCGCCTCGGCGGCGCGGAGCTCGCCGGCGATGATCCGGTTGACCAGGAACTTGCACTCTGCGACCAGGTCCAGCCTGGCCAGTTCGGGGCTGACCCGCACGGTCTGGGTAAACGCGGGCGCACCGTC
>DASXDG010000453.1:0-7214 GCA_036490795.1 Streptosporangiaceae bacterium
TCACGATCGGGAGGATGGCGTCCATCCGCTCGTCCTCGGCCGTGACCGAGTTGACCAGGGCCTTGCCCTGGTAGACGGCCAGCCCGGCGTCGAGCACCTCGATGATCGAGGAGTCGATGACCAGCGGCAGGTCGGTCAGCCGCTGGATCAGCGGGACGGCCTGCCGCATCAGCTCGGCCTCGTCGGCCAGCGGCGTGCCCATGTTCACGTCGAGCAGCATGGCCCCGCCGGCCACCTGTTCCTTGACGTCGATCTCGATCCGGGACAGGTCACCGGCGCGCAGCTGCTGCTGGAAGATTTTCCGGCCGGTCGGGTTGATCCGCTCGCCGATGATCGCGAACGGCTGGTCCTCGCCGATCCGCACCGTCGTGGTCGCCGAGGACAGGATGGTGTGCACGGGCTGGTTCCCCTTCGGCGCGTTTTATCAGGCGCTCTGCTTGTCAAACACGGACAGCCGCGCGGCGCTGCGCGATCAGTTCCTTGGCCCGGACCACGGCGGCGGAGGCGTCGGCGGCGTAGCCGTCCGCGCCCACCACGTCGGCGTACTCCTGGGTGACCGGGGCACCGCCGACCATGACGATCACCCGGTCGCGCAGGCCGTTCTTCTCCAGGGCGTTGATGTTCGCCTTGAACATCGGCATCGTCGTGGTCAAGAACGCGGAGAAGCCAACGATGTCCGGCTTGTGCTCCCTGACCGCCTCGACGAACTTCTCCGGCGCGACCTGCACGCCGAGGTCGATGACGTAGAAGCCGGCGCCCTCGAACATGATGTTGACCAGGTTCTTGCCGATGTCGTGCACGTCGCCCTTGACCGTTCCCATCACGATCGTGCCGATCGCCTCGGCCCCGGTCTCGGCGAGCAGCGGGCGCAGGATATGGAGCGCGCCGACCATCGCCTTGCCGGCGATCAGCATCTCCGGCACGAAGAAGTCGCCGCGTTCGAACCGGGCGCCGACCTCTTCCAGTGACGGGATCAGCGCCTCGTAGAGCAGCTCCTCCGGGCCCATGCCCATGCCGAGGCCCGCGTTGGTGAGCTCAAGAACGACGGGCGCGTTGCCCACTAGCGTCTTGTCGTATAGGTCCCTAAGCAGCTCATCCCGTGTCACGCGGCTCCTGCCTTCCTGTTGCGTGCGGAGCGCTGGCGGTAGCCGAGCGCGGAGGAGATGCCCGCGGCCTCCTCCATGCACCGATCGGCGGCGACCGCGACGCGGTCCTTTGTCATCCTGGTCGCGGGCGCCGACACCGACAGCGCCGCGATCACCGCGCCGTCGGTGCCGTAGATCGGGGCCGCGACCGCGATCAGGCCCGGCTCCAGCTCCTCGTCGGTCACGGCGTACCCGCGGGCACGCACCGTGGCCAGTTCTGCCTTGAGCAGCTGCTCGGTGGTGATCGTCCGGTCGGTGCGGCGTTCGAGTTTCTGGCTGGGACTCAGGTGCGCGGCACCGTGCGCCAGCATCACCTTGCCCAGCGCGGAACAGTGCAGCGGGACCGCCAGTCCCACCCAGTTCGTGGCGCCGATCATGTAGGTGCTGTCTACCTGGGCGATCTGCTCCACCATGCCGTTGCTGGTGACGGCCAGGTTGATCGTCTCGCCGGTGATCTTGCCCAGCTTCTCCAGGAACGGCTGAGCGACGGCGACCAGGCCCGCCTCCGCGCCGCCGCGCCAGGCGAAGCTGACGAACATCTCACCGGGCAGGAACCTGCCGTGATCATCGCGTCTGACCAGGCCGTTCCGCTCGAGGGCGAGCAGCAGCCTGCTTGTGGTGGACTTCGCCAGCCCGCTCGCCGCGCTCAGCTCGGTGAACGTCATCGGGTCCACCGAATGCACAACCTCCGAAAGCAGGGCTGCTGCCCGGTCGACGGCTTGCGTGCCGTTCTGGTTGCTCATCACCCTGCCTCCAGTTGGGCCCTGTTTTCCCTGGTGTATCACTAGTTCCCATATTGCGGGACAAATGTTTTACTATGTGAATCGTAAGGCGAGAGCTTATGATCGGTCAATGTTCGAGAACAAGATGCCGCGGTACGAGATCCTCTCCGCGGACGCGATAGCAGTCCTGGATCGTGGCTGGCGCCGCATCGTTTCCGAAATAGGCATCCAGTTCGCGAAGCCCGAGGCGGTCGAGCTGTTCGCCAAGGCCGGCCAGAAGGTCGACGGCGAGGTCGTCTACCTCGACCCGGACTTCGTGCTCGAACAGGTCGCCAAGGCTCCGCCCGAGTTCGACATGCAGGCGAGGAACCCGGCGAACAACGTGCACATCGGCGGGGACCAGATGGTGTTCGGCGCCGTCTACGGCTGCCCGTTCGTCCGCGACGGCGACGTCAGGCGCGACGCCACCCTGCAGGACTTCAGGAACCTCGCCTCGCTGTCGCAGGCGTTCCCCGAACTCGACTCCGCCGGCGGGGTGATCTGCGAGCCGAACGACGCGCCGCTGGACTCCCGGCACCTGGACATGACCTACGCGCTGGCGACGCTCACCGACAAGATCTACATGGGCAACGTGGTGTCCGGCCCGAACGCCGCGGACACGATCGCGATGACGTCGATCCTGTTCGGCGGCCGCGACGTGATCGAGCGGACGCCGGCGCTCGTCTCGCTGATCAACTGCAACTCCCCGCTGCGCTGGGACGACCGGATGCTGGACGCGATGTTCGAATACTGCGCGGCCGGCCAGCCCTGCGTGATGACGCCGTTCCTGCTGATGGGCGCCATGTCCCCGGTGACGGTCCCGGCCGCACTGACCCAGCAGCTGGCCGAGGCGCTGTCCGGCATCGCGCTGTCGCAGCTGATCAGGCCGGGCTGCCCGGTCATCTTCGGCTCGTTCCTTTCCAACATCGACATGCAGTCGGGGTCGCCGTCGTTCGGTACGCCGGAGTCGGCGCTGGGACTGCTCTGCACTGGCCAGCTCGCCCGGCATTACGGGCTGCCGTTCCGCACCGGCGGCGGCCTGAACTCCTCCCAGGTACCGGACGCGCAGTCGGCGTACGAGGCGCTGATGACGCTGCTGCCCACGTTCCTGGCCGGCACGAACTTCGTCATGCACGCGGCCGGCTGGCTGGAAGGCGGCCTGGTCAGCTGCTACGAGAAGTTCATCATCGACATCGAGCTGCTCCGGATGCTGCGGGTCGAGTTCACCCCGCTGGAGATCGACGAGGCGTCGCTCGCCTTCGGCGCGCACGAGGAGGTAGGCCACGGCGGGCATTTCCTCGGTGCCGCGCACACGATGGAGCGGTTCAGGGACTGCTTCTACCGGCCGCTGCTGTCGTCCACCTCGAACTTCGATCGCTGGCTGCGGCTGGGCGCCAAAGACACCGCCGCCCGGGCCAGCGAGATATGGAAGGCCAAGCTGGAGTCGTTCGAGCCGCCGCCGCTTGACGACGCGATCAGGGCCGAACTCGACGACTTCGTGACCCGCCGCCGCCGCGAGCTGGGGGACTGATGGACTACGTACTCACGCTGTCCTGCCCGGACAAGCCGGGCATCGTGTACGCGGTGTCCAGCTTCCTGGTCCAGCACTCGGCGAACATCTTGTCCAGCCAGCAGTACGGCGAGGCACCGGACGCGCGTTTCTTCATGCGCGTGCACTTCACCGTGCCGGTGCCCAGCTCGGTGGAAGCGCTTGAGCGTGACTTCTCCTGGGTCGCGGAGTCCTTCCACATGGACTGGAGGCTGCACGAGTCGTCTGCGCGGGTCCGGACGCTGGTCATGGTGTCCAAGCTCGGGCACTGCCTCAACGACCTGCTATTCCGGTGGAAGACCGGCACGCTGCCTGTGCACATCACCGGCGTGGTGTCCAACCACCCGGATTTCACCGGTCTGGCCGGCAGCTACGGCCTGCCGTTCCACCACATCCCGGTCACCGCGGCGACAAAGGCGGACGCCGAGGCGCGGCTGCTCTGCGTTGTGGACAACGACCAGGCCGAGCTGATCGTGCTGGCCAGGTACATGCAGATCCTGTCCGCCGAGGTGTGCAAGCGGGTCGAGGGCCGGATGATCAACATCCACCACTCGTTCCTGCCGAGCTTCAAGGGCGCCAAGCCCTATCACCAGGCGCACGCGCGGGGCGTCAAGCTGGTCGGCGCCACCGCGCACTACGTGACACCCGACCTGGACGAGGGCCCGATCATCGAACAGGACGTGATCAGGGTCAACCACGCGTTCTCGCCGGAACGCCTGGCCGAGGCCGGCCGGGACGTCGAGGCCCAGGTGCTCGCCCGGGCCGTCACCTGGCACGCCGAGCACCGGATTCTGCTCAATGAGGACCGCACCGTAGTCTTCCACTGATGACTATCAGCGTTTTTGACCTATTTAAGGTGGGCATAGGCCCGTCCAGCTCGCACACCGTCGGCCCGATGACGGCCGCGCGGACGTTCGCGCTGGCGCTGCGCGACGACGGGTTGCTGGCTCAGACGCACCGGATCCAGGTGACGCTGTACGGCTCCCTCGGCCTCACCGGCAAGGGCCACGGCAGCGACAAGGCGGTGCTACTCGGGCTCGAGGGCGAGCTGCCGGCCACCGTCGACGTGGATGCCATCCCTGACCGCCTAGAGGCGATCAGGACCAGCGGCACGCTGAACGTCCTCGGCGAGCACGAGATCCCGTTCACCGTCGCCGGGGACCTGGAGTTCGACCGCAAGAAGTCACTGCCGCAGCACCCGAACGGCATGCGCTTTATCAGTCATAACTCCAGTGGTGGCGTCCTCAGCGAGCGCGTCTACTTCTCGGTGGGCGGCGGGTTCGTCGCCGGTGAGTCGGGCACCGGCATCAAGCAAGATGACACCCAGGTGCCCTACCCCTTCAGCACCGGCGCCGAGTTGCTAGCCCACACGAACGCGACCGGGCTGCCCATCTCCGGCGTGATGCTGGCGAACGAGAAGGCGTTCGGCAGGTCCGGCACCGAGATCAAGACAGACCTGGCAAATCTGTGGCGGGTCATGCAGGAGTGCGTGCGGCGCGGCTGCCAGACCGACGGGATCTTGCCCGGCGGGCTGAAGGTGCCCCGCCGCGCGCCCCGGCTGTACCGCCAGCTCATCTCCGACACGGGCAACGCGGACCCGCTGAAGGCGATGGACTGGGTGACCCTGTACGCGCTCGCGGTCAACGAGGAGAACGCGGCCGGCGGCCGGGTCGTCACCGCGCCGACCAACGGCGCGGCCGGGATCATCCCCGCGGTGCTGCACTACTACGAACGGTTCATCCCCGGCGCCTCCGCCGAGGCCACGGTGCTTGATGGAATCGGCCGGTTCCTGCTGACCGCCGCCGCGATCGGAGTGCTGTTCAAGGAAGGCGCGTCCATCTCCGGCGCCGAGGTCGGCTGCCAGGGAGAGGTCGGCTCGGCCTGCTCGATGGCGGCCGGGGCGCTGGCCGAGTCGCTGGGCGGCACCCCCGAGCAGGTGGAGAACGCCGCCGAGATCGGCATCGAGCACAACCTGGGCCTGACCTGCGACCCGATCGGGGGCCTGGTCCAGGTCCCGTGCATCGAGCGGAACGCGATGGGCTCGGTCAAGGCGATCACCGCGGCGCGGATCGCGTTGCGCGGCGACGGCAGGCACTTCGTGCCGCTGGACAAGGCGATCAAGACGATGCGGGCGACCGGTCTTGACATGCACACGAAGTACAAAGAGACATCACGCGGCGGCCTGGCCGTGAACGTGATCGAGTGTTAGCCCGGGTCACTTCGTGACGGCTGGCCGGCTGATCCGCGCCGCGAACAGGTCGCGGAGGCTGACCACGCCGCGGACCTCGCGGCCGTCGACCACCGGCAGGTGACGGAAGCCGTTCAGCAACATGAGCTGGGCGGCATCCTCGACCGTGGTGTCCAGCGTGGCGGACTCCGGGTTCGTGGTCATCCATGCGGAGACCGGGGAGACGGTGAGGTCGGCACCGGACGCGGCGGCTCTGAGCACGTCCCGCTCGGTCAAGATGCCGACCAGCATGCGTCCTTGCATGACCAGGGCGGACCCGGCCCTCGCTCCGACCATCGCCGCCGCGGCTACCGTGACCGGACCGTCGGAGCTGGTCGAGACGACCTGGGTGTGCATGAGCTCACGGACCATGACGACGCGTCCAGGCTCAGCCACTTTCGCCGACCTCGTCCAGCTCTGGGTCCGCGGGCGGCGCGGAGGGGCCAGAGAGCTCCTCGGACAGCAGCCGCCAGAGCGAGCCTGCCCAGGAGGAGATCTCCGGCCAGCGCATCCAGAACAGCTGGAGAGTTGTCTCGTCGAATTCCATGTGTGCTTGTTCGGGGGAGATCGAGTTGCTGAAGTCCTCGAACTCATGTACTAGTTCCAGAAACTGGTCGGCGTTTGCTTCCACGCAAATACCTCCGGGCGGGGATCGGGCGGCAACGATTGGGCGGGGGCCGGGAGTACCTGACTACGCCAAGTGGGAATATCCATACCCCGAAAGGGCCCGGCCGAAATGGGTAGCAGCCAAAAATTAAATCCCAGCTCACGACCGCACCCGCCACCCCCACTCACCTCCGCTGGCGGCGGGAGCCCGCCTGACCCGTTTTGGCATGGATTGCGCGGGCGCGGGTAACGGGCTGGAGGATGCAACCCGCATCGCGACGGAGAGGACTGCTCATGGGATTGTTCCGGAAGACGCCGCGACATGCGCCAAGGAAACCGACCTTGCGAGAGCGGCGCGCCGCCCAGCGCACCGAGCGCGCCGAAGCCAGGTTGCTGGAGACCGAGCAGGCGATCCATCAGCTCGCTTACGAGGTCCGCAGCGACCTGAAGGGCTCTGCCTCTTAGCTATCGCCGGGCCTGCTGCGTAGCTGGCCGGCCCGTTACTCCCGCGCAACTCCCGCGTTCGAGGCCGAGCGCCATACGTCACTAGCCTCACTCTCGCCCCAGGCGCCTCGAGTGCCGGCCGATTAGCGCGGTAATTTGGCTTATCGCGGAGGATTTCTCTGCTGTGAGCATGGTTTTTTACCGCGTTGGACTTATCTTCCGTGCTAATTACCTCGCTGGTGGTGTGCGGGAGGGGACAACGTGACGATCCGGTACCAGTGGTACGCGTGTTGGCCCGCACAGTGGAACACGTGTTGGCCCGCACGCGGAGCCAACCGAGTAGACGGCATCTTCGGCGGGGGATAGCGCTACGGCTCGGCCCATTTCGGCAGCCAGATCTCGGCGCGCGGGTATTCCACTCGCCTGGTACCGAGGTAGTCGCGGAGCTTGCTGAGCGCGGGATGGGGATTGTCGTCGCGCCA
>DASXDG010000454.1:0-1888 GCA_036490795.1 Streptosporangiaceae bacterium
CGCGGCAGGCAAGCCGGTCATGCTCAAGCGCGGCATGTCCGCCACCATCGAGGAGTGGCTGATGGCCGCCGAGTACATCGCGCAGCGCGGCAACCTGGACATCGTGCTCTGCGAGCGCGGCATCCGCACGTTCGAGAACGCCACACGTAACACCCTGGACATCTCCGCCGTCCCGGTCGCGCAGCGGCTCTCGCACCTGCCGGTGATAGTGGACCCGTCGCACTCGGGCGGCCGCCGCGACCTGGTGCTGCCACTCTCGCGCGCGGCCATCGCGGTCGGCGCGGACGGCATCATCGTCGACGTCCACCCGCACCCGGAATCCGCGCTCTGCGACGGCCCGCAGGCGCTCATCGAGTCCGACCTCCGCGAACTGGCGTCCGTGGCCCACCACCTGTCGCCGTTGGTCGGCAGGACCCTGACCCCGGCGCCCGCGAAGCCCCGCCACGCGTGAGCCGCGCAGCACACACCTAGCGCGCACAGCAGATGTGTGGCGCGCAGCGCCTCACACCGGGGGGTACGGGGGGTCGTCCCCCCGGGAGAAAACGGTTGACTGAAGGCGCGATAAGATGGCGGTTTTTGCCATCGGGCCTTCAGTCAACCCCTTCAGTCAACCGGGCGGTATTCCTGCGCGTTCGCGGCCAGTTGCTCGGCTAGCTCGTCCGCGTCGAGCCGGCCCTCGATCTTCCGCAGGTCCTCGATCTTCGCCCGGGTCTCGGCCCGGCGCGGGGTGAGCAGCGTGCAGCAGTCCTGGTCGGGCAGTTCGGAGATCGCCAGCGTGCCGAGCCTGCGCGCCTCCGACATGATCTCCGTCTTGTCCCAGCCGAGCAGCGGCCGCAGGATCGGCAGCGACACGGCGTCGTCGAGCGCGGTGATGTTCGGCAGCGTCTGGCTGGACACCTGGCCGAGGGAATCGCCGGTCACCAGGGCCGTGGCGTGCATCCGGGCGGCCAGCGCCTCGGCCGTCTTCAGCATCAGCCGCCGCTGCGCCATGACCTGGAGGCGGCCCGCACCCGAGGTGGCGAGCGACTGCTGCGCCTTGCCGAACGGCACCACGTACAGCCGCGACGCGCCCTGGAACCGGTCCAGCCCGCGGACCAGCGCGTAGGCCTTGTAAACCGACTCTGGCCCCGTCAGCGGCATGCCGGAGAAGTGCAGGAAGACGCAGCGCAGCCCGCGCTTCATCATCCGGTACGCGGCCACTGGTGAGTCGATGCCGCCGGACATCAGCACGACCGCCCGGCCGCTCATTCCCACCGGAAGGCCGCCTTGCCCTGGCAGCCCCCTGGTGAACACGAACACCTCGCGCTGGTCGACCTCGACGAAGACCTCCGTGTCCGGGTGCTTGAGCGAGACCTTCAGCCCGTGCGCGGCCACGACCTGCGCGCCGATCAGCGCGTTGAGCTGCTCGGACGTGACGGGGAAGCGCTTGTCGCGCCGCCGTGACCGCACCGCGAACGAGCCGCTGGCCCCGTCGGTCAGCGCCACGGACGCGGCGATCGCCGCCTCCGGGGTCTTGTCGACCCGCAGCGCGCGGCAGACGCGGACGATCCCAGGCACGTCGGCAACCCGCTCGGCCACCCGGTCCACCGCCGCCGCGTGCTCCGCGGGGGCCAGGCCGTCGGGTGCCACCCGAAGCACGAGCACCCCCTCCCGCAGGGTGAGCTCGGCGGGCACCCCGGTGCTGCGGACCGCCGCGCGAACGTTGGCGTGCAGCATCCGCTCAAATTGCTGCCTGTTCCTCCCCTTAAGGAAGATTTCTCCCTGCTTCAGCAGTACGCACGGCTCGCCAGGACCGGGCTTCGCTCCCGCACCGGCCGTCACCGGATCGGTCATGGTCATCCCTCCAGTCTGCCAGTTCCCAGGCGGTCCGGCGGACTCAGTCAGGCAC
>DASXDG010000455.1:0-24139 GCA_036490795.1 Streptosporangiaceae bacterium
AGCAGGCCGCCGCCGACGTCCTGGATGTAGAAGTACAGGCCGATCCAGAAGCCGCCGTAGGTGGCGAAGGCGGTGGCGCCGAAGACGTTGCGGTTGCGGAATTCCCACATGCCGGCCAGGAGCTGGACGATGCCGCCGTAGCCGAAGGCGTAGCCGAGGAAGGTCAGTCCGCTGGAGTGGGACATCCAGTCGGCGTTCTTGGCGGAGAGCAGGAACGTGGTGAGGGCGAATCCGGCGAGCCCGAGCGGAGCGGGGTCGGCGATCGCTGACAGTACGCTAGTTGACTGGACGGCAGGAGCTTCGTCGGCCATATATTCCTCCGTTGCGTCATTGCCCGAAGGGCACTTGGCGGGCACGATATGTTGCCGGCCGGTGGTGCTGAGCGGCCATGCGATGAACGTCGCCGACGACGCGCGGAATGGAGCCTTACGCGCGAGGAGCGGTCGTATCCGGCGGACGAGCGGTCGGGATATCCCGGCACTGTCGGAGATAGCGTCCGGGGGTTTATAGTGCGGCGATGGCGGTTCTTGCGATTATGTTCGTTTCTGTCGCGGCCGTCTTGTCCGGTGCCATCTTGTTCTGGCGATGGAGCTCGCGCCGGGTCGGCATGCCGCAGCGGGCCACCTATGAGGCCCTGCACACGGCCAGCGAGGCGGTTTCCGTGCTGCGCGAGGGCCTGACCCCCGCCGCCGCGGTCAAGGCCGCGCCGAGCCTGTGCCAGCTACTCGGCACCCCGGCGGTGGCCATCGCCGACCGGAGCGGGCTGCTCGCCTGCCACGGCTCCGACCTGCACGCCGAGATCCTCGCCAAGCAGATGCACGCGGTGGCGACCTCGGGGCGGGCCCAGCTGCTATCCGCGTCGGACCTGGGCTGCCTGCACGGCGGTGACTGCCCGATGCGGACCGGTGTCGCCGTGCCGATCGCGGTGGACGGCGCTGTCATCGGGGCTCTGGCGGCGCTCGGCCCGTCCGCTGACCTGGGCCTGATGCGAACCGCCGCCGAGGTGGCCAGGTTCGTGTCCACCCATCTGGCGCTCGCCGAACTGGACGCGTCCCGCACCCGCACCGTGCAGGCGCAGCTGAACTTCCTCCGTGCCCAGATCAGTCCGCACTTCATCTACAACGCGCTGACCGCGATCGAGTCCTTCGTCCGCTCCGATCCCGAACGCGCGAGGGATCTGCTGGTCGGCTTCGCCGAGTTCATCCGGTGGACGTTCCGCGAGCACAGTCAGTACGCTACGCTCGCCGAAGAGCTGCGGTTTGTCGATACCTACCTGGAGCTCGAGCGCGCGCGCTTCGGCGACCGCCTGGCGGTCAGTCTGCGTGTGGCACCGGAGGTGCTGCCTGTGCGGGTACCGTCACTGGTTCTCCAGCCGCTGGTAGAGAACGCCATCAGGCACGGACTCGAGCAGTTCCCCGGCCCCGCTCAGCTGCGGATATCGGCGGTCGATGGCGGGCACGAGGCCATCGTCACCGTAGAGGATCACGGGGTCGGCGTCGATCCAGCGCGGCTGGCGGACGTGCTGGCCGGCCGGGGTGGCGGCCAGTCGGTCGGGCTGCGCAATGTGGACGAGCGGCTGCGCGCCACGTTCGGCGAGGACCACGGGCTGACCATCGAGACCGGGGTGGGTGCCGGCACCAAGGTCACCATGCACCTGCCCAAGTTCTCCCCGGCGGTGACCGGATTATGACCGCTTCCGCCTTGGTCATCGACGATGAGGCGCCGGCCCTTGACGAGCTGTGTTACCTGCTCCGCAGCGCATTTTCGGTAGCGCCCGTCGACGCGGCCCGGAATTCCAGGGATGCGTTCCGGTGTCTCCAGGAGCGTTCTTATGACGTTGTTTTCCTCGATGTCCGGATGCCCACGCTCAATGGCATAGAGCTGGGCAATGTGCTGGGCAAGTTCGCCGCGCCGCCCGCCATTGTCTTCGTCACCGCGTACGAGGAATACGCGGTTCGGGCTTTCGATATCGGTGCGTGCGACTATCTGCTCAAACCGGTGTCGCGGACCCGGCTGGGCACCGCACTGGACCGGGCGCTGAATCATCAGCTTGGCCGGCCAGCCGACCCGTCCCGCTCGCGGCGCGAGGACGAGGATCCGTCGGCCACGATCGCGGTCGAGATAGCCGGACGGACCCGGTTCATCCCCAGGGAGCAGGTGCGCTGGGTGGAGGCCGAAGGCGATTACGTACGGCTGCACACCACCGACGGGAGCGCCTACCTGGTGCGCATGCCCATCTCGCACCTGGAGGAGCGGTGGGCGGCCTACGGCTTCATCCGCATCCACCGCAGCTTCCTCGTCCCGTTCCGGCTCATCACCGAGTTCTCCGTGACCAACGGCGTGCACGCGGTGACCGTGGACGGCCACTCGCTGCCGGTCAGCCGCCGGCACGTCCGCGACGTCCGCGACCGCATCCTCCGCTCGGGACGGCGAAGTTGACCACCCCCGAACGGCAGCGTGTCGTCTGGCGGCACGATCAGGTGCTTGTCCAGCGCGACGTGCCCGGTCTCGGCGACCTGCGCGATGACACCACGCACGGGCGCCTGCTCGGCAAGTCGTACCTGCGCGCGCAACTCGGCCTGTCGCTGCTGTGCCTGACCATCGCGCTGGTGGTGACCGCCTCGTTCCCGGTGATCGCGGCCCTGGTGCCCGCGGTAAGCAGGGCCACGGTAGCGGGGTTGCCGGTCACCTTGATCGTGCTCGGCTTCGCTTTCTACCCGGTGCTGCTCGGCATCGGCTGGTTCTACAACCGCCAGGCGCGGCAGCTCGAGGCCCGTTTCACCGAGCTTGTCGACCCGGCCTCGAAGAGCCCTGCTATGAGGAGCCCTGTTCCGAGGGGCCCTGTTCCGAGGGGCCCTTCAAGGAGCCCGGCCTCGAAGAGCCCGGCTCCGAACGAGCCGGCGGCCGATGCCTGACGGGTCGGTCATCGCGATCGCGTTCGTCACCCTGCTGACGATCATGGTGGGGGCACGCGGCATCCGGGTGGCCAGGACCCCTGATGACTTCATGGTCGCCGCCCGTCAGGTACCGCCAGCGCTGAACGCGGCGGCCATCTCCGGCGAGTACCTGTCCGCTGCCTCATTCCTCGGCATCGCGGGCCTGGTCGTGGCGCAGGGCCTCGGCGCGTTGTGGTACTCGGTCGGCTACACCGCCGGCTACCTGGTGCTGCTCCTGCTGGTGGCCGCGCCGCTGCGGCGGTTCGGCGCGTACACGATTCCCGACTTCGCGGCCGGGCGGCTCGGCTCGCCCGGCCTGCGCCAGGTGGCGACCGTGCTCGTGCTGATCATCGGCTGGTTCTACCTGCTGCCGCAGATGAAGGGCGCGGGGATCACGCTGCAGTGGGTGCTCGGCACCCCGTACTGGGTCGGTGTCGCGACGCTGGGCGTGGTGGTGAGCTGCAACATCGCCATGGGCGGGATGAAGGGCATCACGGTGGTCCAGTGCTTCCAGTACTGGCTCAAGCTCTGCGCGATCGGCATTCCCGCCATCGTGCTGCTGTTCGCCACCGGCCATGACCCGCTGCGCAACCTCAGCCCGGACCGGGCGCCGGCATTCACCAGCGCGACCACGATCAGCTTGCCGCAGGCCACCGACTTCACGCTGAACCGTCCCGCCCAGGTGACCGTGACCGGCCTGCTCGACCAGCACGAGTACTCCGGTCAGCGGGCCACGCTGTGCGCGTGCCGCCACCAGGCGGGTGCCAGCACGCGCATCGCGTTCGCCAAGGGCGCCCCGGTGCCGGTCAGCCTGGCCATGGCACCGGCCTCGAGACTGTCCTGGGATTCGCCATTCCTGACCTCGGGCACTGACGGTGCCCATCCGGTGGCGGCGACCTACGGCGTGATCATCGCGACGTTCTTCGGCGCCATCGGGCTGCCGCACATCCTGGTGCGTTTCTACACCAACCCGGACGGTGAGGCGGCGCGGCGGACCACGCTGATCGTGGTCGCGCTGCTGAGCACGTTCTACCTGTTCCCCGCCGTCCTCGCGGTACTGGCCCGGCTGGACGCGCCGCAGCTTTACCTGTCCTCTGACTCGGACAGCATCGTGCTGGCGCTGCCCTCGCTGCTGCTGCCCGGACTGGCCGGTGAACTGCTGGCGGCGCTGGTGGCCGCCGGTGCCTTCGCCGCCTTCCTGTCCACCTCCTCCGGACTGCTGGTCAGCGTCGCCGGCGCGCTGTCGCACGATTTCATGCACGCGGGGGTGACCGCGTTCCGTTGGTGCGCGATCGCGGCCGGGCTGGTGGCGACCACCGCGGCGCTGCTGATCGAGCGCTTCTCACTCGCTCTGCTCGTTGGCTGGGCGTTCGCCATCGCCGCCTCGTCGTTCTGCCCGCTGATGGTGCTGGGCATCTGGTGGCACCGGCTGACCAGGATCGGCGCGGCCACGGGCATCGTGGTGGGCGGCGGCTCGTGCCTGGCGGCGATCGTGTGCACGATGCTCGGCGCCGCCGAGACGGGCTGGGGAGCGGTGCTGCTCGGCCAGCCGGCGATCTGGACGGTGCCGCTCGCGTTCACGGTGATGATCGTCGTATCGCTGTTCACCCAGCGGACGGTGCCCACGAATGTCGGGCAGGTGATGCTGCGCATGCACCTGCCCGAGGCGCTGAGCAGGCAGGCCTACCGCACCCCGCTTGGCTTATGCCGCGGCTGGTAAAATGGCCAGCGGCGAGCAGGAGGCCACCGGGTCCGCGGGAAGGGCAGAGCCCACCTGAGTGGTGAGTGGCTTCGCCCACGGTTCATCACCTCCTTTCGGCCGGCGTCGCGGACCAGCCGGCGGACGAAAGGAGGTCGCTATGCCGACCGTTACCCTTCCCGAAAATCCCGATCTGGACCAGCTGCGCAACCAGGCCCGCGAGCTTCAGCGCGCGGTCCGTGCCGGCGATAGCGCGGCGCTCGCGCTAGTCGGCGAGTTCCATCCGGCCCCGCCCGCGCAGCGGGGGTTCGCGCTCAGCGCGGCCCAGCTCGTCCTCGCCCGGCGGTATGGCTTCCCCAGCTGGGCGCGGCTGCGGCGGCACGTGCGGATCATCGGCGAGCGTTCCTGGACGCCGGGCGCGCCGCCGGATTCCGAACCGCTGCCCGACCGGTTCCTGCGGTTCGCCTGCCTCACCTACAGCGACGACCCGGCGGCTGACCGCGCCGAGGCAGCCCGGCTCCTCACCGAACACCCGGAGCTGCCCTCGCTCAGCCTGCCGGTGGCGGCCGCCTGCGCCGACGCCGAACGAGTCCGCGCCTTCCTCGCCGCCGACCCGTCGCTCGCCACCCGTACTGACGGGCCGCACGGCTGGTCGCCGCTGCTCTACCAGGCCTACGCCCGGCATGACCCGGCGATCAGCATGACCGCCACGCTGGAGACGGCCCGGCTGCTGCTCGCCGCCGGCGCCGACCCGGACGACGGCAGGTTCTGGCACGGGCTGCCGACCCCGTTCACGGTGCTGACCGGAGTGTTCGGCGGCGGCGAGGACGACCGGCCCTGGTTCGGCTGGTCGATCCCGTTTGCCCGGCTGCTGCTCGAAGCCGGCGCCGACCCGAACGACGGCCAGACCCTGTACAACCGGATGTTCGGCACGAACGACGATCACCTGGTGCTGCTGTTCGAGTTCGGGCTAGGCCGGGGGAGCGGCGGCACCTGGTTCCGCCTGCTCGGCGACGCGCTCGAGCCGCCGCAGATCATGCTGCGCGACCTGCTCTACTGGGCGGTGAGCCACGACCAGCGGGAGCGGATCGCGCTGCTCGCCGCCAACGGGGTGGACGTCGTGGCGCCGTTCGGTGCCCTGCGCAGGGGTGTGAACCCGCGCACGCCGGCCGAGGAGGCACTGATGAACGGGCACCGTGAGCTGGCCGCCGAACTGATGGCGCCTGGTGCCTCGCCACCGCGGCTGACGCCCGTGGACGCGTTCATCGCGGCCGCGATGGCCGGGGACGAGGCCGCGGTGCGGGGCGCGGCTCCCGGCGTGCTGGCCGCCGTACGTAGGGCCAGGCCCGGGCTCCTGACCTGGGCCGCGAAGCAAGGACATCAGAACTCACCGGGGTTGCTCCTCCAGGCAGGCTTCGACGTGAACTCGTACGGGCGTAGCGACGGGCCATTCGACGAGCCCTGGCATACCGCCCTGCACGTCGCGGCCGGAGCGGGCGACCTGCCCCTGGCCGAACGGCTGCTGGCGGCTGGTGCGGACCCGTCGCTGCGCGACAAGCACTACCGCTCCACCCCGCTCGGCTGGGCCAGGTACTTCGGCCAGCAACCGCTGATCGACCTGCTCGAGCCGGTAACGCCGGAACCCTAGCCGGACCATCGTCAGCGTATGTTGACGCCTTCGTGGTGTCAGCATATGCTGACAACATGGAACCAATCGTGGAGATCGCGCAGGGCGCGGCGGGCACCGACCCGGACCCAGGCCTGCGCTCGGTCGCGGCGCTGCGGGCGCTCGCCGAGCGGCTGGAGCTCCTCCAGGTGCAGAACGCACGCTCGCTCGGCTGGTCCTGGCAGGACATCGCCGAACGGCTCGGGGTGACCAAGCAGACCGTGCACCGCAAGTACGGCCGACTGCTGGGGGGACGCTGATGTTCGAGCGCTTCACCGACGACGCGCGCGTGGTCGTGCGACGTGCCGAACACTGCGCATGCCAGCTCGGGCACCGCTATGTCGGGCCCGGGCACCTGCTGCTGGCCGTCGCCGCGGCCGACGCGCCGGCCGGTGAGGTCCTGCGTGAGCAGGGGATCACGCCGGAACTGGTCAAAGAGCAGATCGTCCGCCGGGCCGGCCTCGGCGACGGTGCTGGCCTGTTCGCGGGCCTGGATGAGAAGGCGCTGGCCGCGATCGGAATCGACCTGGACGCGGTGCAGGCCACGATCGAGGCCTCGTTCAGCGACGAGGCGTTGTACCGGGCCGCGCAATCGCTCCACGCCCAGCAGCGGCGTCCGCGTAATCCTCGCCCGCGCGGCATTCTCGGCGCGCGCCCGCGCGGAGGGCCCGGCGTGCGCCCGCGCGCCAAGTTCGGTCTGCGGCTGCCGGGCCGACGCGCCGTGAATCAGCCGGCGAGCGTCGACGCCACCGGCCGCTACGTGCCGCCGGACCGGCGGCGGCTCCCGTTCGACCCCGGCAGCAACCACGTATTCTGGCGCTCGCTTCAGGAGGCGCTCGCGCTGCATGACACGCACGTCGACGTACAGCACATCGCGCTGGCCATCCTCGGTACCGACGGCGGCGGCGTCCCGCCCATCCTGGCCGCGTTGCACGCCCACACGGGCTCGCTGCGCACCGCCATCCTCAACCGTTACCGCCGCGCGTCCTGAGCCGCGGGGGGTGACGGCCGTCCCGCCGGGCGTCGTGCGAAAATTACCCATATGGCATGGGTTGAGCTGGATGGGGCCGTCAACGTGCGCGACGTGGGCGGGATGCCCACGACGGACGGCGGTGAGACGGTCGCGGGCCGCGTGCTGCGCGCGGACAACTTGCAGGACCTGTCGGCGGCCGACATCGAGAAACTGGTGCAGAAGCTGGGCCTGACCACGGTCGTGGACCTGCGCAGCAACTTCGAGCTGGCGTCCGAGGGCCCGGCGCCGCTGGACAGCGTTCCCGGCGTGCGGCACGCGCACCACTCGATCGTGCCCGAGGTCGGCGACACCTCCGATGTGGTGGCGGCCGCGCTGCTCGCCAGGCGCGATGCGGACCTGCGCCGGTACCCCGATGACCGCTGGTGCGGACACTACCTCGGCTACCTCGAGGATCACCCGGCCGAGGTGGTCGACGCGATGCGGAGCATCACCGAGGCGGAGGGTGCGGTGATCGTGCACTGCGCGGCGGGCAAGGACAGGACCGGCGTGACCGTGGCGATGGCGCTGACCGTCGCCGGTGTCACGAGGGAAGCCGTCGTCGCCGACTACGTGGCGACCGGTCAACGGGCGGAGGCGATCCTGGCCCGCCTCGTGGCCTCGCCCACGTATCACGACGACGTGAGCGGCACGCCCGTCGAGGCGCACGTGCCGCGGGCGGAAACGATGGACGCGTTCCTCGCCGAGGTGGACGCCCGCTACGGCGGGGTCCGCGACTGGCTGGCCAGCAACGGCTTCACCGAACAAGAGCAGTCCCAGCTCCACGCCAAACTCCGTGTCCCCTAACCAGATAAGCGGTCACGGATGCCCCACCCGCCGCTGCAGTCACACCACCCGCTAGCCGTCACGCCCCGCTCCGGCAATTAGCGCGGCATATTTGTCCAACGCGGTGGAAAAACATGCTGTGAGCATGGTTTTCACCGCGTTGGAACTATCTTCCGCATTGACGGCCGCCTCGGCGGCACGCGGGGAAAGATGCTGTGACGGCTAGTGTCAATGTGACAGCAGGTGCCAATGTGGCTGCCGGGGCGGGGCGGGGCGGGGTGTCGGGGCGCCCGGCACGCGGCAGGGCTAGTTATGATCTACGTCGGTTATCCGAAGGACGGCGGTGCCGGCCTCGTCGGACGCGGCCAGGTCAACGGTCGCGCTGATGCCCCAGTCGTGGTCGCCTGCCGGGTCGTCGAAGATCTGCCGGCATGTCCACGCACCGGGTCCGGTCGTGATGATCAGCAGCGCGGGGCCGCGCGCATCGCCGCCGGTGCCGATCGAGTCGTACTCCTCGTAGTACCCCTCGAGCGCGTCCGCCCACGCGTCGGCGTCCCAGCCTGATGCCGCGTCCAGTTCACCCAGTGAGTCGTAATGCCGCAGCGCGGCGAGCTCCACCCGCCGGAACAGCGCGTTCCGCACCAGTACGCGGAACGCCCGTACGTTCCCGGTCACGGCTGGCGGCGCCTCGGACGCCGCGGCGAGGGCTTCCTCGACCGTGCCGTCGCGCAGCCGCTCCCACTCGTCGATCAGGCTGGAGTCGACCTGGCGGACCAGTTCGCCCAGCCACTCGATCAGGTCGGTGAGCTCCTCGGTCCTGGCTTCCTCCGGCACCGTCTGCCGCAGCGCCTTGTACGCGTCGGCCAGGTAGCGCAGGACGACTCCCTCGGACCGGGCTAGCTGGTAGTGCGCGATGTACTCGCCGAACGTCATCGCCTGTTCGAACATGTCCCGCGCCACCGACTTCGGCGACAGTTCGTAGTCCGCCACCCACGGGTGCCCGCGCCGGTACAGCTCGTAGGCCGACTCGAGCAGGTCGGTGAGCGGCATCGGGTAGGTCACGTCCTCGAGCAGCGCCATCCGCTCCTCGTACTCGATGCCTTCGGCCTTCATCGCCGCGACAGCCTCGCCCTTGGCGCGCTTGAGCTGTGCGGACAGGACCTGGCGCGGGTTCTCCAGGATCGACTCGATGATCGACACCACGTCCAGGACATACGAAGGATCCGTCACGTCGAGCAGTTCGATGGCCGCCAGCGCCAGGGGCGACAGCGGCTGGTTGAGCGCGAAGTCGTCCTGCAGATCGACGGTCAGCCGCCAGCGGCGGCCCTGCTCATCGGGCGTGGCCAGGCGCTCGACGACGCCGCCTGCCAGCAGCGTGCGGTAGATCGCGAACGCCTGCCTGATCAGCTTGCGTTGCGATACCGGGTCCTCGTCGTTGTCGGTGAGCAGGTGCTTCATCGACGAGAACGCGTCGCCAGGGCGGCTGATCACGTTCAGCAGCATCGCGTGGCTGACCTTGAAGCTGGACTTCAGCGGCTCCGGTTCGGCGTGCACCAGGCGGTCGAAGGTCGGCTCGCCCCAGCCGATCGCGCCGTCGGGCGGCCTCTTGCGGACGACCTTGCGGCGTTTCTTAGGGTCGTCACCGGCCTTGGCGAGGGCTTTCTCGTTCTCGATGACATGGTCGGGGGCCTGGGCCACCACGTAGCCCATCGTGTCGAAGCCGGCCCGTCCGGCCCGGCCGGCGATCTGGTGGAACTCGCGGGCCTGGAGCAGCCGCACTCGCTGGCCGTCGTACTTAGAAAGACCCGTGAACAGCACGGTGCGGATCGGCACGTTGATGCCGACGCCGAGCGTGTCAGTGCCGCAGATGACCTTGAGCAGGCCGGCCTGGGCCAGCGTCTCGACCAGCCGCCGGTACCGGGGCAGCATTCCCGCATGGTGGACGCCGATGCCGTGCCTGACCAGCCGGGACAGCGTCCTGCCGAACGCGGAACTGAACCGGAAGTTGCCGATCAGCTCGGCGATCTGCGCCTTCTCTTCCTTGGTGCAGACGTTCACCGACATCAGCGCCTGGGCCTGCTCGATGGCCGCGGCCTGGGTGAAATGCACGATGTAGACCGGAGCCTGCTTGCCGGTGAGCAGGTCTTCGAGCGTCTCGTGCATGGGCGTGGTGACGTAGGAGTAGGCGAGAGGGACCGGGCGTTCGGCGCTGGTGATCACGGCGGTGTCCCGGCCGGTCCTGCGGATCAGGTCATCCTTGAACCTGGTCACGTCGCCGAGCGTCGCGGACATCAGCACGAACTGCGCCTGCGGCAGCTCGATCAGCGGGACCTGCCAGGCCCAGCCCCGGTCCGGGTCCGCGTAGTAATGGAACTCGTCCATCACCACCAGGCCCACGTCCAGGTTCTTGCCCTGGCGCAGGGCGAGGTTGGCGAGGATCTCAGCCGTGCAGCAGATGATCTGCGCGTCGGCGTTGACGCTGGCGTCGCCGGTCAGCATGCCGACGTCCTCGGCACCGAATGTGTCGCACAGCGCGAAGAACTTCTCCGAAACCAGCGCCTTCACCGGTGCCGTGTAGAAGGTCACCGCGTTCCGCGCCAGCGCGGCGAAATGCGCGCCGGTGGCGATCAGGCTCTTGCCGGACCCGGTCGGCGTGGACACGATCGCGTTGTTGCCGGAGACAATCTCGATCAGCGCCTCTTCCTGGTGCGGATAGAGGCTGAGGCCCTGCTTAGCCGACCATGCGGTGAAGGCCTCGAACACAGCGTCGGGCTGGTCCGTGTCGGGGAGCAGGTCGGTGAGCGTCATAGCTATATCCATTTATCATAACTGACGGTGGTGCTTCCCCCGCGCTGGGTCTAAAGTCGCGGTAAATAAGCCGGTTTCTCCGTGGGGGGAAGATGGAGCGGGTCCCCGTCGAGCTGTCGCTGTCCGACTACGGACAACTTGGCTCACTGGAGAATTACGTGCGCCTGGCGGCGCCGGAGGTTGGGCTAACGCGCGTTTCCGGGCGGCCGGGCAGCGGCGAGCAAGGTGCGCTCGACGTGCTGACCGCGCTGGCCGATAGCGGTGGGCTCATCGCGTTGGTCAAGGTACTCCCTGAGTTCTTGCGTTCGCGCAAGTCCGGCATGTCGGTGGAGATGAAGCTGCCCAGCAGGGGGCACATCAAGGTGACCGCCGACAACGCCGCGGACGTCATGGCGGCGATCGAGAAATTCCTTGATGCCGGTTCCTGATCTGCCACCGCTGCGGGACTACGGTCGGTCCCGCGCAGTATTGATCGGGAACTGGGATTACACGTTCCTCGAACCTGTGCCCGCGGCGGCCAACAGCCTGCGGCGGATGGAGGACTTGCTGACCGGCCCGTTGTGCGGCTGGCCACCGGATCGCGTCACCGTCATTGCCAACGAGCCTGGTCCTGGCAATATTCCGGACCGGCTGGTCACCGCCCATGCCGGCGTTCACGACGTGGCTTTGTTCTACTTCGTCGGCCACGGCCAGATCGCCCCCGATGACGAGCTGTGCCTTGGCATGAGGGATTCCCGGCCGGAAGCGAACCGGCGGGCCTCGACGAGCTTGCGGTTCGGCGATGTCCGCAGCGCGCTGATGGAGAGCCGCGCCGCCACCAAGATCGTGATCCTGGACTGCTGTTACGCCGGGCTCGTTACGACCAGGACGCTGGGCGCCAGTGATGTACTCGACCATGCCCAGGTGGCCGGCGCTTACACGATGGCGGCGACTCGCGCGTACACCACCGCGCGCTATGAGCAGGCCCAGGGCCGGGCCCGTCCGCAGACGTATTTCACCAAGTACCTGGCCGACGTGGTCGAGCGGGGGATACCCGGACAGCCTGCGCGGCTACGGCTGGAGCCGCTGTTCAAGCAGGTGCGGGACAACCTGGCCGCCGATCACCGCCCGGTGCCGGAAAGCCGCGCGGTGGACAACGCGCGAGAGTTCGTATTCGCGTACAACGCGGCCCCTCCTGGTACGCGTCTCGATACCGAGCGGGAGCTTGCCGAGCGCGACGCTCAGGTGGCAGCGCTGCTGGACCAGGTCGCGGCGCACGAGCGCGAACTCGCCCGGCTCCGGTCCCGGCAAGCCGAGTCGCCGTCGGCCACGGCCGAGCGCCGGGAGGAATTGCGGGAGGCGATCCACGAGGCGGAGCGGGAGGCCGGCGAGGCGGTCAGGCAGCTCGATCAGGCCCGCGACGCGCAGGCCGCGGCCGCACCGGTGCCGTCGTTCGGCGGGCCGGCTCCCGGGCCGGCTCCCGGACGTGCCCCTCGCGGCGTTCTCCGTGGAGTGGCGATACGAGCCACGCTCGTCACCGTACTGCTCGGCGGCGCCATCGCCTGGGCGCTGATCGCCTTGTCCGGCGGGAACAAGCCGGGGCTTACCGGCAACGGGAACCATGCGACCGCGACCGGCGGAAGCCATCCGCCGGCCACCGGCTCCGGTCATCCGACCGCGACTGGCGGTGGCCATCCGACGGCATCCGGCGGGGCTACGAACGGGAATCCGGCGAACATCGTGACGGTCCTGGCCTCGCAGTGGAAGTCGATCCCGTTTGGTCAGCCGCCCGATTCGGTCGCGTTCGCGCCGGACGGGACCACCCTTGCCGTCGGTACGTCGCAGGTCGGGGACACGCCTGGCGGCAACGCGTACCTGGTGAATACCGGCACTTCGGTGAAGACCAAACTGCCCAATCCGTTGTACCTCGAAGGCGTCACCGCCGTGGCGTTCACCCAAGACGGTACGTTGTCCATCTCCGTCGGCACCAACGACGACGGCACCTCGTACTCGTGGAACGTCGCGAATCATCGGGTCGAATTTGACTATCCGGATCCGCGGAACGGGATCGTCACCGCCATGGCCGGCGCGCCGGAAGGCGAGATCGCCGTCATCGAAGACAGCACGGACATCTACCTATGGAACCCTGCCACCGATGGGATTATCCCGAGCCTCTACCAAGACCCGTCAAAGCAGGGCATTTCGGCAATAGCCATGTCATCTGACGACGGCACCTTGGTCACCGCCGATGGCGACCGCACGGTGTACCTGTGGCACACCGGCAACATGGGGGCTGGACCTGTCAAGGACATCAGCCTGCTGAACACGAGTGTCACCGCGCTGGCGGTCGGGCCGGGCGGCAACACCGTGGCCATCTCGGGCGGCGGCGGCTCGACGTACCTGTGGAATCCCAGCAACGACAAGCGCACTGCCGTCACCGGCCCGCCGCTCAACACCATGGTCAACTCGATGGCCTTCTCGCCTGACGGCGCCCTGCTGGCGATCGGTGACAGCAACGGCACCACCTACATGTGGGCCGTCGCCACCGGCAAACCCCTTCCGGCCATCAACGACCCTTCGGTCGGGGGCGCAGCGGCGGTGGCGTTTGGCCCGAATGGCACGACGCTGGCCACGGCCTACAGCAATGGCTTCGTCTACCTGTGGCGGCTCACGATCATGACCGGCTGACCGCTCGCCAGGTCAGGGCGGCGGATCGCTGAGCGAGGGCGAACGCGAACGCCAGCAGGACCAGGCCCGCCACGTCGATCGCGCCGGCGTGGAACAGGCCGTCAGGGCCGGGTCCGCCGTCGACGACCCAGGCGGCGCAGCCCGCCAGGAACACGACCATCAGCGTCGCGGCGGCGACGCCGAGCCTGGCCTCGAAGCGGAGTACGTTCTTGGACAGCCCGGACCGGCGGATGATCATGATCAGCCCGGTGATGATGGCGGCGATGGCGAGCGGGCTGATTGCCATCCAGGCGAGTTCGGCCGCCGGGAAGTGTGCCAGCCATCCCGGGTGCGCCCAGTACGACGAGACCGACAGCGTCGATGCCCACGAGAACGCGGCCACCCCGCCGGGGACCAGGCCGCGGCCCGCCCACGGGTGGCCGCCGGTGCCCGGCCAGCCGTTGCCGAAGTGGCGGGCGCCTGCGACCATGACCGCGGTTCCTGCCAGGCCAAGTACCACTGGCGTTCTGAGCTGTACTGACCTTGATTTTGCGAGTGTCCACAGGACGGGTGCGGCCGCGGCGATCGCCAGTGCGACGAACGCGGCCGTGGCCGCCGACATCGTCACCGTGCCCAGGCGGGTGGCCGCGGTGTCCGGCGCGGACCACTGCCAGCCGATGATGAGCTGCGACCACATGACGACGCCGAAGCCGAGGAAGACCGCCAGGCTGCGGGCGAGCCAGGCCAGGCTGGTCCTGGCCCGGGCGGCAGGGTCGGGTTCGAGCGCCTAGTCGCCGAGTCCGGCCGCGGCGAGCCTGGCCAGGATTCCGCCGCGCGCAACGTCCAGCGTGCGGGCGGTTGACCGCGGGCGTTCGGTGCTGTCGTCGACGAGCAGTTCGGCGAATTCCTCGCCGTATCGGGACCGCCACGCCCCCGGGTACCAGCGGATGAGCCTTTCCGCGCGAGCTCGCGCGTTCAAGCGGTGCCCCAGGTGCTGGCCAGGCGGCGCAGGCCGAGGTCGGCGACCCGCCGCTGGTTGTCCAGGTGGGCGCGCAGCGCCTCGGCGCCCGCCGCGGTGAGCTGGTAGGGGCGCCGCCGGTCGTCGATTTCCAGTGCCTCGATCATGCCCTGCGACTGGAGCCTGGCCAGCGCCTCGTACAGCGTGCCCGGTGCCAGCCGTACGCCGGCGAACGACTCGATGTCCTTGGTCAGCGCGTACCCGTGCTTGGCGCCCTCGGCGAGGCTAGCCAGGATCAGTGTCGCCGGGCCCGCGTACCGGCCGAATCCGTTGAGTGCCTCCACGCGGGCCATCCTATGGCCGCGGCGGTGAAGATCGCCGCGTGCAGATACTCCCTGAGCGGGATGGCCTTGAGCGGGATGGCCTTGAGCGGGATGGCTCTGAGCGGGATGGCTCTGAGCGGGCGGGTGCCGGGCGGCGGCTGGCTGGGCAGGCTGGTGCTGTCTGTCATGCCGGCAGATTAGTGCGGCTTCCGGTATATCGTCAAACGATGCAACGGTAGGCGAGCTATTTTTGTTCCGCGTAGCGATGGCGGGATGCGGACGGGCGGTGATGGCGAGACTGTCGATGCGGTCGGGATCGATGTGGTTGATGTTTCCCGGCTGGCAGCGTAACGATCTCGGTTAACGTGTCCGTTTACCCCTTCGTGTCCGATTACCCCTCGTTTTCGGGGGTCTAGCTACCACGAAGGGGCAGTCCTCCACGTCGTTGCGGGCTTGGATGGGTGTGCGCGCCATTGGGTGGATGTACGGGCCGTACTCGCCGGCGCGCCCCTTGCCCGTCCCGCCGTGGGCGCCGTTAACGCGGAAGATATGTCCAACGCGGTAAAAAACCATGCTCACAGCAATGGTTTCCTCCGCGATAAGCCAAAATACCGCGTTAATCGCCAACGATCTTGGGGCGTTTCACTGTGGGAGAGAAGTCAGTGACCAGGGTGACATCTGTGGCTGGTCGGCGGGTAGCTGGGCGTGGGCGGCACTGGCTAGCGCGGGCGGCAGGCCAGCGCGGGCGGCAGGCCAGCGTGGGCGGCACTGGCTAGCGCGGGCGGGCAGGCTAGCGCGGGCGGGCAGGCTAGCGGGGGGCTAGCCAGGCGCGGGCGGCGCAGGTTAGGGCGGCTGCGCCGGTGCGCAGGGTCGGATCTATGGCCGGGGCGAACCGGGAGGAATGGTTCGAGGGCAGGCTGCCGACGATGGCGGCGATTTCCGCGATGCTGGCCGCCCCGGCGAACAGCGCGGGGTCGGCACCGCCGAGCAGCCAGTACGCGCACGGCGCGCCTGCCTCGGTGGCCAGCTGGCCGACGTCCTCGCTTCCCGTGACCGGACCGGGATCGACCACCAGTCCGTGGCCGAACTGGGCGCCGAACGCTTCGCGCACGCGATCGCACGCGGCGGGGTCGTTCACGACGGCGGGGAACGATTCGAATACGGTGATCTCGGGATCGGCGGGCGCGCCGGACGCGGCTGCCTCGGCGCGGACGATGCGTTCGACCGCGCCGACAACCCGGTCGCGGATGGCCCGGTTGAACGTGCGGATGGTGAGCCGCAGTTCCGCGCTGTCCGGGATGATGTTCTCCTTGGTTCCGGCGCGCAGCAGGCCGACCGTGAGCACGGCGGTTTCGGCCGCTGGGACCTCACGGGACACGATGCCTTGCAGGCGGAGCACGGTCGCGGCGGCCATCACGACCGGGTCGACCGTCGTCTCGGGGCGCGAGCCGTGTCCGCCCTTGCCGTGCATCACGATGCGCAGCGAATCCGATGCCGCGAAGGCAGGGCCGTCCCGGAGCCCGAACAGCCCGGCCGGCATCGGCGCGACATGCTGGCCGAGCACCACGTCGGGCCGGCCGAACCGGTCGAACAGGCCGTCGTCGATCATCGCCTTGGCGCCTAGCCCTGCTTCCTCGGCGGGCTGGAACACCAGCTGCAGCGTTCCCCGCCACGACGACCGGTTCGCCGCGAGAGCGGCGGCGGCGCCGATCAGGCAGGTCACGTGCACGTCGTGGCCGCACGCGTGCATGAGCGGCACGGTCTCGCCGTCCTCGTCGGTACCGTGCTCGGTGCTCGCGTAGGGGAGGCCGGTCTGCTCGAGCACGGGCAGCGCGTCCATGTCCGCGCGCAGCAACGCGACCGGCCCCGGGCCGTTGCGCAGCACTGCGACCACGCCGGTCCCGCCGACGCCTTCCGTCGTCTCGTAGCCGAGATCACGCAGCCGTCCGGCGGCTATTCCCGCCGTGCGCCGTTCCTGGAAGGCCAGCTCCGGATGGGCGTGCAGGTCCTGGTAAATGCTCGCTAGGTCTGGGCTGTCGGCCACGATGGTCCTCCGGCGGCTAAGCGGGCAAGTTGTCCTCGATGACGGCGAGTACGGCCGGGTCGTCCGGAGTCGTCATCGGCCGGAACCTGGCGGCGACGCTGCCGTCGGGACGCAGCACGAACTTCTCGAAGTTCCACTGGATGTCGCCGGCCTCACCGTCCGCGTCCGGGACAGCGGTGAGCTCGGAGTAGATCGGGTGCCGTTCCGGCCCGTTCACCTCGATCTTCTCGAACATCGGGAACGTGACCCCGTACGTTGCCGAGCAGAACTCGGCGATCTCGCCGGCCGTACCGGGCTCCTGCCCGCCGAACTGGTTGCACGGGAACCCGACCACGGCGAACCCGCGGTCGGCCAGCCGCGCGTGCAGCGCCTCAAGGGCGGTGTACTGCGGGGTCAGTCCGCACTTGGACGCGACGTTCACCACGAGCAGGGTCTTGCCGGCCTGGGAGGCGAGCGAGGAGTCCTGCCCGGCCAGGGTTTTCACCGCGATGTCGTAGATGCTCACGAGCACTACCGTACCGGGTAAGCATTCTGCGGCCCGTCGAGGAAGCCCGTCGAGGAAGCCCGTCGAGGAGGTCAGCTCGGTGGACGCCGCCGAGGCGGGATTGACCGAGTGCGGATGCCCGCAGCGCGTCGATCCCGCGGTCCAGCAAAATGCCCGCCGGGGACCGGTGAGTTTGCGGCTCTCCGGTCCCTAGCGGCCCTCCCCAAGTGATCCTGACTGTATCCGCCTCCGATTTAGCGGCCATGAAGTCCTTGTTAAGCGGGTCCGCGATGGTAGCCAGCGGCAGTACATCGGGGCCGGCGGGGCCGGATCCGGCCCGCCGGAGGCCGGACGCCGGGAAGCGGATTGTGTTGCGATACATGGCGGGCTCCTTGCGGAGTGCGACGCGTAATTCAATACTTCTTGGCATGGGCGACCGTAACGTGCTTGGCGGGGAACTTGAGCCGTGTGGCACCGACCCGCTTACCGGTTTCTACCGGGACGGGTGCTGCACGACCGGACCTGAGGACCTGGGCAGTCATACGATCTGCGCGGTGGTCACGGGCGAGTTCCTCGAACACCAGAAGAGCATCGGCAACGACCTGTCGACCCCGATGCCCCAGTTCAAGTTCCCCGGGCTGAACCCGGGGGACAGGTGGTGCGTGACGGCGGTGAACTGGCTCAGGGCGCACCATGACGGCGCGGCGGCACCGGTGGTGCTCGCGTCCACGCACCAGCGCGCGCTGGAGATCGTGCCGCTTGCCGTGCTCAAGCAGTACTCGGTCGACGTCCCCGCTGACGCCGCCGCCTTGGACGACTGAGTACACGCTGGACAAGTAACGGGGCTAGTGCTCGCAGGGCGAGGGCGGTGACCGTCTGCTCAAGGCCGGGCGGCATGGCCGCCTCGCGCAACCGCCGGGCAGACAGCAGGGACAGCAGCAGCCACGCGGCGGCGCCGGGATCGGTGTCAGCCCGGACGGCGCCAGAGGCCTGGGCGTGGCGTACCAGGTCAGCGAGGTGGTCCGCGATCGCGCGCAAGGCGTCCCTGGCCGGCTCGGCCAGCTCGGGATCCGCGGTCAGCGTGATGGCGTCGGCGAACAAGATTCCGTAGGCGGCACCCGGGTGCGCGCCCCCGTCATGCCCGCTTAGCACGTGATGCAGCAGGCTGGCCGCGGAACCGTGACCGTCCATGGCCAACCGGGCGTCGACGACGGCACGTTCGAGCACCGCGGTGAACAGGGCGGCCTTGGAACCGAAGTTCTGGAAGATAACGGGCTCGGTGACGCCGATCTGAGCGGCCACATCGGAGACCTTCGCGGCGCGGTAGCCGGACTGGGCGAACACGTCGGTCGCGGCGCGCAGGATCGTCTCCCTGCGCTCGGCCGCGCTCAGCCGCGTCCGGTGCCGCGGCTTGCCGGTCACCGTGGGCTTGTCGTTCATCTTGCCACCTAACTTAGTCATGACTAAGCTTAGTCGCGACTAAGTTATCTCGAAACGGAGGACGCATGCACGACACGATGAGGCGCCTGCACGGCGGACGGCAGGGGAAGGGCACCACGCTCGACGGTTTCCGGCTGAACGAAGTGGTGAGCCAGATCGCGTTCCTTGGCAGGCGCGGCGCCGTATACCGGCGGATTGTGTCGCTGAGCGGCGCGCGTGCCGGGGATTCGGTCCTGGATGTCGGATCGAGCAGTGGCTACCTGGCCAGGAAGCTGGCCGCTGCCGCGGGTCCGGCCGGGCACGTGACGGGAGTGGATCCATCCGAGGCGGCGATCGCCTATGCTCGCCGGCGCGCGCGGGCCGGCGTGACGTTCAGCGTGGGCGTCGCGCAGGACCTGGACCTGCCGGACGCGACGTTCGACGTGGTCACCTGCACCCTTGCCATGCACCACGTGCCAGCTTGGCGGCGCGGGCCCGCGCTGAGCGAGATGTACCGGGTGACCAAGCCCGGCGGGCGCCTGCTGGTCGCGGATTTCAATCCGTCGCGGTCCCACCCGGGTGGTAGGCGGACGCGGCACGCCGCGGCCACGGTCGGTCCGCTGGAGGACCTGGCGGCCGAGGCCGGCTTCCAGGTGGAGTCGGCCGGCGAACTACCGCTGCTGCGTTATGTCGTTGCCGTCCGTCCGTGCTAGGCGCCGAGGACAGTGAGCACCAGCTGAACGGCTGCTCGGCACGGCCATCTTGGGTTTCGCGGCCAGCGAGGTGGCCGGCCGGTTCCGCGGCACGACCAGGACGTCATCGACGAGGACTTCGCCGAACTCGTGCGCTGGCTCAAGCTGGCCGTGGCCAGCCTGCGCCAGTGAAGACCCGGGTCAGTCAGTGAGAGACTGGCAACGCGCAACGATACGGAGGTGGTTCGCTGATGATCGAGCACGCCCGCGAACAGGACCGCGCCGAGATCATGCGGAACTTCGAGCGGTTCTGGGCCGGCGACCGTGACCTGGATTTTCTCCGCTCGGTGCACCACCCGATGTTCTTCATCGAGTTCGCCGACACGGCTTTCGTGGCGCGTTCGGAAGATACCGGCGAGATCCTCGGGTACCTGCTCGGCTTCGTCGCCCCCGGTGGCTACGGCTACGTGCACTTCATCGCGGTCAGGGACGACGCACGCAAACTCGGCCTGGCCAGCACGCTGTACGAGGCGTTCACCGCGGCGGCCGTCGCGGGCGGCGCGACCAGCCTCAAGGCCATCACCAGCCCGCAGAACCAGGCGTCGCAGGCGTTTCACCGGCGGGTGGGTTTCACCAGCATGACGCGAGTCGACGACTACGGCGGCACCGGCCGGCCGCGCATCATCATGCGCAAGCCCGGGCCGCTGGAGCAGGCGCCGTAGCCGTCGACTAGCTCATAACTAACGGTGGTGCTTCAGCCCAGGTCAGGTGGCCGCGTACACGCGCGCGGCGAAGCTGTGCACGTCGCCCTGGGACAGGCTCCTGGCGATGTCCGCCTCGCTGATCATGCCGATCAGCTTCTTGTTCTCGATCACCGGAAGCCGGCGGATCTGGTGCTTCTTCATCTCCGCGAGCGCCTCGCCGACGGTTGCCTCCGCATCGATCCAGCGCGGCGTGCCCTCGGCCAGGTCGCCGGCGGTGACCTCCGCTGGATCGTGCCCCATCGCTACGCATTTCACCACGATGTCGCGATCGGTGACCATACCGGTCATACGGTCGTTTGCGTCGCAGACCGGCAGTGCGCCGACGTTCATCTCGCGCATCATCTGCGCTGCCCGGTCCAGCGTCTCGGTCGCCGGAATGCAGCGCACGCCGCTGCTCATGATGTCTCTCGCGGTCGTCATGTGTGCCCCCTCTGGTATCCCCTAAGCCTCGGGTATCCCCCTGATCACTGCCGCGTATGCGCGCCACGCCCGGGATGCGGCGGGAATCAACGCGGCAGAGGCGGGAAATCAACGCGGCAGAGGACTTAATTACCGCGTTGGTGACGACCTGTCCGAGCCACCTTTATGGCTCGCCGTCTGTGGGGAAGGCGAAGTGCAGGTAGCTGACCCGCCGGGCGCCATCGGGGCGCAGGGACGCGTCGGCGACGCGGTCGGAGTAGGGGTCGAGCAGCTCCCGTACCTTGGTGCCGATCCCGGTGAGCTCGTCCGGGGTCAGGTACAGGAGCCGGTCGCCGAGCAACCAGGACTCCTGCCATTGTTTGGACTCGAGCTGGATGGTGTCCAGCCAGCGCATCACCTGCTCGAAGTAGCGCTCGGCGATGACCGTATTCAGCATGTTGGTCGCGGCGGCGAGTTCGGGGTTGGCCGGCGTGGCCTCCCAGGTCGTGGACATCGTCGTCGCGCGCCACGGCTTCTCCCGGCCGGTACCGCCGCCCGCCTCCTCGACCAGCCCGTACTTCGCCAGCTGGCGCAAGTGGAACGAGCAGGTGCCCGATGACTCGCCGAGGAGTTCGGCGGCATGCGTGGCGGTGAGCGGGCCCTCGGTGCGGAGCAGCCCGACCAGCGCCATGCGCACCGGATGGGCATACGCGCGCAACGCGCGCGGATCGGTCAGCTTGGTAACGGAGCGTGCCTTCTCGGGGTCGGCATCCATGAATGCAAAGATAACTTTGCAAAGCTTTCTTCGGAAGACCTGCACCGTGGATTCCTCGCCAGCGCCCGCGCTACAGAGATTGAACTGCGTGGGTCTGCGTCGCCCGCGGCGATCAGGGCCATCGCGGCCACGCCGCCGCACCGGCATCCGCAAACCGGATAAACCACCCGCACTCGGGCGGCATCGCGGTGATCGTGCGCGTGGCGTTCCGGTTTCCCGGAACGCCACGCGCACGATCATGAAACCGGCCTATGGGCCGGGCACCGTCCACCCCGGGATCCGGCAACGCCGACCCGACCGCGGGGCATGTCTAGGCCGCGGCGGCGCGGCCCGCCAAGACGGCTGGGAGATCCGGGATACGAACGAATTGCGGGACGGCAGGACGGATTCGGGCTAACGCTGTGGCGGCTTGTGGCTGTTGTCGGGCCTGACTATCGTCTGTGGCGGCTTGTTGTTGTTGGCGAACGCGGTCCCAGTAGCAGCAGGGGCCGCCCCGATGCCGGCGGCCATCGCTGAGATCATGAGGGCTCTGGTGATCTTGCGCACGTAGTCTCTCTTTCCTCGGTCCGCCAATATCACCGTGATGGTAAATCGATTCGCGCCTAAGAAATAGGAGCTGCCGGTCTCGTGCGTGCGGGAGGCCAGAGATGGATCTGCGGCGTATGTCCGGCCAGAAGGGCGCGATGATGATGAGATGCGGCCGCAGGGTGGCTGCTGGATGACAGCGGTTGCCGGATGACGGCGGTTGCCGGATGGAGGCAGGTCATGATCGTGGCGGTGGCGCAGCTGGAGATCGCGGTCGGGGAGGTGGACGCCAACCGGGACGCGGCGGCGCGGGCTGTCGCGGAGGCGGCCGCGCTCGGTGCCGGGTTGGTCGTGCTGCCCGAGCTGTGTGACTCGGGATACGTGTTCTCGTCCGCCGAGGAGGCACGCCGCCTCGCGACCGCCGCCGACGAAAGCGCGACGTTGCGCCAGTGGTGTGACCTCGCTGAGGCGCATGACCTGGCGATCGCCGGCGGGTTCTGCGAGCTGGGCGGCGACGGGCTGCTGTACAACAGCGCGGCCATCGTCGACGCATCCGGTGTCCGTGCCGTCTACCGCAAGGCGCACCTGTGGGACGCGGAGAAGAACGTGTTCACTCCCGGGCAGGAGCAGCCGCCGGTGGTGGAGCTGCCGTCCGGCCGGGTCGGCCTGATGATCTGCTACGACCTGGAGTTTCCGGAGTGGGTACGGCTGGCCGCGCTGGACGGCGCGGATCTGCTCGCCGCACCGGTGAACTGGCCGGTCCTCGACGTCAAGCCGGATGAGCAGGCACCGGAGGTGATCAAGGCGCGTGCCAACGCGGCGGTCAACGGCATGTTCGTCGCCGTCGCGGACCGGTGCGGAGACGAGCGTGGCGTGTCCTGGGTCAGCGGGTCGCTGATCGCGTCACCGTCCGGCGCCACGCTGGCCGGGCCGGTGCTCGCCGGTAGGCCAACGGTGATCGCTGCCGAGTGCGAGCTGACGCAGGCCAGGGACAAGCGGACCAGTGAGCGCAACGACCTGCTCGCCGACCGCCGGCCCGACCTCTACCGCCGGCTCACCGGCTGACCGCAACGAGCCGACGACGCCAACGCCGTGCCCGTGGCGCCAACGCCGCGCCCGTGGCGCCTGCCGCGCCGTGCCGTGCCGTGCCGTGCCGTGCCGTGCCGCGCCGTGCCTGCCGTGCCTGCCGCGCCGCGAGACTGGCCGCGTTAGCGAGACAGGGCGCGGTCGTCTACGACCAGGGTCACGCCGGGTGGCGCGTCCAGGGCTGGCAGGGTCAGCCGGGCCGCGTCGTCGATGTGGATCCTCGGCGTCGCCGGCGGCTCGTCCGGGTAATACGTGCCCGGTCCCCAGAACTGGCCGTACCTGATCACCACGCCGTCGGCGGTCAGCACCATACGCTCGAATTCCCCGGTGCCCGCGCGGGCCTCCTCGGTGGCCTGCTCCCAGGAAATGCTCTGCGCGATCATCCGCGCGTCCCCTGCCGCGCGCAGCAGGTTGCCGGTGCCCTCGATCCTGATCCGCCGGTTCGCCTCGGTGGCCGACGGCCCGAAGTCGGCGGCATTGTCCGGCAGGTCGGTGAGCTGGTGGATCACCACGTCCGGCCGGAAACCGGCCAGTGCGGCAGAAAGCCCGGCAGCGTCGTAGACGTCACAGACGACCGGCTCGGCACCGAGCCCGGCCAGCGTGTCCGCCTTGCCGGGGGAGCGGGTCATGCCCGCCACCGTATGACCCGCCGCCACGAGCAGCGGGACGAGCCTGGTCCCGATCAGCCCACTCGCACCTGCCACAAAGATCCGCATGGCTAACGACCGTACTACGAGGCTGCCCACCGCCTCGACCGGCACTCCATCAACGCGGTAATTTGCCCCAACGTGGCGGAAATACCTGCTGTGAGCAGGGATTTCCTCCGCGAAAAGACAATGTTCCGCGTTGATGGAGTGCCGGTCGGGTAAGCGCCCCAGATGCGACCGGGAAGTTGCGAGTTGTCCAATATGTCCCGTCCGGCTGGACTGACCGCCAGCGGACGCGGCACTGGAATCCTGCGGGGGCAGCACTGGCCGCCAGCGGACAGAGCACGGGAATCCCTGGATCCGGTAGTTTTCGCTGGCCGGAAGTTCGGGTTGACTTGGCCCTTGGGACAAGCCCCAGCCTGGGTTCACCCGGGCAGCCGAGTCCGGGTTGAGGAGGATCGCGTGGAGCTGAT
>DASXDG010000456.1:0-4868 GCA_036490795.1 Streptosporangiaceae bacterium
CGCGCAGGCCGTGCGGCTGGTTCGTGCTGGCCTGTGCGGTGCCGCCGTGCGCGGCGGCGATCTCGGCGACGATGGCCAGGCCGAGCCCGGAACCTGGCCGCTGGACCGGAGCGTTGGCCCGGTAGAAACGGTCGAAGACCCTGGGCAGGGTCTCTTGGGAGATTCCGGGGCCGTCGTCGCTGACCTCGATGGCGATCCCCTCGTCGGTGCCGAGCACGGTGACACTGGCCGTCGTGCCGGGCGGGGTGTGCGTGCGGACGTTCGCGAGCAGGTTGTCCAGCGCGCGGCGCAGCAGTTCCCCGTCGCCGTGTGCGGTCAGGCCGCCCACGGCGCGGACCAGGTAGACGCGCAGCGGGTCGGCGTCGCGGGCGTCCCGCACGCCGTCCACGGCGAGCTGACCCAGGTCGACCGGCTCGTGGTCGGGCTCGGTGAGCTGATCCAGGCGGGCGAGGTGAAGCATGTCGTCGACCAGCCGGCTCATTCGCTGAGCCTCCAGTGCGATGCGGCGCATCGCCTCGTCCACCTGCGGACGGCGGCGCAGCGCGCCCTGCTGGTACAGCTCAGCGTTGGCGCGTAGCGAGGCCAGCGGGGTGCGCAGTTCGTGGCTCGCGTCGGAGAAGAAGCGGCGCATCGCGTCAGCGGCGGCGTCGCGTTCGGCCACTGAGGCCTCGACGCGGGTAAGCATGCCGTCCAGCACCGAGGCGCGCCGCATGACCAGTATCACGCCACCGCAGATGAGCAGGCCGGCCGCCGCCGAGCCGGCGATGACGATGAGCCGGAACCTGGCCACGGTGGCGTTCACGTCAGTGAGACTGGTGCTGGCGACAAGGGTGCCCGCCGGGACGCGGACGGTCGCCACCTGCAGGTCCGCGCGGAGCCCGACGGCTATCGCCATGGGCTGGACCACCTGGCTGGGGGCGGTAACCGTCATCGGCCGGGCCGCCACCGTGCGGACGACCGTCGCGACCGGCCAGGCCGTCAGGGCCTTTACCGCGTTCGTGCTCATTTTGGCGGTCTTGGCGGGCCCGTATTCGATCACGATGGGACGTCCCGGCTTGGCGTGGGGGATCAGCATGATCGTGTAGGCGCCGGGGACCGGGATGGTCCGCCCTGCCTTGACGATGACGTTCACTTTCGGCTGGGCGACGGTCAGCGCCGCCTGCAGTCTCTGGCCGGACTGGCGGATCAGGTACCGGTCCAGCGCGGTGACCGCGACGACATCGAAGGCTGCGAGCGAGACCAGAGTGACCGCCAGCACGCCGGCCAGTACCCGGATCCGCAGTTTCGGCCGGCGGCTAACACGGCGGCTAACGCGCATGGATCATCCTCTCGGCAGGCGCAAAATGTAACCGACGGAACGCTGGGTGTGTATCACCTCGGGCTCGCCCAGCTTGCGGCGCAGGTAGGCGACATACGTCGCCACCACGGTGCCCGTTCCGCCGAAATCGTAGTTCCACACGTGATCGAGCAGCTGTGCCTTTGTCAGCACCCGTCCGGGATTGAGCATCAGGTACCTGAGCAGCCGGAACTCAGTGGGTGACAGGTCGATGGCCCGGCCGCCGCGGCTGATTTCGTAGCTGTCCTGGTTGAGTTCGATGTCCCCGAAGGTGAGCACCCGCTGGGCGTCGAAGTCCGGGTTGACGCGGCGCAGGACGGTCCGGATCCGCGCGGCGAGTTCTTCCAGTCCGAATGGCTTGGTCATGTAGTCGTCGCCGCCGAGCGTCAGCCCGGCCACCTTGTCGGCTTGAGTGTCTCTCGCGGTGAGGAAGATGACGGGGACCCGGTAGCCGTCCCTGCGTAGCCTCCTGACCACCTCGAAACCGTCGGTGTCCGGGAGCATGACGTCCAGCACCATCAGCTCGAACGGATGCTCGCGGGCCAGCCGAAGCGCCTGCGTGCCGCAGTCAGCCGTGGTCACGTCGAAACCCAGAAAGCGCAGTGAGTCCGCCACGGCGTCTCGCAGGAATGGCTCGTCGTCTACCACCAGCAGGCTCATACGCCAGTAACGAGCGCGTGCCGCGTGTGAGTTCCGTCCGGCTCACATAAAACTCACGCACGGCTCGTACACGCACTGAATGGACGGTTCCTAGCGTTCGCAGCATGATGATCAGAAAAATCGCGGCAAGCGCGGCCGTGGGACTCGCCTTGCTGGCCGCCGTTCCCGGCGTTGCCATGGCGGGTACTGCCATGGCGGGTACTGGCACGGCGGGCACCGCGACATCCAGTCCCCGGACATCCACTCCCCGGCCGGTTCCGGTCCGGTGCCCGCCGAAGGTCGTGAAGGCGAACGGCGGGCCCCTCACCAAGCTCGCGTGCTGCACGTTCAAGACCGTGAAGAAGGGCCATGGAACCGTCACCCGGGTCGCATCGTGCTGTGCCGGGCTCATTATGGTCGTGCCTGCCCCTGGCAAGCCGGCCCCTGGCAAGCCCGTCAGGACTGTCCCCGTTCCCGCGGGGGCGTGCGGGGGTCAGCCGATGACGTTCGACATGGCGGCGTTCGCGACCACCGCCGCCGAGGTAACCGGACCGCGCCTGACCGTGCATGAGCTGCTGTTCTACAAGCAGCACATTTACACGATCAGGTCGGTGCACGGCCGGACGTTCACCCTCAGCAGGCTGCCCGTGCGGCTGCAGAAGCTGCGGCCTGGCGTGCTCAAGAAGCGGCATCCCGTGCCGGTGGCCGTCGCGGTCGCCCCGTTCAGGAACGGGCCGACCGCGATAACCGACGGGCACGCGACCGTGCTGCGCGGCCCGCTGGTCATCGTGCTGCGGCCGGTCCGCTTATCCCATCGGCGGCGGCACCAGGACGGTGGCGTCGAGGAAACTGCTCACCGCTCCGGCCAGGCCCGGCGCGGTGAGCAGGTCCGTGTGGATCTGGTCGGGCATGATCGCCAGCCGGGCGGCGGGCCGCGTCGAGCCGTCCCAGTTGCCGTCCTTGACGCCGCCGCCCAGCAGCCCGTAGAACTCGGCCATGTGGGCCGCGCTTATCGAGTCGGCATCGGCGTAGACGAGCATGACCGGCGCGGTGATCCCGGCGACCTCCCGCGTCCAGTCGTAGTCCTGGCGGGTGCAGTCGCCCAGCTTGTCCATCAGGACGGGGAAGTCCTCAACCCGCGGCGCCACCTTCGCGTACGCGGAATACAGCGGCGACTGCTTGAACATCGGCTCAAGCTGGCGTCCCATCCCGTCGAAGCCGGCCCTGACTTCCGGGTACCAGCCGTCGCGTTTGGCGGGGCGGACAGCACCACCAGGCGTCTGACCAGCCGCGGGTGCTGGATGGCCAGCCGCAGCGCCGCCCCGCCGCCGAGCGAGTAGCCGAGCACGTCCGCCTGGTCCAGGCCCAGGTGGCGGATCAGGCCGGCGATGTCGTCGGCCATCGCCTCGAACCTCATCGGGCGGTCGATGTCGGCGGTCCCGCCGTGCGCCTGCAGGTCCGGCGTGATGACCCGGCGGGTGGCGGCCAGTTCGTCCAGGACCGGGCCGAACGAGTCGCCGGTGCCGAATCCGCCGTGCAGCATGACCAGCGTCTCACCGTCGTCGCCGTGCTCCTGGTAGTGCAGGGATAGTCCGTTCACGTCTGCGTTGCTCATGATGTAACAACGTAACGGCAGCGCCAAACTCATCGGTGCACGCCAGCGGGGTGAACCGGTGCGGACCGGCATCCGTATCCCGGGTATGGGAGGGAAACGGATGTGGCAGGGAAATCCAGTGGCTCGTCCATCGCCTTATTGCGGACGATGGGGCCCATCTCCCGGATTGCCGGCGTGTTCGCTGGCTAGGCCGAGGATCCGCGCCCGGAGCCGGGGAAGCAGCCTGCGCAGCGGGACACGGCGAGACTGGCGCGGCATCCCTCCGCGATGTCGCTCTCTGGCATCGTCAGGCGCGGCATAGTCAGGCGCGGGCATAGCGCTCTGTCCGTTTCCCGCCAGCTAGTCCAGCGGCGCTCTGCCTACGGTTGAGTTATGAGTCAATCGTCTCGGGCTGTCGCGGCGGCGGTCGTCACCGTGGTGCTGTGGGCCTCGGCGTTCGTCGCCATCCGCAGCGCAGGCGGGGTGTTCGCGCCCGGTGCCCTCGCGCTGGGCCGTTTGCTGACCGCGTCGGCTGCGCTGTTCGTGCTGTGGCGGGTGAACGGGGGCGGGTTGCCGCCGCGGGCGGCCTGGCCGGGCATCGTCCTATCCGGGCTGCTCTGGTTCGGCGTGTACATGATCGCGCTGAACTGGGGCGAGCGGGACGTCGACGCCGGTACCGCGGCGATGCTAGTCAACGTCGGGCCGATCCTGATCGCGCTGCTCGGCGGCTGGCTGCTGCACGAGGGGTTCCCGCGGCGGCTGCTCGCGGGCATGGCGGTGTCGTTCGGCGGCGCGGTGGTGATCGGGGTCGCCGCGTCCGGCGGGAGCCGGTCGTCGCTGACCGGCGTGCTGCTCTGCCTGCTCGCGGCCGTAGCGTACGCGTTCGGCGTGATCGCGCAGAAACGAGCGCTCCAGCACGGGTCCGCCGTCCAGGTCACGGCGTTCGGCTGTTTTACCGGGACCGTCATGTGCCTGCCGTTCAGCGGGCAGTTGGTGACCGAACTCGCGCACGCCCCGGCCGGCCCGGTGTCCTGCGTCGTTTACCTGGGTGTGTTCCCCACCATGGTCGGCTTCGCCGCCTGGGCCTACGCCCTTGCCCGGACCACCTCGGGCAAGATGGGCGCGACCACCTACGCCGTGCCAGGGCTTGTAGTGCTCATGTCCTGGCTCTTCCTCGGTCAGGTGCCCGGCTGGGTCACCATCGCGGGCGGGCTGCTCTGCCTGGGCGGGGTGGCCGTGTCCCGGTCGAGGACCGGGGCCCGGTCGCGGCTGAAGGCCAGGTCATGGCAGAGGGTCCGG
>DASXDG010000457.1:0-1611 GCA_036490795.1 Streptosporangiaceae bacterium
GACACCGATTCTCCAACGCTCAGCTGCGCGACATCGTGAACGCCGCGAGCTCAGGTACGCCCAGAGCAGCATGATGATGCGGTGCAGTCCCTGGCCATGAGGCGGGCGGCCAGCAGAGCCCGGTGATAGATGCGAAGCCGAGTTGACAGGGTACCGCGGAGAGTGACCGGATTCATCGGCCGTCGCGCTCCGGGACTGGCGCCGAACGCCGAATCTGGTCGGCCGGTCCCGAGACAATCGCACAGCCCGGCTAAGCACAGATCATCCGTTTCGGCGCTTGACTCATGAACGACCGAGTGCGCGGCATAAGGGTGGCGGCCGCAGGGCGGATGAAGTCGAGAACCTCGCTAGCGGGAGTCCATGCTGGTGGTGGCGCCGGCCCGGGCGGGGCCTCAGTTCTTGCGGGCGACCGCGCACCAGGCTGGCGAGTCAGGAACCGGGCCGGCGCCCGGGCCGGGACGCCACTGCGGATACTGGACGATCCCGGGCTCCAGGACCTCCAGCCCGTCCAGGTACCGGGCGAACTGGCTGCGGGACCGGAACGTGACGGGCTCGGCGAGCCGGGCGTTCAGCCCCGCGGCGCCCTCGGCAACCTCCTCAGCCTGTATGTCGCTGGCCGGCGCGCCGACGACCAGGTAGCTGCCCGGCGGCACGGCCGCCATCAGCCGCTGCACGATCGCCCACGGGTCGCCGTCGTCGGGGATGCAGTGCAGCACCCCGACCAGCATGACCGCGACCGGGCGGCTGAAGTCCAGGGTGCGGGCCGCCGCCTGAAGGATCGTCCCCGGATCGCGCAGGTCGGCGTCGAGGTAGGCGGTCCTGCCCTGCGGGCCGCTGGTTAGCAGCGCCCGCGCGTGCGCGAGCACCAGGGGGTCGTTGTCCACGTACACGACCCGGGACTCGGGTACCGCCCGCTGGGCTGTCTCGTGCGTGTTATCAGCCGTGGGCAGCCCCGTGCCGATGTCGAGGAACTGACGGACGCCGGCCTCGCCCGCCAGGAACTGCACTACCCGGACCAGGAACGCCCGGCACTCCCGCACGCCAGCCACGATAGACGGCACGGCCTCCGCGAAGGCATCACCGGCCGCCCGGTCGGCAGCGAAGTTGTCCTTCCCGCCCAGCCAGTAGTCGTAAACCCGCGCGATGTGCGGGACCCCGGTATCGAGCCGGGCGATCGCATCGGCATCCGGCGCGGTCTCGGCCCGGTCCTCGCTCATCACGTGATCCTTCCGCTCCCGGCCCGTACCGGAAGACTTCGCCAGATGTCATGATTTCGCCGCAAGCCTACGACATCGCTCATGTCGGCGCTCCCGGATCATGCGGCTGAATTTGTTCGTCGCTACCCGCGTTTGATCGCCGGTCCGGACCGCAATCCCGGGCCAGGAGCCGGGCCCGCTTTTCATGAAGGGTCACCGCACTCGACGGGCCAAGGTCATGCGCCACTTCCTCGGCCGCGTACTTGCAGAACCCGGCGATCGTGGACGGCCGGCGGGTCACCGCCGCCCGGGCCCGGCCCTTGTCTTCCAGGTCGCGGGCGAACATCTCGATGCCGGCCCGGCGGACCTCGAACAGGGACATGGAACGGTCACGGCACCAGCCGGTGAACCGGCG
>DASXDG010000458.1:0-29907 GCA_036490795.1 Streptosporangiaceae bacterium
AACCGGAGGGGTCTGATGGGAGCACCACGTCAAGACCGCGGGGCAGCGCGAGGATTCCTGCGCCGGGCCCGCGGCCGCCCCGCCCGCGCGCCCGCGGGCGGGGCGGGAGCCTCACCCGTGCCGGATGACCTGGACTGGCCGCAGCTCACGGGCCGGCTTCGCACGGTGGTGAGCGTCGTACGGCACCGCTGGGACCTGCCCATCCTGGCCAACCTGGACGGCGAGCAGGGCACCCGGCCGGGAGACCTGGTCGGCGCGGTGAACAGCCAGGCCGCCAGGTGGGCACACCTGCTCGGCGCGGCCGGCGGCCAGGCCGGGCAGGTGCAGCTCAGCCGGCAGGTCCTGTCACTGCGGCTGCGCGCGCTTGAGGGCGACGGGTTCGTGCGGCACGCCGAGATCACCCGCATCCCGCGGGTGCGGCTCTACTTCCTGCTGCCGAAAGGCCGCGCGGCGCTCCACTCGCTCCGCGGCCTGGCGCCGTGGGACGAGCGCATGCCTGACCGCCGGTCCAGCGCCTAGCGCCTTACGCAAGTGAGAGCTGGTACTCCCGCCATCCGTGCGCGACGTCCAGCACCAGGTGGCCGCAACCAGGTCACGTTCCGTTGATGCCAGAGAGCACGCTCACACCCAGGTGATATTCCGCATCGCAGGCCCTCCTATCCGGTCAGCCGGGCACGCCTGTCCTGCTCACAGCTGGGCCCCATCGGGGTTGGCCGCATTCGCGCGAAATTTTTGGGGTGGGCGGGGGCTGGTGTCTGCTGCCGCGGTGTGGCGGGGGTCGGGGGGGTTGCGGGAGGCTTGGGGCGGGCTGTCCGTGTCGCCGGTTCTTGTTTGGGACTTGAGCCCGGCTCACAGCTTGGCGCTGGGGTCCTTGACCTGAGGGTCGTTTTCTGTTGCCTCGAGCACGCCGGTCAGTATTCGTTTGCATACGCCTGACCTGGATCCCCGGGCAGCCCGCCGGTTATCCCTACGGTGTTCATGATAGGAGGCGGCGGTGCGTGAACCGCGGCTGGTCAAGGATGAGGGTCACCTGCAGGTGCATGAGCGGGTGGCCGGGATCGATGTGGCGAAGGGGTCCGCGGCGGTGTGCGTGCGGACCCCGGCCCGGCCGGACTGCAGCCAGGTCTGGGCCGAGGTGCCCGCCACGACGGGATCGGTGACCGAGCTGGGCAAGATGCTGCTGGCCCAGCAGGTGGAGCTGGTCGTGCTGGAGGCCACCTCCGATTACTGGAAGATCTGGTTCTTCGTGCTGGAGATGCTGGGCCTGACGGTGCGGCTGGTCGATCCGCGGCAGGTCCGGCAGCTGCCGGGGCGGCCCAAGACGGACAAGCTGGACGCGCAGTGGCTGGCCCGGCTGGCCGGGTGGGGGATGCTGCGGCCCTGTTTCGTGCCGCCCCCGGCGATCCGCGGGCTGCGCGAGTTCACCCGGGCCCGGACCGACCTGGTCCGGGACCGGACCCGGTGCTGGCAGCGGCTGGAGAAACTGCTCGAAGGCGCCCTGATCAAGGTGTCCTCGGTCGCGTCCACGCTGAACACCAAGTCGGTGCGGGACATGATCGGCGCGCTGATCGCCGGCGAACGTGACCCGCAGGTGCTGGCCGGGCTGGCCCGGGGGCCGATGAAGAACAAGCGGGACGCGCTCGCCGCGGCGCTGGACGGCCTGTGGCAGGACTACCACGGTGTCCTGGCCCGGCAGCTGCTGGACCAGATCGCGTTCCTGGACCAGGCCATCACCACGCTGGAGGACCAGATCACCGCTGCGGTCGCGGCGATCCCCGCCGCGTGGGGCGCGGACGCGGACGGGGTCACCGGCCCCGCCGCCGGGCGCGGCCCCGGCGCCGCCCGGCTCCCCGCCGCGGACCGCCTGGCCCAGATCCCCGGCATCAGCGTCATGCTGGCCATGCAGATCATCGGCGAGACCGGCCTGGACATGACCCGGTTCCCCACCCCGGGCCACCTGGTCTCCTGGGCCGGGCTGGTCCCGCTGGCGAACCAGTCCGGGCCCCGCCCCCGCCGCGGGAAGAAAAACCACGGCAACACCTACCTGCGCGGCTACCTCGGCCAGGCCTCCGTCACCGCCGGCCGCACCGCCACCTTCCTCGGCGAACGCTACCGCCGCATCAAACGGCGCCGCAGCGGCGCCATCGCCCAGACCGCCGTCGCCCGCTCCATCCTGATCATCATCTGGCACCTCCTGGCCGACCCCGCCGCCCGCTACCACGACCTCGGCGAGAACTACCACGCCAGCCGCATCAACACCGAGAAGAAAATCCGCAACCACCTCCGCCAGCTCCGCGCCCTCGGCTGGACACCCCCCACCCAAACCAGCCCCCAGGACACCGCCCCAGCCGCCTGACCAGCCAGACCCCGACCCGGCGCCCCCACCCGCCGCCGGGCGCTGCCGCCTGCCCACCCAACGCCACTGCAAGAACCTAATTTCCGGTCAGCAACCCTAATCACCGCGCTGGACATAATTACCGCGCTGATCGCCCCAGCACCCGCTGGCCCAGCCGCCGCATGACGCCGCCCCGCAGAGGCGCCACGCGGGCCACCGCCCGTGACCGCCACGCGGCCGGCACCCGCCGGGACCCGCCGGCCCAGCCGCTGGCCAGCCGCCGGCACCCGCCGGGACCCGCCGGGACCCGCCGCAGCGGCAACCGGGCGACAACCGGCTAGTCGGCGAGCGAGACCTGGCGCTTGTCGAAGGCTACGTAGGCGGTGTAGTCCTTGCCGACGCGGTCGAAGGACTCGGGATAGGGGTCCGGGTAGCTCCACGCCGCGTCGTGGTGGGCGGAACCGTTGACCGAAATGTCGTGATACTGGCAGACGCCCTTCCACGGGCAGGTATATGGCGTCGGGCTGTCGCTGAGTGCGCCGACGCCGATCGAAGAGGGCGGGAAGTAGTAGTTGCCCTCGATGGAGATCAGGTCAGGCTCCGGTGCTTCCGCCACGACCGTGCCGTCGACGATGGCCTTCATGTCCGCTCCGTTCCGCTGCTGCCGGGATCACTCGCATCAACCCCGAGCCTGCCGTATGCCTTCCCATTCGACCGGGCTTGACATCCAAAGTTAATGAGCTTAACTTGTAGCTATGACAATTAACCAATGTGCCGCGGGTACCTCCGTTCGCCGTTCGCACTCCCTGGTCACTGTTACTGGTGTCGCGGGCATCGGCTACGCGCTGTCCTGGATCGCCGGACTTGCCATCCCCGCTCCCAACCCCGCCCTCGGTGCCAGCGGCACCGCTATCCTCGGCGCCTACGCCGGGCACCAGGCCAGTGCGGCGGTCAACTTCGCCCTCACCGAGGGCCTGCCGGCCATCGGCATCGCCGTCGTCACGCTGGCGCTTGCCCGCGCCACGGGCGGACCGCTCGGCCGGGTGCTCCGCGCCGCTGGCCTGACCGCGACCGCCATCTCGGTCGCCGAGTTCGTCCTCGGCCTCATCGTGACCAGGACCCGGGACGCCGGCGCCGCGCACCTGCTCTGGGCCAGCATCGACAGGATCGACGGCGTCAAGATGCTCGCGTTCGCCGTCCTCGGTGTGGCCGCGTACCTGGCCACCGCGACCTCATACCGCGCCGCGGTACTCCCCCGGTGGCTGCGCTACTGCGCGGCGGCGCTCGCCGTCACCATGACCGTTTCGGGCCTGGTGTACCTCATGCTCGCGCAGGCTCTGGTGATCGCGGCCGGACCGGCCCTGCTTTTCCTGCTCGTGGTGATCACCGGCGCGGGGATCGTCCTTGGCAGCAGGGCCCGGTAGTGCAAGCGCACCGTACTAACCCCCGAAGCCGCGACCGGTGCCGACGTGGTGGGCCTTGACCGGCTCACCTCGGCGCCGGCAACCAACCAGCCCGCCGGTCACACCGCCGGGCTGGTTCCGGTTTCCGGTATATCGGCCAGCCCCGCGCGTTCCTGAATTATCTTGGCCACCGCCATCGTGTCGTCCGGGGTGAGGTACGGCCGGACCGGACGCCCGGTGTCGAGGATAAGCGCCAGGGTCTTCTGCCGCCGCTGCGAGTCGAGGTTGGCCCAGTAGCGCACGTTCGCGGTGCCCCAGACGCGTCCCTGCCCCGTTCCCCTGCCCATCCGGACGAGTTCGGCGGCGCGGATCTTGGAGTACCGGATCCGCTTCGGGCCCCACAGGTAGTACCACCGGATCTTGATGGCCCTGTCGGTGCAGACAATGCGTTCGTCGCGATAGAGCTCAGTCACTGTGACACCTTCCCACATGGACGAAATGGTCGATGGTCAGCGCGGCATGTCCGATCACGGCCTCCGCGGGGGCACGGTGCGCTCGGCTGCGCAAGCCCGAGGACCGGGCCGCCCACGCGAACACCTCGGGCTCGACGAGGTACTGACACGAATAGCCCTGGGTCGCGTCCAGCGCCGTCACCAGCGTGCGGCCGATGAGGCCGGGGGCCTTGGCCGCGGGGATCGCGTGCGCCTCGATCACCAGCCAGCCGTGCCGGCGGGTGAGGTCGCGCCAGCTGGCGAACAGCCCGGCCAGGTTGGCCGCGAGGGCAGAAGCCGGTACCGCACCGCCGTCGGGCAGCGCGTACGCGCCCGAGCACTCCGGCGAGGGCACGGCACCAGAGGGCACGGCACAAGCCGAGGGCACGGCACTAGCCGAGGGCACGGCGCCGAGGGGCGCACGACGATAAGCCCGGTCGTGGATTGCCGACTTGCAGATGTGCAGTGCGTTCGCCGCGTCGAGTCCGGCCGCGCCCAGGGCCCGTGCGAACGCCGGCGGGTCGGCGATATCCCCGTCCATGACCAGGTGCGGGATACCGGCCGCGGCCAGGCGTTCCGCGCAGACCCGCCGCGCCACGGGGCTGGGGTCGGCGCCCACCATCAGCAGCGGGTGACCGGCGAGCGCGCGGCCGCGCGCGGTCCTGTCGCGCACGGCGGTGTACAGCGTCTCGAGCATGACCCCGTCGCCGCAGCCCATGTCGGCGACGATGGCGGGCTGATCGCGTAGCGGCGAGGCGTCGAAAAGCGGCAGCGCGATCTCGAGGAACGGCTCCCGGCACAGCGCCGCGAACACATCACCGCTGAACCCGATGTCCTGTTCCCGGTCCAGGTGCGTCTCCGCGTCGGACAGGACCGACGACGGATCGCCGAAGAGCAGTTCGGGCACGGCGCGAAGCAGCGGCAGGTACACCATCGGGTAGCGGTACTGCGCGGCCATCGACAGCGCGAGCCGCCCGTCATCGGTCAGCTCACCGCAGGGCAGCGCCCAGCCTTGCCCCTGGAGCACCTTAACCGCGGCGCCATCAAGCCCGGCCAGGCCGTGCCTGGCCAGCCCGGCCATGACCGGCGTGACCACATGCCCGTCCAGCTGGGTAAGCACGTGCGCGCGAGCGCGGGCGTCAGCGCCGGCCGGCAACGACCAGACGGGATGGGTGTCACCAGCGGAAAGGGCGGCGACCGCCGCACCGAACGCATCCGCGTACGAAGTCATCACCGCGCGCCCGGCCGGCGTTGGCGTGATGGTCAGCTCGTCGGTGCCTGGCTCGCCGTCGCAACGCACCCAGCCCTGCGTGACCAGCAGCCTGACCGCCACGTTCAGGAACCCGGCGTTGGCGCCGAGCTCCTTTCGCAGCGCGCCGAACGACGTCACGTCCGACAGGCAGAGAAGACCCAGCGCACCGCGCTCACCCAGGGCCGCCATCGTCGACCCGATGGCCACACCGTCGATGTGCCGGCATACCGTGTCCCAGACCCGCACGGCGTTAGCCAGCGAAACCGTGCCGGTCAAGGCCACCCCGCACCAAGAAAGCCTCGCACCGCGGCCGCGAGCCCGCCCAGCTCGACGAGGAACGCGCCGTGGCCCATGGCACTGTCCAGCACCACGTGCGCGGAGTCACCGCCGGCCGCGAGCAGCGCCTGGTGCAGCAGCTCGGTCTCCGCCGCGGGGTAGCGCCAGTCCTTGTGGTAGCTGACGAACAGGGTCCTGGCCGAGACCGGCTTCATGGCCAGTTCCAGCGAGCCGTACTCCCGCGCCAGGTCGAAATACTCGACCGCGCGCATGAGGTACATCAGGCCGTTCGGGTCCAGGCCGTGCTCGCCGCCGCGGGTGATCTGCTCGATGAACCGCTCCACGTCGAACTCGGCGTCCAGGGTGTATCCGGGTCCGGCACCGCCACGACGGCCGAACTTGATCTCCATCGCCTCCCGGTTCATCCACAACGGCACCCCGGCAGCCACGGCGGCGCCGAGCCCGGCGACAGGACCGGCCGAACCGTAATAGTCGCCGCCGTTCCAGGCCGGATCGGAACGGATCAGGTGCCGCATCACCGCGAAGATCGCGATCGTGTGCGCGGAGGTCGCGGGTGTGGTGGCGATCACCACCGCGTTCTTGACCATGGCCGGGTACCGGATCGCCCACTGCACCGCCTGCTGGCCGCCGAAGCAGCCGCCCACCACGCAATGCCATGTCGTTATGCCCAGTTGCCTGGTGAGAGCGTGCTGAGCGGCCACCATGTCGGCCACGGTCACCACCGGAAAGCGGGCGCCGTACGGCCGGCCGGTGGCCGGGTCGGGGCTGGCCGGGCCGGTGCTGGCGCCGGCCGCCAGCGTGTCCGCGCAGACCACGAAGTACCGGTCGGTGTCCAGCATCTTGCCCGGGCCGATCGCGGCGTCCCACCAGCCGGGGCGGCCACCGCCAGCACCGGCGTGCGCGTCCTTGGTGAGCGAGTGACAGACGAGGATGGCGTTGTCCCCGGTGGCGGACGGCGTCCCGTACGTCTCGAACCCCGCTGTGTGATCGGGCAGCACCCGCCCGCAGTCCAGGGCGAGGGGTTCTGGCACGCGCAGGGTCCTCCGCGCCGGCGTGATCACCGCGACTCCGCGTCGACGAGGCCAGCGGAAACGTGCCCGCCGGGGAACTGCGAGGCGTCCGGGTACGGCGGCAGCGACGCCGGCAGGGCCAGGCCGACCAGCCGGCCGTCGAGCGCGAGCACCAGCCGGTCACAGAGCAGCCGGGCGACGACGGCGTCGAGCTGGCTCCGCGCCGGAGTCAGGCCGAAGTCCCGCTCGAGGACGGCCGGCAGCCCCGCCGCCCGCGGCGCGTCATCACAGGCCAGGCACACCGCCCTGGACAGCCCGCTGAGCACGTGCCTGCGGGCGGTGGCGCAGGCACGTGTGTCGGTGATCGCCAGCACCCGGCCGGCGCCAGTCACCGGCGAGTCGGTCATCGACAGAGCAGAACCCCGCGCCCGGCCCCACGCGCGGGCGGCGCTGATCATGGCCGCGACGCCGGGGTTGGCCTCGATCGCGGCGGCCACGCTCCGCACGTAGCGCAGCGGACCCGTCCCCGGCTCGGTGTCGAAGAAATACGCCAGGTCGCCGGCGTCGGCCGGGCCGACCGGGTACACCAGCGACATCGCGCCGATGGGGAACAGGATCAGGCCCCGCCGCTCGGCCTGCTCGTGGTAGACGCTGTACCGGTCGAACCGGATGCGCGGCGTGCTGGCCGGCGGCGGCAGGTGCTCGAGCGCCGGCAGCCAGCGCGCCATGTCCTGGTACCAGTCGTCCTTCTCGCCGGGGAATCCCCACAGGATCGACCAGGACAGGCGCAGTCCCGCGGCGCGTGCCCGCTTGAGCAACTGGACGTTCTGCCAGCCCTTGATGCCCTTGTCCATCAGCCGCAGCACCTCGGTGTGCAGGCTCTCGATGCCGGGCTGCACCCAGGTGACGCCCGCGTCCGTCATGGCCTGGATCTGCTTGCGGCTGATGTTCGCCTTGATCTCGTAGAAGATCCGGCGCTCGCCTGGCCGCGCGGCCAGTTCCGGGAGCAGCGTCGTGAAATAACCCATGTCCAGGATGTTGTCGACCGCCTCGAAGTCGGCGATCCCGTGCCGCTGTTCCAGCTCGGCGACTTCGGCCAGCACCTTGGCCGGTGACTTGGACCGGTAGCCGAGGCTGGTGCCGTTCAGCCCGCAGAATGTGCACTGGTGCACCGCTCCCCACCAGCAGCCGCGCGAGGTCTCCAGCGGGATGCCCGGCCGTACGGCCCCGCGCAGCGACGAGGCGGCCAGCGTCGCGAAGTAGTCGTCGAACCGCGGCGCGGGCAGCGCGTCCAGGTCAGCGAACAGCGCCCTGGGCAACCGCTGCCGCCCAGCCGGCACCGCACGATGAGCAGGCCCGAGCACTCCGCGCGGCAGCCGGGAAACCGGCACGTCGCGGCCGTCCGCGAGCACCATCCGGACCAGGTCCGTGATCAGCCCGTCCGCCTCGCCGGAGACCACGTAGTCAACCCAGCCGAAGCAGCGGTGCGTCGCCTCGCCCATCACGGTCTCGCAGTTGGCGCCGCCGAGCATCGTGACCACGTCCGGGTCGAGTTCGCGGATCCGGCGCAGCAGCGCGAGCGAGGCGACGTGCTGCTCGAACGTCGACGTGCAGCCCACCACCCGCGCGCCGGTCGCCAGCACCCGGCGCGCCGCCTCGTCGGTGAACTCGGTCGCCGCTTCGCGCAGCGCCCGCAGGTCATCGACGTTCGTCTTGCCGGTCGCCAGCACCTGGCCGAGGTACTCCTCGTCCCTGGAGTCCCGGCACGGGTCCTGGCCGAACGCCGCCGCCGCGAACGTCCACTCGCCGCTGAGGAACACGGTCGGGGTCCGCGACGCGCATACCTCGTACCGCCGCACGCCGGTCCGCTCGGCGAACCACAGGCCGGCCTGCGCGACGGTGACGTCGATGCCCGCCTCGGTCAAGATGCCCTTGAGCAGGCCAAGCGCCATGGACGGGCGCGAGAGCGACGCGTAGGGCATCGAGACCAGGCAGACCTCAGGCACGTCCGGCAGGCTGCCCGGTGAGCCGCAGCCCGATCGGCTCGCCTGCTCCCTTCGGGGCCGACGGGGCCGACAGGGCCGACGGGGCCGACGGCTCCTCCTCGATGAAGCCCTTCACGAACAGCTGGTCCAGGACGGCCAGCGTCCGCTCCGGCTCCACCCCGGCGCTGTACTTGCGGTAGAGCGCGATCTTCTCGACGGTGTTGGTGCGCGCGGCGATCAGCGCGGCCAGTTCCTCCGGCTTCGGCTGGCCGGAGAAGTTCAGGCCGTAGCCCATCGACAGCACCCGCAGCTGGCCGTCCTCCACGGCGAGCTTGACATCGCGGCGCAGCCGGACCGTGTCCAGCACGCTCAGGCTGTCCCGCATGTGCTCGTCGACCATGGCCCGCATCAGCTCGCGCAGCTCCTCGGCGGTGCCGAACGTGCCCTCGGCGATGACCCAGTAACCGAGCGGCCATCGCTGGCTGGCGTTGCAGGGCGAGATCAGCTTGACCGAACGGTCCAGCATGTTGAACAAGAAGCCGGACACGCAGGCGATCGTCGAGCTCTGCTCCTCGTCGACCAGCTCATTGCCGCGCTTGTGCGCGAACTTCCTGGCCCGCCCCGCGTTGGACTTCAGGTGCCGGCCGCCTTCGGCCGCCTCCTTGTTCTGCGGCACGCACTCCACCTTGAGCAGTTCCTCGGCGGAGAACCCCTCGTGCACCCGGTTCAGCGAGTTCAGCGCGATGATCGAGAACCGGTCCACCTCCGACCCCATCGACTCGGCCAGCCGGAGCAGCCGGCGGGTACGCTCGATGTCCTTCTGCCCCTGCGCGGTGGTGGTCTGCGGGCACCGGCCGAGCACCTGGTGGAAGTCGGCGAGGAAGTCCTCGTAGTCGGGGTTGTCCAGCGGGTCCGTGGCCCAGTAGAGGAAGCCGTTCTTCGCGTTGGGACCGATGACGTCGCCGATGACGGCCAGGCATTCGCGCCATAGCTCCGCGTTCTCCGGCGTGTGCCGCCAGGTCTGCTCGAACTTGGGCGCGGCCACTCCGCAGAACCAGCAGCCGACCGTGCAGCCCTTGGACAGCTCGATGGCCATCGGGGCGTGCACGATCGCCTCCGCCCGGTCCGGCCCTAGCTCGCCGACGCACCGCATGATCATCCGGTCCCGCCAGGCACGCATCAGCGGATTGCCCGGCACGGTTTCGGCGCGGAGCTGCCGCCGGTGCCTGACCTTCTCGTTGATGAATACCCGGTACCGGCGGACCGCCAGCGACACCTCGTCCGCCCGCCCGGCCAGGATCAGCCGGGTGGCCGCGGTGGCCTCATCGGCGACGATCAGCGGCGTCACGTCGGCCGGGGTCAGCTCGACGCCGATCGAGGCCAGCGCCTCCCGTGGCGTGTCACGGAACTTCACCTGGAACGCGGGGTCCATGGTCCAGCGTTCGAGGAAGCGCTTGAGGTGGGATACGTCCCTGATGTAGTCGGGCGGCACGTCGGACAGGTCGCCAAGCAGGTCATAGAACTGTGTCGGCACGATGTCTCCTCAGGTGGCCACGATGACGGCGACGGCGACTGCCTCAGCCTCGGCGGCGGCGGTGGTGCTGGTGGCGACGGCTTCCGCCTCGACGGTGGCCACCTCGGCCTCGGCGGCGGCTGTCGTGGTGGTGGCGGCGGCCTCGGCCTCCACCGCGGCGACCTCCGCCTCGGTGACCACGGTCGTGGTCGTCTCGACGGCCTCGGCCTCGGTGGTGACGGTGGTCGCGGTCTGCTCCGCGACGGCCGTGGTGGTGGTCGCGGCGGCCTCCTCCTCGGTGAAAAAGGTCTGCGTGTAGGTGACCGCGATCGTGTAGCCGGCGGCCGCCTGGACGGCGAGGATGTTCGCCGTGGCCGCCGCTAGCTCGGCCTCGATGCCGTAGACGGCGGCGCCGAGTTCGGCCACGGCCGTCTGGCCGATGAAGATCTCGTTGGTGGTGACCACGACCTCGTTGTTCTGCGCCCACACCGACGCGCGCGGGGCGAGCCTGCGCAGCCGCTCCGGGTCGATCACCGTCTCCGGCTCGGCCGGCGCCAGCGGTACCACCAGGCACAGGGCCTGCTCGGTGTGCTGGATGATCCGGACCTCGCTGCCCTCCTTCAGCGGCAGCAGTTCGCGGAACAGCGGCGCGAGCTCTTCGGGTTCCGAGGTCAGCCCGGTCAGCACGACGTGCTTCACCGCCGGCGTGTCCTCCAAGACGCGGACCGCCACGCCATCGGGCAGCCGCAGCCCCATCTCGACGAGGACCTCGCGCGGCTCGGCGAGCAGCCGGGCGCGGAACGCCGGGTCGCGCCACGCCCGGGCCAGTGTCATCCCGGTGACGAGCGAGGCCTCGTCGCTCTCCAGCAACTCCTCGGGTACGACCACCACCTTGCTGGTGACCGCGCCCTCCTCTGGCGTGTTCGCCATGGTCGAACTCCTAGGGGATCAGATCGCGTTGCCGGTGGCCTGGGAGATGGCTTGCATGTTCTTGTTCGTGGCCTGCGAGGCCTCCTGCAGCAACTGGTTGAACTGGCTGGTGGCCTTGCTCACGAAGCTGGCGAACTCGCCGCGGAACTCATCGCCGTGCTTGGCCACCCAGTACGAGGAGCTCTGCTGCACCGCTTGGTTCATCTTCTCCAGGATCTGGTCAAGGTCCGTCTTCATCGGCCCGCCGAGCTGCTTCACCAGGGTGTCAAGCTGGGCGAGATCGGCACCTACAAGCGCCATGTCACAAGTCCCTTCGCTCTGACGACTTAACGCGGGCTCGCACCTGGCGAGCCCGCGTTACGGCGTTACGCTCAGATCGCGTTGCCGGTGGCCTGCGAAATGGCCGTCATGTTCTGGTTCGTCGTCTGCGAGGCTTCCTGCATCATCTGGTCGAGGGTCTTCAGCGAGTTGCTCACGAACTGGGAGAACTGGCTGCGGAACTCGTCGCCCTTCTTCGCGACCCAGTACGAGGTGCTTTGCTGCACCTGCTGGTTCATCTTGGTCAGCAGGGCGTTCAGCTCGGTCTTCATCGGCCCGGAAAGCTGCTTCACCAGGCTGTCAAGCTGCGCGAGGTCAGCACCAACAAGCGCCATGTCAGACTCCTTCATTGCGGTGGTCGTGCGCGGACGGAAAGCCCCACCCCGCGCGGTCTCTAACACCTTGGCTGTGAGAAGTGATGCTAGGGGCGCGGCTGTCGCGTACGTGAGAGACATAGCGTGAAATTTAGGTCTTTGTGATTCAGCATGCCGGCAACGTGATCGTTACTCACTTATTGTGATAGAAGTGGCGGTTGCTGATGCTATGATCCGCGCATGCACAGCCGCGACGCGCTTCTCGCCATCGCGCGCTTCGCACAAGGCCAGTGGGGCATGGTCACCTCGGCCCAGGCGCTCGCCGCGGGCGTCAACTACATGCAGCTCAACCGCATGACCGAAGCCGGCCTGCTGGAACGCGTCGCGACCGGCGTCTACCTCATGATCGGCGGGCAGGCCGCGGCCACCAGGAACCGCGCGCACAAGGTCGCCTGGCTCCGGCTCGACCCGGCGATCCCCGCCTGGGAACGCACGGTGCCCGGCCCGAACAGCGCCGTGGTCTCGCACGGGTCCGCGGCGGCCCTGCTGCAGCTCGGCGAGCTGGTCGTGCACGACGTCGACTTCACCGTCACCAGGCGCCGGACCAGCCGCGACCCGTCGATCAAGCTGCACCGCAAGACCCTCGCCGCCTACGACATCACCTGGGCCGACGGCATGCCGGTCACGACGGCCACCCGCACGCTGGCTGACCTGCTCACGATCCGCATTCCGGTCAAGGAGGCGGGCAGTTTTCTCGCCGACGCGCTCGACCGGCGCATGATCAACGTCGGGCACATCATCGGTGAGATCGCGCCGTTCGCGGCCAGCTACGGCTGCCCGCCCGGCGACGGCGAGGCGCTGGTCGAGCTGCTGCTCAACCACGCGCCGGTGGCCGGCGGCAGGTGGCACAGGGAACAGGCCGTGGCCGACCTAGCCCGCGAGCTGCTCAAGCTCTCCGACGAACAGCTGCGCTCACTACGCTCGCTGGCCGGCGCGGCCAGGGAACCCGCGATAGCCGCCCTGCTGTCCAGGCTGTAGCGCCGCGCGGTTCTTTTGCCCGCGGCCGAGGCCACACCACCGATACCGCTGCGCCCTATGTTGCGGCTGAGGCGGCAGGCGGTGTCCCCTTCGACCGAAGTACTGAACCCTGGTGAGAAAGGCGCCAAATTTGGCGCCTTTCTCACCAGGGTCCCGATCATGCGGGCATGCGGGGATGCGGGGATGCGGGATGCGGGATGCGGGATGGGTCACCCCAATTTCATCAGAACTAACAGGGGTGTCACGCCCGCAAGCTGACGCAGGGCTGCGGTGCCCGGTTCGCAGGCGGCCACCAGCGCGGCACGCTCGCCGGGGGCGAGCCTGGCGGCAGCGCCGGTGCGGGCCGGGTCGATCATGGCCCGCGCGGTGTCCAGCCATTGCTCCGGCGCGCCGGCGCCTGCGTACCCGGCCAAGGCGGTCAGCCGCCCGGCCGGGTCGCGGAGCAGGTCTTCGTAGCGCAACTGGGTCCAGGTGCCGGGCGGGAGCGCGCCGAGCGCGGCGGCGCCCGCCACGAGCTGCGGCGACCAGACCCCCTGGCCGAACAGCGCCGCCGGTATCGGGTACGCCATCAGCTTCGCCGCGTCGTAGGGCGGGCAGATCATGCCGCGCAGCCGTTCCGGCAGTGCGGCGTTCGCCCGGGGCAGGCTGGCCGGCTCCGGCGGCAGTCCGGCGTTCCGCAGCGCGATCGCGGCCAGCAGTTCCCGCCGGAACGCGGGATGCCGGCTCATCGACAGCGCGCAATCGGGGCCGTCCCGGTACAGGTGCACGAACCGCGCCCGCGGGAACTGCGCGTGCATGGCCTCGATCATGCGCAGCGAGGACGCCGATCGCTCCACCACGACGGCACGCCCGAGCCGGCCGGCCAGGTAGCCGAACAGGGCGAGGTACTGCGCGGCGGCCGGCCGCCGTGGCCAGGACGGGACCTCGGCCGCGAGCTCGTCGAACAGCGCGTCCGGGTCCTCGCCCAGCAGCGGCAGCACGTAGTGGCTGATCAGCGGCACACCGGTGGCCGGCTGGTAGCGCCCGCGGCCGAACGGGTAACACATCTCCTCGGTCCGCAGGCCGTCGGTGATCATCGCGTCGAGCATGGGGAACGAGCCGGCCAGCAGGCTCCACAGTCCGGCACCGTCCAGATCGCCGGCCGGGAACGGCTCTTCCGGCCGCCCGCTCGCGCTCATCAGCCGCGCGATGCCGAAGAACTCGCTCATGCTGAGCACGTCCGGGTGCCGCGCGAACAGGCGCGACACCAGCGTGGACCCGCACCGTCCGGTGCCGACGACGAACGTGAGCTGCACGAACCGGAGCATAGCTGGCGGGTGGGACACTCGAGGCTGGGTCGAAGCACCACCGTTAGTTATGAAAAGATGTTCGAGCTGCGAGTATGATCCCATTATGACCGCGTACGTGCCGCCGGGCTGGCCGGCCGGCGTCCATCCGCCGGGGTCGGAGGAGTTCGAGCCGACGGCCGTCGCCTGGCTGCTCGACGTGGTTCCGCCGGACTACCGGCTGCACGGTGTGCTGCGGCGGTTCCCCGTCGCGCTCGCGGCGATGGCCAGGCAGCACTGCGAGGCCTGCGTGGAGGGGGCGCGCCGCGGCTACCGCACGGCGCGGACCGACCTGGGCAAGTACCTGCCTCCGCACGCGGTGGACGCGGTGCTGGCCGCGTACCGCAGGGAAGGGACCAGGCTCGCGGCCAACTCGGTCGCGGCCGAGCTGATCGAGCGGGCTCTGCGCGGTGAGAAGTTCGTGCCCAAGATAACCGAGAAGGGCGAGGCACCCCGGAAAACCGGGGGCCCCGCCCAACCCTGACCAGCCCTGGCGTGACCCTACCTGGCCGCGTCGCCCGCCGTGCCGTCACCGGTGGCGGTGCACGGCGCCGTCTTGCTGCAGTACAGATCGATGTAGCTGGCCGGCGGGAACAGCGTCGCGGACACCGGCATCTCGGCGGCACTGGTCCCGTCGGCCTGGCCGGTCGCGGTGAGCGTCACCGTCCCGCCGCTGGCCACGTACAGCTCGACCTTGAGTGAGCCCGACCCGAGCGTGCCGGGGCAGCCGCTGCCGGCCGTGGCCTGGCAACTCCAGGTACCGGTGAAGTTCTGCGGTACCGCCACCTTGAGCTCGGCGTTCTCCACATCGGTGGGTCCGCCGTTGGTGACGACAGCGGTGAACGTGGTGTCGTAACCGGGCTCCGGTACCGCCGGGTTGCTGCTGAGCGACAGGCCGAGCGAGGAATGCTGGGTGACCGGGAGGCCGGCCGGGCTGCTGGTGGCCGGGCCCGCTCCTGGCGTGGTCACGGTCGCGCTGGCGCCGGTCAGCTGGCAGTCCGCCTTGTGGCACAGCTCGTTGCTGAGGAAGACCGGCGGGAAGCTCTGCCCGCCGGGCAGCACGTCGGGACGGTCGCAGTTCACCGCCGCGGTCGCGATGCCGCAGGTCCAGCCGGTGCCCCGCGCCGAGACGACCGAGCTGTCGGCTGGCACGCGGTAGGTGAGGTCCACCGGACCGGTGGTCGGGCCCGCGTCCTCGGCGTTCGACACGTCGAGCCGGAGCTTGCCGGACCCGCCGGCCACCAGCTCGCCCACCGGGCTGATCTTGACGGACAGGTCGGGCGCCGGCGGCGCGGGCAGGATCGGCACGATGGCTTGCGACTTGTTGCCCGGCGACAGGTACATGTCTGGCGTGTTGGCCGAGGAGTCCACGGTGAGCTCGGCGGGCGCGTCATGGGCGACGGCGGTGGTCACGCTGATCGGCGGGAAGCTCGCGCCGGGGTGCAGCGCGTCCTCCCTGATGCAACTGATCTGCTGGCCGTTCACCGCGCAGGTCCAGCCGTCACCTTGCGCCTGCTGCGGGATGAGCGATCCTGGCACGTTGATCAGCGCGGTGGCCGTACCCATGGTCGGACCGCTCGCCGCGTCGTCGGACACGGTAGCGGTGAGCGTTCCGGTGCCGCCGGCCTGGAATGTGCCCCGCGGCTCGATCTTCGTACGCAGATCGGGACGAAGCGCGCTGATGACCAGGTCGGAGATCTCGTGAACGGCCGTGTCGTCTCCGGTCGCGCCAGTGAAGCCGAACTTAATCGTCGGCGGCAACGATGGCTGGCCAGGAACGTCGTCCAGCTTCAGGTCCCTGATCTCCCGGGTCATGCCGTGCCCGAAGTCCACCCCCACGGTCATCACGCCCGACGTCGAGATCTTGATGACCACGTGCCGGCGGGCATTCGCCCGGTCGCGCATGCCATCCACCGCCATCTTCGGGGTCCGCACCGCGACGATGTAGGGATAGTGAGCCGACTTGGCTCCGCGGATGACGATGGAGTCGGGCACGAGGCCGTCGGGACCGCTCCCCCACAGCGCCCGGTTGGAGAAGTTGCCCCACTCGTCGAAACCGACGCCGAGGTACCCGCCATCTAGGCCGCGGTAGCCGAGCCAGCCTCCCGGGTCACCGGCCGTGGTCGGCGAATCGGTGCCATTGATCAGCACGAAGCCGATGCCATCGGCGCCGCCCCGCGCCGTCGTCGTGTCGTACTGGTACATGTTGAACGAGATGTCCAGGCCCTGGGTCGCGTCCAGCGGCTTGGTGTACAGCACGAACCCCGACTGCCGCCGCGCGTTCCCGGTGAGCCGGAGCACGCCGTGATCCTGGCTGTCGCGATGCCGCCAGTGGCAGCTGGGAATGTCTCCCTGATCCGACTCGCCGCCCGCGGTCAGGCAGGGCGCCTCGCTGCCCGGGCCCGCGCCGGTGATCCACGAACCCGAACCGGCTGAATTACTCGCGAAAGATTCGCTGTACAGCGCGGGTCCGGTACTCCCGACATTGGCTGGAACGGCCTGCGCTGGAACGGCGATGACGGACAACCCCGCCGCCGTCCCGGCCGCGAGGGCTCCGTAGAGGTATCTGCGCGCACGCAGGCACCGACGACTCATTCTCATTCCCCCGATTGCTTGCACTGCGGCATACCGCCAGCGGGACCCCCGTGCCACGCTGCGGCTACGCGTGACTACTCTAAATGATCATGGCCGCGGCGAACGGATGCGCCACGCGTGCCGCACACATTCGCGAAATCGGGGGAAACATGACACGCATGCGGCTCAGGCTTACCGAAACCACGCCACGGCTGGCGTGGCTGGCGGTACCGGCACTGGCGGCCATCGCGCTGGCGGGGCCTGCCGCCGGATCGGCCGCGGCGGCGGCTCCGGCTTCGGTCGCGGCGGCCTCGGCGGCGGCTCCGGCGGCGCCGCCAGTCCCCAACCTGCTGCTGAACGGCACCGTCAACCAGCCGCTGGCCGGCGAGCTGCCTGGCAGTGGCAGCAGCACCGCGACCTTCACCGTGACCAGCCCGAACCTGATGCCGCCCGGGGTGGTGGTCACGCCGTCAGGCACCATCACCGGCATACCGACCGCGGACGGCGTCTACGGCGTGGCGGTCAGCGCCTGCGGCACCTCCGGCTGCACGCCGGGCACCGTCACGTTCATGATCGCGCCGGACGCCGCGCCGTGCGACAACCAGCCGGGCCTGACGCCGGCCGACGGTTCCCTCGGCACCGCGACGGTCACCGGCAGCTGACGTTTGCGGGCGAGCCCGGCCCGCCGACGGCCGGGCTCGCCCGCGGGTCTTGGTTAATGACGGGCCGGATTGAGACATCCGCGCTTTTACGTGAGAAGATGTGCAGGTGGGAGGGCGGGCCCGGATCCTTCTCGTTGACGACAGACGCGAGAACCTGATTGCGCTAGACGCCATTCTCTCGTCGATCAGCGGCACGCTGCTCGTTCCTGTCCGCTCCGGCGAGCAGGCTCTGACCGAGTTGGCGGGCGAAGACTACGCGGTCGTGCTGCTCGACGTGATGATGCCTGGACTGGACGGCTTCGAGACCGCCGACCGGATCCGCAACGGCGAACGCAACAAGGACGTCCCGATCATCTTCCTGACCGCGGCGACCGCGCGGCCTGACGCGACGTTCCGCGGCTATACCATCGGCGCGGTCGACTACCTGGCCAAGCCGTTCGACCCGTGGGTGCTGGCCGCCAAGGTGTCGGTGTTCGTCGACCTGTACCTGAGAAACGCCGACCAGGCCGAACGACTGTACCGCCGCGTCGCCGACGTAGAGGAGACCGCGGCGCACCTGTCCGGGATCCCCTCGGTGGCCGAAGACCCGGAGACCGGCGACACCCTGGCCGAGCTAGTCCGCCGAGTTGGCAAACTCCGTGACGTCCTCGATGACATGACCGGGCCCGTTGACCACCACGACGTCGCGGCCGATGACGCACCGCCAGGCCCCGTTGACAAGCCGCCAGGAAACGCTCATGGGCGAGCCGAGGCCGCCAGCTGACCGCATGCCCCGTCGATCTCCCGTCCCCTGGTGTCCCGCACGGTCACCGCGACGCCGTGCGCTTCCAGCCTGCGCACGAATTCGTCCTGCGCCTGCGGGCGTGATGCCGTCCACTTCGAGCCCGGCGTGGGGTTCAGCGGGATCAGGTTCACGTGCACCAGGTGGCCCGCCAGCAGCGAGCCCAGCAGGTCGGCCCGCCACGCCTGGTCGTTGATGTCCCTGATCAGCGCGTACTCGATGGAGACCCGGCGGCCGGTCGCTTCGACGTACCCCCATGCCGCGGATAGCACCTCGGCGACCTTCCACCGCTGGTTGACCGGGACAAGCGTGTCGCGAAGCTCGTCATCGGGGGTGTGCAGGGAAACCGCCAGCGTCACCGACAGTCCTTCCGCCGCGAGCCGCTCGATGGCCGGCACCAGGCCGACGGTGGACACCGTGACCGAACGCTGGGAGATGCCGAGCCCGTCCGGCACCGGGTCGGTCATCCGGCGGACCGCGTCGACCACGGCCCGGTAGTTGGCCAGCGGCTCCCCCATGCCCATGAACACCACGTTGGACACCCGGCCGGGGCCGCCGGGAACCTCGCCCGCTGCCAGGGAACGTGCTCCGGCCACCACCTGGGAAACGATCTCCGCGGTGGACAGGTTCCTGGTCAGCCCGGCCTGGCCGGTGGCGCAGAACGGACAGGCCATCCCGCATCCGGCCTGTGACGATACGCACATCGTGACCCGATCCGGGTAGCGCATCAGCACCGATTCGACCAGGGCGCCGTCGAACGTGCGCCACAGCGTCTTGCGGGTCGTGCCGTCGTCACAGACCAGCTCGCGGTCCGCGGTCAGCAGCGGCGGCAGCAGCGCGTCCGTGATCGCCTGCCGGGACGCGGCGGGCAGGTCGGTCATCTGCGCCGGGTCGTCGGTGTAGCGGCCGAAGTAGTGCCGCGACAGCTGCCCGGCACGGAACGCCGGCTCACCGAGGCCGGCCACCGCGGCACGCCGCGCCGCCGGGTCCAGGTCGGCAAGGTGGCGCGGGGGCTTTCCGGCCCGGCCGGGGCGGGGCTCGAGAGCGAGCGGAGTCTGTGACACGCCTTAAAGGATATGACGGCTCTGCCGCATCGGCTTTCGGTCGCAAACGTATATCAGTACATTTCCTTGCATGGTCCCCTCCCAGGTCCGGCAGCCGGTCACGCTGCTGGACAGCGTCAGCCCGTACGGCAGCCGGCGTATCACCGTCGACTACGACGGGATTACCACCGCCGCCTACTTGCATGACGACTCGTCCGCCATTTCCGCCACCTGGATCGCGAACCACCTGCCCGCACCGGCCTCGGTCGACTCGGCGCGGCTGGAGGCGGGACACGCGCCGCTGATGCCCGCCGCCAGGACCCGGCTGCCGGGCGGGCGTCCGCCGCTCGACGCCGCGGCGCTGGAGGCGCTGTGGTTCGAGGAGGGCGACGGGGCGGCCATACTCGAGAACGGCCGGCCGCTAGCGGTCATCCCCGGCTGGTCCGATATGGACCGTGGCATGCCCGGCTACAGCCGGGACATCATCGGGCAGACGCCATTCGGCTGGTCGCTGACCGACGCGCTGGAGGGCCTGGCGCCACGGCTGGAGCGGGCGCGCTCCTTCTGGCGATGGCGGCAGTCCGCGGACGGCTGGGGCCAGTTCCAGCAGGCTGTGCTCGGGCACCTCATGCCCAGGCTCGGGCCGGGCGCGCATTACTGGGAGGCCTCTGCCGGACGGCAGCCTCTTGTCGGGATATCAGAACGACCGGGCGTGCAACGCCGTCCGTACACGGTCTTGTCCACTGTGGGAATGAGCTGCCAGCGGATGCCCGTGGTCGAGCAGGTGCTGGACGACCCGAGCGCGTACGCGCGGGTCGAGCTGGCGCTGGCGACCACGCTGCCCGCCGCCGACGCGGCGCGCGTGTTCTTGTGGCTGGCCACCTACCCGTGGCACGCGGTGACCTGGTTCGGTCCCGGGCACAGCGTGCGCTGGTATCACGCCCCGGAGACGTTTCCGCTGGGCAACGGCTACGAGGGAGTGCTGCTGCTGGACGAACCCAGTGCCCTGCTCGGCCCTGACGCGCCGGACCTGTCCGGGTTCGCATTCGGCGGCGACCCGGTGCGCTGGCTGTGGGTCGTCCCGATCAGCGAACGCGATCGGCAGCTCGCCAAGGAGCGCGGCTCCGCCAGCCTGGTCAACAGGCTGGCGGCAGCTCGCCGCAGCTGGATCGTGTCCTAATGGACCTGTTTTTTAAGTGGCTCTGTTTATTAATGGACGTGCAGATTGACGCCTAGCAGCACCAGCCACCACAGCACGATCGCCAGCAACGCGCTCGCGATGATCTTGAGGATGCCGACGGTGAGGTAGCCGCGCTCCCAGGCGATGAAGATGCCGACGATGATGTAAATGACCCAAAGCAGGTGTCTGACCCGCCACATGGCTCGCTCCTGTCCTGACGATCCATGACTGAAGGCCATCAACTGCCCGTAAAGAATGTCCTAAAACGTAACGGTCAGTGCGTCGGCAAGAACGCGACAAGCAGCAGCCAGGTCACCGGAGCCGTGACCAGAAGTGAGTCGATGCGGTCGAGCACGCCGCCGTGTCCGGGCAGCAGCGAGCCCATGTCCTTGATGTCCAGGTCACGCTTGATCGCCGACTCGACGAGGTCGCCGGCGATCGCGGCGACCACGGCGGCGGCGCCCAGGATGAGGCCCTGCCAGAGCTTTCCGTGCAGCAGCAGCGTCATGGTCAGTGCGCCCGCGGCCAGGCAGGCGACGGCCGAGCCGGAGAAGCCTTCCCAGGTCTTCTTCGGGCTGATCGCGGGAGCCATCGGGTGCTTGGAACCACGGCCCAGCGTGATGCCGGCGAAGTAACCGCCGATGTCGCTGCAGATGGTCACGATGACCCAGGTGAGCACCCGCCGGGCGCCGTCGCCCGGGCTTAGCATCGCGGCGACGAAGCTGGCCAGGAACGGGATGTAGATGGCGGCGAACACGCCCGCGCTGGCGTCCCTGACGAAGCCCGCCGTGCCGCCGCGGACCAGGCGGTACGCGATGACCGCGAGGACGGTGAGGCCGGTCGCGGCGGCCAGGCCACGGTAACCCAGCCAGTAGCCGCAGGTGAGCATCGCGATGCCGCCCGCGACCAGCGGGAGTCGCGGGATGGCGATGTCCTTGTGCCGGAACGCGCCGCTCAGCTCGTGCAGCCCGACGGCGACCGCCGCGCCCATGTAGATGAGGAACGTCGCCTTGACGGTGAGCAAGGTGAGCAGCACGCCCCCGCCGAGGACCGCGCCGACGGCGATGGCGACGGGCAGATTACGGCCGGTCTTGATGGCCCCGGTCTTGCTGGTCCCGGTCTCGGTCTCGGTAGACACAGTGGTCACTAGACCTCGAGAAGCTCGGATTCCTTGTGCTTGAGCAACTCATCGATCTGCGCGATGTAGGTGTGGGTGAGCTCGTCCAGCTCGCGCTCGGCGCGGTGGCCGTCGTCCTCGCCCTCATCGCCGGCCTTGACCATCTTGTCCACCATCTGGATGGCGTGCCTGCGGATGTTGCGGATGGAGACCCGGCCGTCCTCCGCCTTCGACCGCGCGGTCTTGATGTACTCGCGACGGCGCTCCTCGGTCAGTTCTGGCAGCACGATGCGGATGATCGCGCCGTCGTTCGCCGGGTTCACTCCCAGGTCGCTATTCCTGATCGCCTTCTCGATCGCGCCGAGCGAGCTCTTGTCGAATGGCTGGATGACCACCATCCGCGGCTCGGGTACGTGGAATGAGGCGAGCTGGTTCACCGGAGTCTGCGTGCCGTAATACTCGACCGTGACCTTGCTGAACATGCCGGGGTGAGCACGCCCGGTGCGGATAACGCCAAATTCTTCCTTGGCGACCGTGACGGCCTTCTCCATCTTCTCCTCGGCTTCGAGGAGTGTGTCATCGATCATGCTCCAGAGCTTAGCTGTCTCGTTGGGGATTGATGTGCCTCGCCGGCCCGCCCGTGCCCGGCGCGCTGGAGATCAGCGTGCCGATGTTCTCGCCGCGGATGGCGCGGATCACGTTGCCTTCGGCCATCAGGGCGAAGACGACGACCGGCAGGCCGTTGTCCATGCACAGGCTGACCGCGGTGGTGTCCATGACCTTGAGTCCGCGAGCGAGGTACTCCCCGTAGTCGAGCCGGCTGAACCGGCTGGCGGTGGGGTCGGTGTGCGGGTCCGCGTCATAGACGCCGTCCACCTTGGTGCCCTTGAGCACGGCGTCGGCGCCCATCTCCAGTGCCCGTTGCGCGGCGCACGTGTCGGTGGAGAAGAACGGCGCGCCGAGACCGGCACCGAAGATCACCACGCGGTTCTTCTCCAGGTGCCTGATGGCCCTTCGCGGAATGTACGGCTCCGCGACCTGACCCATGGTGATCGCCGTCTGGACGCGGGTGTCCATACCCCGCTTCTCCAGCACGTCCTGCAAGGCCAGGCAGTTGATGACCGTGCTGAGCATGCCCATGTAGTCGGCCCGTGCCCGGTCGATGCCGCGCTCGGCCAGGGCCGCGCCGCGGAACATGTTGCCGCCGCCGACCACGGCGGCCACCTGGATACCTTCGCTGGTCGCGGAGACGATCTCTTCCGCTAGATGCTGAACGACATCGGGTGAGATGCCTAGCGGCTCGGCACCCGCGAACAGGCCACCGGACAGTTTGAGCACGACCCGGCGCCAGCTCGGGTGCTGTTGTCCAGCCTCAGTGATGGACACTGCCGCTGGCGCCGGGGTGCTATCCGTCATGGCCCGGGCCGGCCTTAAGCCTGGCCGACCTGGAAGCGGGAGAAGGCGGTGACGCTGACCCCCGCCGAGGCGAGGAGCTGCTTCACCGTGGTCTTCGGCTCCTTCACGAACGGCTGCTCGATCAGCGCGACGTCCTTGAAGTAGGCACCGAGCCGGCCCTCGACGATCTTCGGGATGGCCTGCTCCGGCTTGCCCTCGTCGCGGGTGATCTGCTCCGCGATCCGGCGCTCCTTCTCCACCACGTCCCCGGGCACGTCCTCGCGGTTGACATACAGCGGCCGCATCGCGGCGATCTGCTGCGCCAGGTCCTTGGCCGCGTCCGCGGATTCCTTGTCCAGCTGGATCAGCACGCCCAGGGTCGGCGGCAGGGCCGCGTCGCTGCGGTGCAGGTAGCTGGCCACGTAACCGCCCTCGTACCGGACGTACTTGCCGAGCTCGAGCTTCTCCTTCAAGCTGGCGCCCGCCTCGTCGATCAGCTGGGCGACCGTCTGGCCCGGCTTGACCTGAGCCTCGAGCAGGGCCGGCTTGTCGCTGGCCTTGCTCTCGATGGCGGCCCTCGCGATGTCGGCGGCCACCTGCTGGAACACGTCGGTCTTCGCGACGAAGTCGGTCTCGCAGTTCAGCTCGACCAGTACGCCGGCAGTGGTGCCGTCAAGCTCGGCAGTGATCAGGCCGTTGCCGGCGGTGCGGGTGGCGCGCTTGCCGACGTCCTTGGCTCCCTTAAGGCGGAGCAGCTCGACCGCTTGCTCGAAGTCACCAGTGGCCTCTTCGAGGGCGTTCTTGCAGTCCATCATGCCGGAGCCGGTCTGCTCACGGAGCCGCTTCACATCGGCGGCGGTGTAGTTCGCCATGTTCTCGTCTCTCTTGCTCGCCAGGTTCTATTCGTCAGCCGCGTCGTCGGCTGCCTCGATGGCGGCCGCGGCGTTGTCGGCCTCGGCAGCGGCCTTCGCCTCGGCGTCGGCGGTCGCGGCAGCGGCAGCGGCCTCGGCCGGCGCCTCGGCAGAAGAGGCCTCGGTGGAGTCCAGGGCGGCCGGGGAGTCCAGGGCGGCCGGGGAATCCGGGACGGACGCGGGGTCCACCACGGCCGCGGCGTCCGCAACAGCAGAGTCCGCGACAGCAGAGTCCGCGACAGCAGAGTCCGCGACAGCAGAGTCCGCGACAGCCGCGACAGCAGAGTCCGGAGCGCCACCGAGCAGCTCGCGCTCCCACTCGGCCAGCGGCTCCTCGGCACCGGGCTGACCGCCGGCCGGCTTCTCGTCACCGCCGGACGCGCCCGCACGGGCGATCAGGCCTTCGGCGACGGCGTCGGCGACCACGCGGGTCAGCAGCGCGACGCTGCGGATCGCGTCGTCGTTACCCGGGATCGGGTAGTTGACCTCGTCCGGATCGCAGTTGGTGTCGAGGATCGCGACCACCGGGATGCCCAGCTTGCGGGCCTCGTTGACCGCGATGTGCTCCTTCTTCGTGTCCACTACCCAGATAGCGCTCGGCACGCGTGACATGTCACGGATACCGCCGAGGGTCTTGTCCAGCTTGTCGTGCTCACGACGCAGCTGGAGCAGTTCCTTCTTGGTCATCCCGGAGGCGGCGACGTTGTCGAAGTCGATCTCCTCGAGCTCCTTGAGCCGCTGCAGCCGCTTGTACACGGTGGAGAAGTTGGTGAGCATGCCGCCCAGCCAGCGCTGGTTCACGAAGGGCATGCCGACCCGGCGCGCCTGCTCGGCGATCGCCTCCTGGGCCTGCTTCTTGGTGCCCACGTACATCACCGTGCCGCCGTGCGCGACGGTCTCCCTGATGAACTCGTACGCGCGGTCGATGTAGTTCAGCGACTGCTGCAGGTCAATGATGTAGATGCCGTTGCGCTCGGTCAGGATGTAGCGCTTCATCTTGGGGTTCCAGCGCCTGGTCTGGTGCCCGAAGTGGACACCGCTCTCCAGGAGCTGCCTCATGCTGACGACCTCGGCCATTTGGCTAGTGGTCCCTTTCAGTTGCGCGCCGCGCGCAAGGCGCGGCACTGCTCGGTTGGTTCCCTGGTGCCCGCCCCGAAAGACGCGCCAGCGGCCAGCGGTTTCATAGTTTTGAATCGCTGGCGGACCGAGCGGCGCGACCCTCCCGGACTCAGGAGGCAAGCGGACACGCGATTTCGGCCGACGCGGGTGGGCTCAATCAGCCCGGTCGCGACGACCGCCCTCAAGGATACTTGAAATCCCGCCGAACCGGGCCAGCGCGGCAACGCCGCCCCGTGCGGCGGCCTCGGCGGCGCGGCCGCGCGACTCTCGGCGGGCGCGGCCCCGTGGCCCGCGATGGCGAGTTCCCCATGCTTCCAGGAGCGATTAGTGCGGAATATAAGTCCAACACGGTAGAAAACACTGCTGTGAGCAGGTATTTCTCCCGTGTTGAAGTAATGTTCCGCATTGCTGGGGCGCTGCGCCGGTACCTGGGGAAGCACCAGCGTCAGTTATGAACAGTTATGCCCTGGGATGAGCCTGGCGGTAGCTGGATTTAAGCCGCTCGATCGAGACGTGCGTGTAGATCTGGGTGGTCGCGGGCGAGGAATGGCCCAGGATTTCCTGGACGCTGCGCAGGTCGGCGCCGCCCTCGAGCAGGTGAGTGGCGGCGGTGTGGCGGATACCGTGCGGGCCGGTGTCCCGGCTGGTGCCGGCCGCGCGTAGCCGCACATGCACGATCCGGCGTGCGGTCCGCGGGTCGAGCCGGCCGCCGCGCGCGCCGAGGAACAAGGCGGCGCCGCTTGCCCCGGTGACGAGTTCCGGCCGGCCCGACTCCTGCCACCGGCTCATCGCCTCCAGCGCCGGGATGCCGACCGGGACCGTCCGTTCCTTGTCACCCTTGCCGAGCACGCGCACGGTACGCCGGCCGTGGTCGACGCTGCCCGTGTCCAGTCCGCAGAGTTCGCTGACCCGGATGCCGGTCGCGTAGAGCAGTTCGAGCAGCGCCCGGTCGCGCAACGTTATCGGATCGTTCTCGTCGGTATCGTCAAGGACGGCCGTCATCTCGTCCTGGCGCAGCACGTGCGGCAGCGTGCGGTGGGTCTTGGGCGTGCCGAGCAGCGGTCCTGGGTCGGCGGCCAGCCAGCCCTGGCGGTGGGCGAACGCGGTGAAGGCGCGCGCCGCCGCGCCGCGCCGCGCCAGCGTTGCCCTGGCCGCGCCCGATTCGTGCTGGATCGCCAGCCAGCCGCGGAGCAGCCGCAGGTCCAGGTCGCCCGGTTTCGAGACGCCGTTTTCCGCGGCGTGTCCGAGCAGGGACGACACATCCGTGCCGTAGGCGCGCACCGTGTGCGGTGACAGCGCCCGGCCGGCCCGAAGTTCGCGTTCGAAGTCCGCCAGCGCAGAGGCGAGCGCGGGCGGGAGTTCGGTCATGTGCCCAGTGTGCCATTCCTGCTGCGCCGCCACCCTTGGGCACACCGTTCGATGAACCCATTGGCCGCGAGCCGGCCCAGACAGCTCAGCACGGTGTTGATGTCCGTGCCGGCCGTTCTGGCCAGCGTCGAGGTGCCGGCGCCGGCCCGCGCGGGGAAGGCGTCCAGCACCCGTGCCGTCTCCGGGTCGAGGGCTTCTCTTGCCGCCTCGCCTATGGGAGTGAGCAGGGCCAGGACGTCTTTGGTGCTGGTGACCAGGGAACCGCCCCAGTCCCTGATGATCCGGTGGCATCCCGCCGACTGCGCCGAAGTGACCGGGCCTGGGACCGCCATCACCGGCCTGCCCAGTTCCGCGGCGTGCCGCGCGGTGTTCAGCGCGCCGCTGCGCTCCCCCGCCTCCACGACGACCGTGCCTTTGGTGAGCGCGGCGATCACTCTGTTGCGGACGAGGAATCTGTAGCGGGTGGGATGGCTGCCCGGTGGCCACTCGCTGACCAGCAGGCCGCCGTCGGCGATGCTGGCGAACAGGCTGCCGTGCCCGGCCGGGTATGGCTGGTCGACGCCACAGGCGAGCACGGCGATCGTGCCGGCGGTTCCGGCGGTCTCGAGGGCGGCAGTCCCGGCGGCGAGGAGGGCGCCGCGATGAGCCGCCGCGTCGATGCCGTAAGCGCCGCCCGAGACGATCAGCCAACCGCGTTCTGCCAGGTCGGCCGCCAGTTCGCCGGTGACGTGCACGCCGTAGCCGGTGGCCGCGCGCGAGCCCACTATCGCCACCGAACGCAGGCAGCCATAGGCAAGGTCACCGCTGCCGCGCAGCCACAGCGCGTACGGCTGTGCCCGGTGCAGCTCGTCCAAGCTGGCTGGCCACTCAGGGTCGCCGGGGCAGAGGACCCGGATGCCGTTACGGCAGGCGTCGGCGACGAGGTCCTGCCCTGGCGGAAGTCCGGACAGCCTTTGCCGCCACTGTTCGACGGCGCGGGTCAAGATCTTGCGGGCCATCCCCGACCTGACCGGCGGCAGCAGGCCGCCCCTGATCGCCTCCAGTACCTCGGCCGGTCCGTATCCGTCGAGCAGCGCACCGAGAACGGGGTCGCCAGGCTCGACCAGATAGGTGAGGGCGGCGCGGGCGGCCCTTTCGACGGCGGTCACCTGCCGTGTGGCGCCCGCCCGGGTCTCGGAGGTCGCCTGGTTCTCGGGGGTCGCCTGGTTCTCGGGAGTCGCCTGGTTCTTGAGAGTCACTGTGCGACTCCTAGCCACAGGAAGAGCGCTACGTCGCACTCGTCACGGCCCGGTCTGCCGGTGCCGGTCAGGTCCGCGATGGTCCACGCGACCCGGATGACCTTCACCACTCCGCGAGCGGTGATCCGGCCGCGCTCGAGCGCGCGCTCCAGCGTGGTGAGCGCACCCCGGCCCGGCGGCCAGTCGCGGCGCAATTCTGATCCGGGTACCTCCGCGTTGACCCGCCACGGCGTGCCGGCCAGCCGCGCCGCCGCGCGTTCCCTGGCCGCCGCCACGCGGGCGGCGACGGTCTCGCTCGACTCGGCCAGTCCCCTGTCGTTCAGCAGTTCCTTGCGACCCAGCGGCAGCAGTTCGACCTTGACGTCGACCCGGTCGAGCAGCGGCCCGGACAGCTTGCCCAGGTAGCGCCGACGTGCCGAGGCGGTGCAACTGCAGCCCTCGGACGGGCCAGCGGCCTTGGCGCACGGGCACGGGTTCGCGGCCAGCACGAGGGTGAACCTGGCCGGGAAGCGAGCGCTGATCCCGGATCTGGCCAGCGTGATCTCGCCGGATTCCAGCGGCTGCCTGAGCGCGTCGAGCACATCCCTGTTGAACTCGGGCGCCTCGTCGAGAAACAGCACGCCCCGGTGCGCCAGTGATGCCGCACCAGGTCGCAAGCTGCCGGAACCGCCGCCGACGATCGCCGCCTTGCTTGCTGTGTGGTGCGGGGCGAGAAAGGGCGGTTCGGTCAGCAACGGGACGTGCGGCGGCAGCGCGCCCGCGACCGAGTGGATGGACGTCACCTCCAGTGCCTGCGGCACGGCGAGCCGGGGCAAGATCGTCGGCAGCCGCTCTGCCAGCATGGTCTTGCCGGCTCCCGGCGGCCCCAGCAGCGACAGGTGATGTCCCCCGGCGGCGCAGATCTCCAGCGCCTTGCGCGCCGTGGACTGGCCGAGTACCTCGGCCAGATCCATGTCCTTGCGGGTTCGCCTTGACGGCGCGTCCGCTGGCTGCTCGGCGGTGAACACGGCGGCCGGAGTCACACCGGGATGCAGGCCGGGCACGCCGCGCAGCCAGTCCGCCGCGGCGGTCAGGCTGCCGACCGAGATCACCCGCACGTCTGGCACCAGCGCGGCCTCCGCCGCGTTCTCCGCGGCGACCATGACCGTGCCGAACCCGCGCTGGACGGCGGCCGCGACCGCGGGCAGCACGCCGCGAACCGACCGGAGCCGCCCGTCCAGGCCCAGTTCACCGAAGAACATCACCCCGGCGATGGCCTTACGGGGGACCGCGCCGGCGGCGGCGAGTACGCCGATGGCCATCGCCAGCGCCATATCTCAGTTATGACGCTCTTAAGGCAGAAGGAGTCACAACTGCCATGACCAGCACCGCAACCGCATCCTGGCAGAACCCCAAGCCCCTCCGCAACGCACTCACTATCTGGGCATGCCGTGACGACACGCGCCCTGACCCGAAGGCACGCGCGGCGGCCGACACGGCCCTGGCCGCAATCGACGCCACCATCACCGAGCTCGCCGCCCTCGGACTGCGCCTCGAGCGCGAGATCGCCGGCAGCGAGCACGCGGAGATCGCCGACGACGACGGCCTGTGCGATGAGGAGTCGCTCACCGTTAACGGCTTGCTCCGGTGCGTCCTACCGCGCGGCCATTTCCCGGCAGTCCGTCACGTCGACCCGGCCGGCCAGATCTTCGGCGCCTACTCGGAGTCCCCGGCGGACGACGACAGCGGATACCACGACGCGGCCGAGCTCGACCACGACGAGCAGATCGCCATGGCCATCGACAGCTCCATGCTGTACACGGCGGCCGAGGAAGCGCTGACTGCCGAAGGCTACAGCGTGACCGAAGCCACGCGGATACTCGCGTGCGCCGAGGAGAACGGCTACAGCGATGACCTCCTGACCGTGGCCATGGTCAAGGCTCCTCCCTGCCCGCGCTACACGATCCGGCCGGCCGACGGGCCGCTGTCGGGCTCACAGCTCGCCGTCGTGCACTCGTCCGCCGACACTTTCCTCTGCGACTGCGGCGGCCGCCTGCTCTTCCCGCTGAAGGGCGGTCCCGACATCACATGCATGCGTTGCGGCGCCGTCTGGGAACACGACGGCATCGACATCGGGGGTGGTGCGCGGATCAAGGTTCCGGGGAATCTCCCGGCGAATGCCTCCCCTATGGTGGCCGCACTGTGAACCGCCGTCTCCACGGCGCGGCGCGCTGCCTGTGGGAGGTCGCCTCGCTCACCGGCGCCGTGGCCGCCGTCACGCTCGCGGCCGCGTGCATCGTCGCGAGCATCTGCGTCATCATCCTGGCCG
>DASXDG010000459.1:0-2465 GCA_036490795.1 Streptosporangiaceae bacterium
CGACCGCCTGGACCGGGACGCCGCCGACCTGGCGCTGATCGCCCCGGCCGAACGGGAAGGCGTGACCTTCACCACCGACGCGCTGGACGCGCTGTACGCGGCCGCCGACGGCTACCCCTACTTCGTCCAGGCCTACGGCAAGGTGACCTGGGACGTAGCCGCGGCCAGCCCGGTGACCGGCCGCGACGTCAGCGTGGCGGCCCCCGAGGCGGAGGGTGAGCTGGCCGTCGGGTTCTTCGGCAGCCGGTACGAGCGGGCCACGCTGGCCGAGCGGCAGTACATGCGGGCGATGGCCGCGACCGGGGACGACCCGGTGCTCACCTCGGTGGTGGCCGACGAGCTCGGGCGCAAGCCGTCTAGCCTGTCGCCGGCCCGGGACGGGCTGATCAAGAAGGGCCTCATCTACAGCTCCGAGCGCGGCCTGATCGCGTTCACTGTCCCCCACTTCGGCAAGTTCCTGCGCTCCCAGCCCGTCTAGCACCCGCGGCGTCTGGACAAGACATCCGCATCTGCCGCCGTAACCTCACGCGCCCGCCGCCAGAGCCGCGCTCATGATCGCGAAGGATTTACTACGTTTTTCGATATAAAACCCTTCGTGATCATGAAATTTGCTGTGTGTGTTCGACTCGTGGGACGCGCCTGAGTTGCTTATGTGAAAGATGAGAGCGCAGTGATAGGTGCCAAATTAGCCCAGATGCTTGCTTGCTCTATATGAATATTGGGCTGTCTAGGGTAGGTCCTAGAGTGTGCTAGATATGGGCAGAATCGCTGCCGCCGGGCGGCCGAGAACTTCGTCGGTGTCGGCGTCGAGGACGGCCACGCGGATCGCGGGCCTGCGGTTCTGCAGGTAGATGGCGAAGACGATGTCGACGCGCCGCCCGCGCGCGTATCCCGGGTACACCACGAACCGCCAGCAGCCTTCGCGCCAGACGTCGGAGGGCGATCCGGCGGTGACCTGATCCGCGTACCGGCGCCACTGGGCGCTGGCGTGCAGGGCGCTCATGGTCCGCCCGACCGGCATCCGGCGCAGCTCGCACGGCTCGGAGTAGCCGAGCCGCACCATGATCTCGCCGAGCTCGGGCGACAGGAAGGCGAGCAGGGCCAGCTCGAAGGCCAGCACCGCGAGCCAGAGCTCAGCCATGGTGGTCGAGGATGGCATCCGCAGCGACGGCAGCCCGAGGGTGGCGACGGCGGACGCGCACAGCAGGCCCGCGCGGGCGATCGTCCGCAGGCCGATCGGCGTTCCGCTGAGCTCGCCGAAACAGCCGCAGCCCGCATCCGGGCGCCGCTGTCTCATCTCGTTGAGGGCGCCGACGGAAACCAGGAAGAACAGCGCGGTCCCGGCGCGTACCACCATCGCGGGCACGGCCAGCTCGGCATCGGTGAAACCGGTGCCGGGCGGCCGCAGGGCCGTGGCGATCAGGCCGAGACCGAGGCCGAGCTCGGCGGCGAACACCAGGACCGTGATCGGCTGCCGCAGGTGCGCCGGGAACAGCGCGGTGGGGTCGCTGTGGTCACTTTCGGCGTGCGGCCGCAGCATCCGCCAGATCTTGGCGGCGCACGCGCCGAGCAGCACCGCGGCCAGCAGCGGTATCTGGGCGTCGCGGATGGCGGTGAGCATGAGCATGCCTCAGCCGCCGATCGTCATGGTGGCGTTGAAGCAGCCGACTTCCAGGGCCCCGCCGAGCTCGACGAACGCGGCCATGGTGAGGTCCGCGATCCGGCCCTTGCGCGAGGTCCCGCAGGTGACGCAGCGGTCGCAGAACAGCCGGGCGGTCGCGCCGCAGCTGGTCACCGGGACGACCCGGTCCCGTTCGGCGCAGTCGTTCCGCAGCCTGACCTGGCTGCCCACTGACAGGTAGGGGAGGCGGACGCAGCCAGGCCCGGTGGCGTGCGGGTCGACCGCGTACTCCTCGACCGCGTGCAGGCCACCGGAGCACGCGGACAGCTCCGAGGCGGTGTGCTCGCAGCTGGTCTCCGGATCGAGGGCCGGATACGCCAGGCCCAGCAGGTTCTCCGGTTCTTCCCCGGGTTCGTGCCAGACCGCGGTGCCGCTCACCGGGTCCGGGACGTGGCCGCTGACCATGGGCGCGGCGGGCGGATGGCCGGCCCGGTAGGGAGGCTGGGACGTTGCCGGTATCAGGGCCTGCAGGTAGCCGTCGTACTTCAGGCCGATCACGTCGATCAGGTAGCCCGGCTCGAGCCGGGGGAAGCGGACCTGGATCCGGCTGGCCGCGGTGGGGCCGATGAGCACGATCCGGCGGCCCTTGGCCGGGCCCTCGTCGACGAGCAGGCTGGTCGGCCCGTCCAGCTCGACGATCGTTCCGGTAACCCGGCCGATCTCGGCCCAGATCCGGTCGATGACCGGCGCGCCCGGCTGCCGGCGGCGGACAATTGCGTGATCGCCTTGCCTGAGGGCGGCGGGCGAAACCGGGCCGCCACGCCAGGCCTCCGCTGAGGCGGAG
>DASXDG010000460.1:0-13912 GCA_036490795.1 Streptosporangiaceae bacterium
TTCCGCCGGATCCGGCCCGGGTTCCGCTACGAGCGATCGCTGGACGTGATCCGGCAGGCCCGCGACGCCGGGCTGGTCACCAAGTCCAACCTGATCCTGGGCATGGGCGAGGAGCGTGCCGAGATCTCGGCGGCGATGGCCGACCTGCGCCAGGCGGGCTGTGACCTGCTGACGATCACCCAGTACTTGCGGCCGACGCCCCGGCACCACCCGGTCGAACGCTGGGTCAAGCCGGAGGAGTTCGTGGAGCTGAGTGCCGAAGCCGAGGAGATGGGCTTCGCCGGCGTCATGTCCGGGCCGCTGGTCCGGTCCTCTTACCGGGCCGGCCGGCTGTACCGGCAGGCGATGGAACAGCGGCCTGCTGACTCGCGAGGGGACAACCCCCCGCACCCCTCGCAAAAGCGGTCCGGGTTTCTGTCCGGGGCGCGGAAACCGTATGCTGCGGAGCATGGCACGCACGTCTAAGAATCAGGAACCTGCCCTGGACCCCGGTACCGCCCAGGAGATGGCCAGCGCTGGCCGGTTCAAGCAGATCCGCATGGTGGCCGGCCTGGTCAACAAGGCCAACAAGAAGGCCATGCCGATCACCATCGGCAGCGGGCTGGGTACCGCCCTCGTCCTGGTTCTGCTCGGCGTGTTCGTCGGCCCGCTGGTGCTGTTCATCCCGCTGGCCGTTTTGTTCGGGATGCTGGTCACCGTCTTCTTGTTCGGCCGGTTTGCCCAGTCCGCGCAGTACTCGGCCATTGACGGCCAGATGGGGGCGGCGGTCGCCGTGCTCAAGCAGCTGCGCGGCAACTGGACGGTGTCCGAGGCTCCGGTCGCGGCCAACCGGAACATGGACGCGGTGTACCGTGCCGTGGGCAGGCCGGGCGTGATCCTGATCGGCGAGGGCTCCCCCAACGGCCTGGTCAGCCTGCTCACGAACGAGAAGAAGAAGGTCGCGCGCGTCGCCTACGAGGTGCCGATCTTCGAGTTCCTGATCGGTGACGGCGAGGGCCAGGTGCCGATCAGCAAGCTGCAGCGCAAGATCATGCGGCTGCCGCGCAACCTCAAGCCCGACGCGGTCCGCGACATCAACCACCGGCTGAAGGCGCTGGCGCCCACGATGCAGGCGCCCAAGGGCCCGCTGCCGAGGAACATCCGCCAGCCGAAGATGCCCCGCCCCAAGGCCCGCTGACAAGGGGCCGCTGACAAGGGGCCGCCTGCGAAGGTCAGAGCCGTACGACGACCGTGTCCGAGGCGCGGTCATGCAGCCCGCGCAGGTCCCGGTCGGCCAGCAGCGCGGGGATGACGCAGAGCAGCAGCAGCGTCCGGACCGCCGCCCAGCCGAAGCCGACGGGCTGGCCGGGCTTGAGTACCCGGACCACCCTGATGCTGAGCAGCCGCTTCCCGATGCTGAACCCGCCGAGGGCGGTGCCCAGGTACACCTCGACCGCGAACACGGCGATGGTGAGGTACTGCGAGCGGAACAGCCCGTAGGCGATGAGCATGCACAGCAGCCAGTCGATGATCAGGGCTGCGAACCGCCTGCCCATGCTGGACACCGATCCCGGGCCCTGCTGCGGCAAGCCGAGGCGCTCTCCCGGATACCGGCTGGCCGGTGCGTCTTTTTTGCGGGCGGTCTGCTGGGCCACGAGTACACGGTAGCCGGCGGCTCCCGATCAGCCTCCACGTAACATCGGCGAAACACACCGGACACGGCTCGGAAATTGCCGGCGGCTAGCGTCGAAAGCACACAATACGGTGCCCCGGACCAGGAGGGTTGATGTTCAGCAGCGCGGAAGAAGTCCTCAGCTTCATCGCGAAGGAGAAGGTCGAGTTCATCGACGTGAGGTTCTGCGACCTCCCTGGCACGGTTCAGCACTTCACCGTGCCGGCACAGAACTTCGGCGAGAGCGTGTTCACTGACGGCCTCATGTTCGACGGCTCCTCGATCCGCGGCTTCCAGCAGATCCACGAGTCGGACATGCTGCTGCTCCCCGACCCGACGACCGCATACGTCGACCCGTTCCGCCAGCACAAGACGCTGAACCTCACGTTCTTCGTGCACGACCCGCTGACCGGCGCGCCCTACACCAGGGATCCCCGCAACATCGCCCGCAAGGCGCAGGACTACCTGCGCGGGACCGGCATCGCGGACACGTCGTTCTTCGGTCCCGAGGCGGAGTTCTACATCTTCGACTCGGCCCGCTTCTCCAGCGCGCCGAACGAGGCCTACTACCATCTCGACTCGATCGAGGGTGCCTGGAACACCGGCCGGGAGGAGGAAGGCGGGAACCTCGCCTACAAGCCCCGGTACAAGGGCGGTTACTTCCCGGTGCCGCCGATGGACCACTACACCGACCTGCGCTCGGAGATGGTGGTCAACCTGCTCAAGGTCGGCATCGAGACCGAGATGCAGCACCACGAGGTGGGCACGGCCGGCCAGGCCGAGATCGACATCCGGTTCGACGAGCTGCTGACGATGGCCGACAAGCTGATGACGTACAAGTACGTGATCAAGTCGGTGGCCAGGGCGGCGGGCAAGACGGTGACGTTCATGCCCAAGCCGCTGTTCGGCGACAACGGCAACGGAATGCACTGCCACCAGTCGCTATGGAAGGATGGCGCCCCGCTGTTCTACGACGAGGTCGGCTACGCCGGCCTGTCGGACATGGCCCGGTACTACATCGGCGGCCTGCTCAAGCACGCTCCCTCGCTGCTCGCGTTCACCAACCCGACGGTGAACTCCTACCACCGGCTGGTGCCCGGCTACGAGGCGCCGGTCAACCTGGTGTACTCGCAGCGCAACCGCTCCGCCTGTGCCCGCATCCCGATCACCGGCACGAACCCGAAGGCCAAGCGCGTCGAGTTCCGGGTTCCCGACCCGTCCTGCAACCCGTACCTGGCGTTCGCGGCGATGCTGATGGCCGGCATCGACGGGATCCGGAACAAGATCGAGCCGCCGGAGCCGGTGGACAAGGACCTGTACGAACTGCCGCCGGACGAGGCCGCCGCGATCCCGCAGGTGCCGGCCTCTCTGGAGGAGGTCCTGGACAACCTGGAGGCGGACCACGACTTCCTCACCGAGGGCGGCGTGTTCACCGACGACCTGATCGAGACCTGGATCGAGTACAAGCGCACCAACGAACTCGACCCGATCCGGCTGCGCCCGCACCCGCACGAGTTCGAGCTCTACTTCGACGTCTGACGTCCGCCTCGCCACTTCGTTGACCGAGGGTCCAGCGGCCGGTCTCCCGGCCGCTGGACCCTCGGTCGCGGCGGGGCCGTCAGCTGCCGAGAATGTCGCGGGCCAGAGCCTGCGTTTGTGCCGCGGACGCTTGCGTGGTGAGGTCGATGTCCACGGAATGGGCCTGCACCGCCACTATGGTCTGGAGACTGCCGGAGGCGGTCGAGCTGAATTCGTAAGCGGCGTCACCGAGACCGGAAACCGAGTGGTCGGTCGTCTGCTGGCCCTTGGCCTGGGAATCCATCGCGATCTTCAGATCGGCACCGTTGACGCCCGCCGTGGGCGTGAACAGGACCACCAGGACGTCGGTCCCGTTGTTATAGGTGCAGCTGACGGTTCCGTTGCCGGATAGCTCCTTGGGTGCCGGGTAGGTCTGGCCAAGGGCCGACGAGACCATGGCGGTCGAGGGGCAGGAAGCCACGAAACCGCCCGTCCCGACGGCAGCCGAAGCCGATCGGGTGGCAGCGGGGAACGCCGCCGCGGCCGGCGAGCTCACCCCGCCCGCACCGGTGCCGCCCGTAGCGGTCCCTGCGGTAGCGGTCCCGGCCGCACCGGTGCCGGCGGATGAGCCGCAGCCAGCCAGCCCGATGACGGCAGCCGCCGCCAGAACGGCCTGTCCGTATCTCATGCGATGTCTCCTTCGGGGGTTGAGTGAGGTTCCGGATGCAGCGGCAGCCGGGGGTGTGCCGAAAACGTGGGACCGCGCATACACACCACTTTGCCGGCCGGATACCCCGCCGCGCTAATCCGTGCCTGCTCACCTGTGGTTCACCCGATCCTGCTCCGCGGGCAGCCAGTTTTCAGTCATAACAGCAGGGGTTCTTCCCACGGTGATAAGGAGCTGGGCCCAGTGCCCGACGTACGCCAGGTGCAAGCCGCCGACCTTGACCAGGTGGCCCGGATTTACAGCCACTACGTGCGGACGAGCGTAGCGACCTTCGAGACGGAGCCGCCGGGCGTCGCGGACTGGGAGCAGAAGGTCGACGGCATCCTCGGCCGCGACCTGCCGTTCCTGGTCGCGGAGGCCGACGGCATGATCAGTGGCTACTGCTACGCGACACCGTGGCGGGCGCGGGCCGCGTACCGGCACACGGCCGAGGACTCGGTCTACATCGCGCCGGACCAGACAGGACGCGGCATCGGCTCGGTTCTGCTCGGCGCTCTGCTCGACGCGTGCGCGGCCTCCGACGTCCGGCAGGTGATCGCCGTGATCGCGGACTCAGGCAGCGACGCATCCGAGAAGCTGCACGCGAAGTTCGGTTTCGCGCACGCTGGCCGGCTCACCGGGGTCGGTCACAAACACGGCCGCTGGATCGACACAGTCCTGATGCAGCGCGCCCTCGCGTGACTACGCGACACGCGGATTACGCTGCAAGCGCGACGAACGGGGACAAGCGATGCGAATGACGGTACTGGGCGGATGCGGCGGATGGCCCGCGGCGGGCAGTGCGTGCAGCGGATACCTGGTGGAACACGGCGGCTTCCGGGTGCTGATCGATCCCGGATACGCGGTACTCCCCCGGCTGCTCGGGCAGGTACCGGCCGACGGCGTTGACGCCCTCGACCGGCCGGGAATGCTCGACCAGGCGTTCACGCTGCACTCCTTCGACCCGGGCGACCGGTTCGCGGCCGGCCCGTTCGAGGTCCGTACCTGGCTGCTCCCCCACTGGCTGCCGAACGCCGGCCTGCGCCTGGAAGCCAACGGGGAGACCCTCGCCTACACCGGCGACTGCGGTCCGAGCCCTGACCGCCACCCGGGCCGGCGTGGGCCGCCTGGTGCTCACCCACCTATGGCCGGGCACCTCGCCGGGTATGGCCAGGGAGGCGGCGGCCGCGGAGTTCGGCGGGGATATCGACGTCGCCGGGGAGGACTCGGAAACGTGAGCATGCTCGACCAGGCCTGGGCGGCGGTCGCGAGTGACGGCACGCGACGACCGGACCTCTCCGTCACCGGCCCGGACGACCTGCTGCCGTCCCGGCTGCCGGTCCTGGACGCCGCGGTGGCCTGCGCGGGCGCGGCGTTGTCCGGAGCGGCCGCCCTGCGCGGGCAGCGGGGCGGGCCAGCCATAGACACCGTCGAGCTGGATCGCGGGCATGTGGCTGACGCGTTCCGCAGCGAGCGGAACGTGCGGGTGAACGGGCAGCCGATGGGCGACGGGTTCGCCCCGCTGTCGCGCTTTTGGCGCGCCGCCGACGGATGGGTGCGCACGCACGCGAACTACCCATGGCACCGGGAGGCGCTGCTGGCCGCGCTCGGCACCGGACCCGAGGATGCCGGTGCCGCCATCGCCGGCCGCGAGGCACTGGAACTCGAGCAGGCCATCCTCAACGCCGGCGGCATCGCGGTGGCGGTCCGCGACGAACGGACCTGGCGGCAGTCCGAGCAGGCGAGGTTGCTCGCCCGGCGCCCGCTGGTGGCCAGCGAACGGATCGGCGACGCACCGCGGCGCCGGCTCGACGAGCACAGGCCGGTCAAGGTGCTGGACCTGACCCGGGTGATCGCCGGGCCGACCGGCACTCGCTACCTGGGTGCGCTGGGCGCCGACGTGCTCAGGCTGGACCCGCCGCATCGCCTCGAACTGCCGCTGCATCAGGTGGACGGGCTGCTCGCCAAGCGCAGCGCGTTGCTGGACGCGGCCACCGCCGACGGGATCCGCATCCTGCACGACCTGCTCGACGGCGCCGACGTGCTCGTGCACGGATACCGGGCGCACACGCTTGAGCGGTTCGGCCTCAGCGCCCACGCGCTGGCCGGACGTCACCCGGGACTCGTCGTCGTCTCCCTGTCCGCCTGGGGCGACGAAGGTCCCTGGGGTGACCGGCGCGGTTTCGACAGCATCGTCCAGGCCGCGTCCGGCATCGCGATGATCGAGTCAGCCGACGGGACGACGCCCGGCGCGCTCCCGTGCCAGCTACTCGATCACGGAACCGGATACCTCATCGCGGCCGCCGCCATGACCGCACTGGCCGCCCAGCTGCGCGAAGGCGGCACGCAGATCCGCTCGCTGTCCCTGGCCAGGACCGCCCTGTGGCTGCTAGACCAGCCCCGCCCCGGCCACGGCGCCGCCCGCCAGGCGACGGAACTCACCGCCAAGCCCTGGCTCGGCACCGTAGACGGCGCGGACGGCCCGGTCACCATGGTCAACCCGCTCGGCTCGCTCGACGGCACACCGCTCGCCTGGCCACCCACCCTCACCGGCTACGGCGCGGCCCGCCCCGCGTGGCTCAGCCCCGCGCCCCCCGTGTGACCCAGCCCTGCACGCCGATAAGGCTACAGCTGTTTTGGTATCTCCGGTCGGATATACCGGGGCATTCCGCCCGCAGAAATCGCCGCAGCCTACCAAAAGTTGCGTAGCGCTACAGCCGTAGTGGGATTATTTCGGGTAATAACGGACTGGGACGCGCTGCCGCGACCGCGGTTGCTGTTATGAAAGAAGTCGCAGTGAACAACCAGGGCATCGGATCGTGGACCGCACGGCGGGCGAGGAAGACACCGGGCCGCACCGCCCTGATCCACGAGGAGCGCGCGGTCAGCTACGCGGACCTGCACGACCGGTCGACGCGGCTCGCCCACGCCCTGCGCGCCCTCGGCATAGCCAGCGGCGACCGGGTCGCGTTTCTCGGCCCGAACCACCCCTCGTTCCTGCTCACGCTGTTCGCCTGCGGCCAGCTCGGCGCCGTCTTCCTGCCGCTCAACACCCGCCTGACGCCGGCTGAGCTGCGCTATCAAGTCGAGCACTCGGGCGCGCATCCTGCTGTACGTACGCAGCGATCCCGCCGGACTGCCCGTAGGACATCTCATCGAGGCAGAACGGCAGGCGTTCCACGACCTGCTGCTGGCGAGTCCGGCCGAGTTGATTGACGAACCCGTCCAGCCCGGCGACCTGTGACCGAGGCGTCGCCCGGCGTGCTGCTGCTGGACCGGCGCGACGTGGTGGATCATGCGGGCACGGGGTGCCGAGCCGAGGAGCGGCGCCGACAAGGTGCTCAGGCGCCCCTGCGCCTAACCCAATGGCCGTCGTCGGGTAAACAAGGTTGGAGGAGAGTGCCCCCGAACCATAAGGTATGTAGCATTGTGAGAGAAAACGAGTTCATTGAGCGCATTGACGCTTTTTGTGACGCGGTGCCACGTCACAGGGCCCGGGCCGAGGAGCACGGGCCGCTCGTGCTGTTCATCTCGACCGGTCCTGGCTGGCCATATTACGCGCGGCCCAAGCTAGGCCCGCGGCGCGCGATCACGGCGGCGGACGTGCGCGAGGTGCGGGCACGGCAGCGTGAGCTGCTCATCCCGGAGTCGTTCGAATGGATCTCGCAGGCCGCGCCGGACATGGCGGCGGCTGCTTCCGATGGCGGGCTTGAGGTGCACGCGCACCCGCTGATGGTCCTTGCCGAGCCGCGGCCTGTTCGGGTTCCCGATAGCGTGACGATCCGGCTGGTTCCGCCGTCCGACCCTGACCTGCACCGGGTCTGGGCGGTCCCGTCAGTGGCGTTCCGCCACGCCGGGACCGAGGTCGGCGAGGCGGGCGGAGCCGAACGTGACAAGATCGCCGCGGATCACGACGGCGGGATGATCGCCATGTTGCGGGAGCGGCTGAGCTCGGGTGAATCGGTGCTCGCCGCGGCGTTCGGGCCGGACGGCCCGCTGGCGGCCGGCAGCTGCCAGACCGCGGGATCGGTCGCGGAAATCACCGGGGTGGGCGTGCTGCCCGCGTCGCGGCGCCAGGGCCTCGGCGCCGCGGTCACCGCGGCGCTCGCCACCGACGCGCGGGCCCGTGGCATCGGTACCGTGTTCCTGTCCGCCACCGACGAAACCGTGTCCCGCGTCTACGCCAGGACCGGCTTCCAGCAGGTAGGCATCGCGATGATCGCCGAATCCGCCCAGCGCTAGCTGGTCGCGACGAAATCGGCGATGATCTGGCCCAGTTCGGCTCCCGCGTCCTCCTGCAGGAAATGGCCGGCGCCTTCGATGACCGGGTGCGTCCGCCCGGCCGCGCCGGGGATGGCGCGCTTGAGGACCGGCGCCATGCCGCCGGTGATCGGGTCGCGGTCGCTGAACGCGACGAGGAACGGCTTGGTCCACTGGCTCAGTTCTGCCCACGCGGCGCGGTTCGCGGCGGAGGCCGGGTTGTCCGGCTCGGCCGGCACCAGGTTCGGCATGGCGCGGACCGCCGCCATGTAGTCCGGGCCCGGGAACGGCGCTTCGTAGGCTTTGCTCACGTCCGGCGGCAGCTCGGTCTGGCAGCCGGACTGGACCAGCCGGGACACGCTCAGCTGAGGCGCGGTCCTGACCACGTCGCGGAACCGCAGCCAGACATCGGGCATCGGCTGGTCGCCCGTGGGCAGGCCGGTGTTGGCCGCGACCACGCGGGCGAACCGGTCCGGATGCTCGGCCACCAGGCGCAGCCCGATCAGGCCGCCCCAGTCCTGCCCGACCAGGGTGAGGTTCGTCAGGCCGAGCTTGTCGAAGGCGAACGCGCGGATCCACTCGACGTGCCGCGCGTAGCTGTGGTCGCCGATCGCCGCGGGTTTATCGGAGCGGCCGAAGCCGACCAGATCGGCCGCGATGGCCCGCAGCCCGGCGTCCGCGAGCACCGGCATGACCGTGCGGTACAGGAAGGACCAGCTCGGCTCCCCGTGCAGCAGCAGCACCGGCTGACCCTCCGGCGGGCCCGCTTCCACGTAGCCCAGCCGCAGCCCGCCGAGTTCGGCGTACCTCGGCTCGTATGAGAAGTCCGGCAGGTTCGCGAAGCGCTCCTGCGGTGTGCGCAGCACTCTCATGCCGTACCCCTCCTGAGCTTGGCCAGCGACGCCGGCGTGACGCCGGCCAGCTGGCCGCATTCCCTGGTCAGATGGGCCTGGTCGGCGTAACCCGCGTCGGCGGCCAGCGCCGCCAGGTCCGTATGCCCGGCGTCGACGCGCCGGACGAACCGCTGGAACCTGAGCACCCGCTGCAGGGTCTTCGGCCCGTAGCCGACCGCCGCGTCGAAGCGACGGCGCAGCTGGCGCATGCTGATCCCTGCTGCGTCCGCGACCGGCTCGATCCGCATGCCGGGGTCCCGGAGCATGCGCGCGGACCCGGCGACGAGGCCATCCAGCTCACCGTCGGCCACGAGCCGGCCTGCCAGCGCGGCCAGTCCGGCCATGGCCAGTTCGGGGGTGAGCGAGGCGGGCAGCCGCTTCGCATCGGCCGGCCGGAGTTCGGCCAGGTCTACCCGCTGGTCGCGCAGTTCGCTGAGCGGCAGTCCGAGCGCGGGACCGCCCGCCCACGGCCGGAACCGGACGCCGAACATCACCGTGCCCGGCGCGGTCACGCCAGGCACCGCCGCGGTGTCCGGTCCGGCGACGTACGGGCCGGCCCCCTGCTCCCAGATCAGGTCGCTGCACGCGTCCGGCAGCACGAGGTGCTGCTGCGGCTGGCCGCCGGGCACGGCCCTGGCCCACAGGCAGGACACGATGCCGCCCAACGCGGCGGGCGGCGCCCACTCCGTGTAGCCCGCGTCCATACGGTTCAGCTTATGGCCGTTTCGTTCAATGCACAGGCGAGGACCTGTGGTTCTATCGACCGCATGAGCAATCCAGACTTTGCCGCCGCGGCGGCGTTCGTCGCCGCCAATGCCCGGATTATCGACCGGCGCAGGTTCGACCGGTTTTTCAACGGGGGCGGCGCGGAACCGGTCCGCGACGCGGTGGCCGCGTACCGCAATGACGACGGCGGCTTCGGCAACGGGCTCGAACCGGACTGCCGGGCACCGGGCAGCCAGCCCGCCGCGGTGGCGATGGCGTTCCAGACCATGGACGCCTGCGATGCCTGGGATGCCGGCCTGGTGCGAGGCGCCTGCGACTGGCTCGCCGCGGTCGCGCCCGCCGAAGGCGGCTCGTCCTTCGTGGAGCCGACGCTGGACGACTGGCCGCACGCCCCGTGGTGGGTGCCGGAGGAAGGCGCCTCGATGATCTCCACCGGCATGATCTCGGGCACGCTGCACGCCAGGGGGTTCCGGCATCCGTGGCTGGACCGGGCGACCGGGACCATGTGGACCCTGATCGACGAGGCGACCGCGGTGGGCCCGTACGACATGCGCGGCGCGCTCCCGTTCCTCCAGCACGTGCCGGACCGGGACCGGGCCGAGGCGGCCTTCGGCAAGGTCGCCCAGATGATGCTTGGCATCGCGGAGCTCGACCCCGAGGCGCCGGGCGAGGTGCACTCACCGCTGGACTTCGCGCCCAGGCCGGATTCGATGGCTCGCGCCCTATTCGGCGAGGACGTGATCGACGCGCACCTGGACCACCTGGCCGGCGCGCAGCACGACGACGGCGGCTGGATGTTCAACTGGGCGGCCTGGTCGCCCGCGGCCGAGCGGGAGTGGCGCGGTTTCCTCACCGTCGAGGCCCTGCGCACCCTCCACGCCAACGGAAGGTTCTAGCCCCGATCGACGGGGCCGTACCGTGGCGCGCTGACCAAGGCCGGGGCCAGCGTCCCGCGCCGTCACCTGGACGGCTAGGCACGCGCCGCAAAGCCGAATACGTCGGGGATCTCCGGCCCGTCCTTGGGCTCGCCGCGGTCCGCGAACGCGCCCACGAAGCAGGGATGCACGCCCACGTGCACAAAACTCCCGCCGGGCTTGAGCACCCGGGCCGCTTCGCGTAGGGCGGCGGCGTAATCGGGCATGTCCGTGTGCGCGAGCACACACGCGACAGCCGGCATCGAGCCTGCCGCCAGCGGCAGCCGGTCCGCGGAGCCGAGCACGACCGGCAGCCTGGCCGCCGCGTGGCGTAGCTGCCCGGCGGACAGGTCCAGCCCGACCGGCCTCCAGCCGAGCCCGCGCAGCACCTCCGCTTGGGCACCGGTGCCGCAACACAGGTCGAGACACACGCCGTCACCAGGACCTAGCAGGCCGGCCAGCATGGCGTTCACCCTGCTGGTGTAGTCGCCCACCACGCTGACGTACTCCTCGTACCAGTCTGCGAACTGGTCGTAGAGCGCTGTTTGCCGCATGCCCGGAGCGTAACCCCGCGCGCACCGCCGCGCGCCGGAGGTTCACGCAGAGCCGAACGATCCCCCGCAGCCGGGCCGGCTGGACACCTAGCGCGGCGGCCAGCAGGTCATACGGTGCCCCGTACTGCTCCCCGCACAGCACCAGCCCGGCAATATCCCGGTCCCCTGTCCGCACCGTCCCCGCATCAGCGCGCCCTGCCCGCGCGCCCTGCCCGCCAACCGGGCACTCTAAGGGGTCAGGCCACAGTCGTGGCCTGACCCCTTAGACGTGCCCGGCAGCTTCTAACCGTCCCAGGTCATACTCACCGTGCTTGACGCCAGCCAGGAACACCGCGAATCTCTGCGGCGTCACGGCCAGATGGCCGCGTTCGGGCGACTTGCTGTCGCGGATGCCCGCGACCGCGCCCGCCGCCGTGCTGCCGACTTCGACGCAGTTGCCGCCGCTGCCCCCGCTTGCCTTCGCCTTAACCCACTTCAAGCTCTCACTCACCGCAGTTCACTCCTGACGTCGCGTATCAAAGCTGTGGATTCGCGCACCGGCAGCGCCGCCGCGCGGAGCATGGACAATATCACCATCAAATCCGCAACTTCGGTCTGGGCTTCCACGATTCTCCCACCCCTGTGACACTCCGTGTACCCCACCGATGGCGCGCTCTCGAAATCATAGACAACTATGGGGCCTTCGACCCCCGCGTGGTCGGCAGCGCTGAACGGCAGGACCTGAACGACGATGCCCGGCCGCGCGGCCATGGCCAGCAGCTTGTCCAACTGCTCGGCCATCACGTCGGGACCGCCGATCAGGTGCCGCAGCACGCCCTCATGGATCACGTACCAGAGCATCGGGGGGTGCTCGCCGGACAGGATCTCCTGCCGTCCCATCCGCGCGTCGACCGTGCGCTCTACCTCGTCGTCGCTGTAGGTAAGCCGGCTTGCACGGACGACGACACGCGCGTAATCGGCGGTTTGCAGCAACCCCGGTACCGCGCCCAGATCCCAGCTATGGATACGGACGGCGGAACGCTCGAATTCGACGACCGGAGCGAAGAACGCGGGGTAAGACTCCTCGACTACCTGTACTTGCCAGCGCCCGAATGTCCCCGGTGCGCCGGTAGCGGCATCACATGCCCTCGCGAATGTAGGGGTTGGTGCCCGGACGCATTGTTCGACCGACGCGACCAGCGCGAGACTGTGATCGATCCGGTCCGCGAATTCTTGCTGCGTCAGCTTCAGGAGCGCACGCCACGCTTTCAGTTCATCGGCATATCTCTTGGCTGCGGATTCGGACATATCACCCACCCCTTACGCGAGATACCGGACCAGTACAGGCACGATCGAGAATCGTACACATATAGCGTCTGCGCTGTAGTGCCTTGTGGAGATGCGTTCGCCGCTGCCAGTGTGGCTATCGGGATCACGTACCGGGCGTATGGGTCTGGGCAGACGTCAGCCGCCATGATGCGTGATCCCTCCAGACCGCCAGGGAGGGGAACCCCGATGGATACACGCGCGGACGGCTATGCCAGCACACGGACAGCCGGCGAGCTGAAACAGGTACGCGATGACCTGGTCATGGCGCGGGCGCAGGCAGAACGCGGCTCGCTGACGCGGGGGTGCGGTTCCGGTGGCTGAGCTAGGCGAGGTACTGCCCGCGATGGATGTGAAAGAGCTTTATTTCCTGGTCACCGCCTGCGCCCTGATGACGCGCATGGGGATTCTCTCCGATGCGGCGGCTGAGGAGCTGACCGGGCTTAAAACCGCTGTCGAGCACGAGCTAGACGGCCGGCCGACTCGGAGACTGTGATGACCGGCAAGGCGGTGCAGGAAGGTGAGTTCGGTTCGGGCTGGTATGTGTGGCACAGCGACCGCTGGCGCGCATCCTCCAAGCCGGTCTTTTGCTGGGGATATACGGCGGAAACCGCAGATGATCTTCGCGAGCAGCTAGATAGCGTGATGGCCGCCGCTATCCCTGAACTGCGAGCGAGGCTGGAGGCCGCTGAGGCTGCTGCCGAGCGGCTGAAGGAACGCTGCGGGGAAAGGCCGGATCGGGCGGCCACCCCGCTTGCGGGGAGCCGCGTGCAGGGCCGGGGGTCCTTCACGATCATGACCGATGGGAGGTGAAATTATGGCTGAAGATCCCGAACCGGGCGAAGAGGCCGGTAGCGAAGAGGCCGGGACGGCGCATCACCCGGCTGCACGAGTTTTCCGTGACCGACGTGGAGTCACTGTGACGGACGAGGTGCCCGTGGCCTTCGCGCATGCGGCATCACGGATCAGTATCTCGTCATCCGGCCGGTAAGCCCCCTCAACCTGCCCGGCCCCCGGAGCGGGCGCGGATAACCGGCGCGATCGCTACCCTGATCGACCTCGGCATGATCGCGGGACGCGGTGACTGCTGACACCGGGCTGCCAGCGCCTGACGGCCGTACGATCATCGGAGAGAGAAATGCGCCTCAGCGTTAACGTCGGCGATTCCCGCTATCCGCAGACGATGACTAGCGAGGAAATAAACCGGGCGCTTCGCCACGCTAGAGCGCTCACGGCGATGAGTCCTCCGATGGCGGTTGCGCGGCCCCTTGCCATATTTACCGGCCAGCTCCTGACGGAGCTGTGGAGCCGCGATGAGGCGGAGGAAGCAGAACGGCAGATCACGGATTTCAGCAGGAAGGAGCTCCGCGCGGCACGCGACCACG
>DASXDG010000461.1:0-11970 GCA_036490795.1 Streptosporangiaceae bacterium
CCGCCCTCGCCCGATACCAGCAGGCGGCGACCGGGTTCCGCGCCGCCGCAGACCTGGCCGGGGAGGGGCACACTCTCAAAAATATGGCCCAGATCCACGCCGACCAGCGCGACTACGAAGCCGCAGAGCACCTGCTCGACAGCGCCCTGGCCATCTGCCGCAAACTCGGCTCGGTCCGGCTCACCGCCCAGACCCTCTGCGAACTCGCCGACCTCAACCTCCGCCGCGACCGCCCCGCCGAGGCCGCCGACACCTTCGGCTCCGTGCTCCAGTGGATGCAAGACACCGGCGACATCATCGGCCAGTCCTACGCCCTCACCGGACTGGGCAACGCGCGCCGCATGCTCGGCGACCTCATGGGCGCGGAATCGGCACTGAACACCGCCCTCGAACTAACCCTTGGCGGTGACGACCGGCTGGTCCGGGCCCGTATCCTGCTCGCCCTCGCCGAACTCGACCAGACGAACGAATCAGGCATCCTCGCACTCACCCGGATCGACCAGGCCATCAAGCTGCTCCGTCAGCTCCGCTCCGCCAAAATCTGGCACGCCCGGGCCCTCGAGCTCCTGGGCCGCATCCACCACCAGGCTGGCCGAGCCAGCATTGCCCAGCATGCCTGGCAATCCGCCATCGAGCTGGCCGGCACCGCCGACCCCGCCCTCACCAGCCAGCTCGCCGAGGAACTAGCCTCCAGCATTCGGCAGGACGGGGAAGAACTTGCGGGCTGACGCCCGTCAGCCCCAAGGCAGCCCGTCGTTAGACGAATCTTGCTGGCTGGACGCCTGGACCGCGACGGCGGAGCCGTGCGCACCGCCGACCTGACCTGACGTGACGTGATGTAGCAGGACGCTGGCGAACAGGCACACGATGATCGTCATCAGGCTGGCGAACAGGTAAGCCGAACGGCCACCTTCAATGGATGCATTCATATCGTACCCTCCACATGTCGGCGTAGCAGCAGTCGGTGTAGAGACTGCACAATTTCCCGCGAACTAAACTGAGTAGCCCGTTCTTCCATTATCTTTATCATCTGATGATGATCGTTCGCAGCTTATGCCTGAGCCGTCCGTGGACGCGATAGAGACACGATAACGCCGCGATATCTCAAGATGAAATCTTGGAGCATGGAGATCTCCATTGAAGTGATCGACGGCATCCACGGACAGCCTGCCGAGGGTGTCGCGGTCAGCTTCGTGAGCGACCTTGGCGACACCGAGATAGAACGGATTGACCAGCGGACCGACCATCTCGGCCGGGTCAAGTACTCGGGCCATCGAATCGGAAAAGCCAACGGGAAAACATGTCGCATTGAGATCGATGCACACATTTACTTCGCAACACTCGGAATTGATTGCTGCCAGCGGAAGGTCGTGGTATTCTTCCATCCCGCCGGGTCGGACGATGAATATGACATCAGGTCGCTCATAGCGCCATCGATGCAATCGATATATTGCGTCCGGCGACGCGTCGCAGCAGGCGAATAGGCAGGCTCCGGACCTCGCTGTAACCGGCATCAACGTGTTGTGGTAGTCAGTAGCCCGTGACCAGCATCCTGGACCGGCCCGCTCCCCCGCCCGACATAACAGTGCGGTACGGCCCGCTGCCCGAGCACGTCATCGACCTGCGGCTGCCCGCCGAGACGCCCGCCCCGCTGATTGTGCTGTTCCACGGCGGGTACTGGCGGCCGCGGTACGACAGGACGTACCTGCGCCCGATGGCGCACGCGCTCGCCGCGTGCGGGTATGTGGTCGCCATGCCCGAATACCGGCGCGCGGGCATGGCGCGGGAATGGACCGCCACGTTCGACGACGTCGCCGCGGCGTGCGACCAGGCCGGCCAGCTCGCCGGCGCCCACGGCGCGGACCGGGACGCGATCATCTGGGCCGGGCATTCGGCCGGCGGGCACCTGGCCCTGTGGGCGGCATCCCGGCCCTGGTTCCCGGCCGGTTCGCAGTGGCACGGACGGTGCGACGCGACCCGCGTCGTTTCCCTGGCCGGAGTGAACTCGCTGCGGCTGTGCGCGGAGTGGAACCTCGACGACGGCGCGGCCCAGAACCTGCTCGGCGGTGGCCCCGCCGACGTCCCCGAGCGGTACGCGGTCGCCGACCCGGCCAGCCTCACTCCCCCGTCGGTCCCGGTCACGCTCGTGCACGGCACGGCCGATGACCGCGTTCCGGTCGGGATGAGCCGCGCGACCGGCATCGGCCGGCTCACCGAACTCCCCGGCGCCGGCCACTTCGACCTCGTCGATCCGCATAGCCCCTACTGGCCGCGCGTACTGGCAGCGGTAACGGAGAACTTTTAGCCTCATTCGCGGGCATCGGCTTCTGCGGTTACCGTACGGTATGCCGGTGGGGGCTGACGGAACCGAAAGGCTGAGCGTGCTGCGATCCCGGCTAGCCGGCCCCATGCCGCGCGATGGCATCTGGGGCTGGATCTGGCCGCTGGTCATCACCGCGATCGGCGGGTTCCTGCGGTTCAACCGGCTCGCCGTTCCCCGCGCGATCATGTTCGACGAGACCTACTACGCCAAGGACGCCTGGAGCATCCTGCAGAACGGCGTCGAGTGGTGCTGGGTCAATAAGACAGAGCCGCCGGGCTCACCCTCGTATGCCGACCGGCTGGTCAACGCCGGCAACACGCACTTCTTCGCGGCCTGCTCCTACGGCGGGCACGGCGAGTACGTGGTGCAGCCGGAGCTTGGCAAGGAACTGATCGCGATCGGCGAGGCCATCTTCGGGCTGAACTCGTTCGGCTGGCGGTTCATGTCCGCTGTGTTCGGCACGCTGGCCATCCTGCTTATCTGCCGGATCGCCCGCCGGATGACCAGGTCCACGCTGCTCGGCTGCATCGCCGGCCTGCTCATGTCGCTGGACGGGCTTGAGTTCGTCATGTCCAGGATCGGCATCCTGGACATCTTCTTGATGTTCTTCGTGCTGGCCGCGTTCGGCGCCATGGTGATCGATCGCGACGTGTCCAGGGAACGGCTCGCCGAACTCGTCGCGGCGGGCCAGGCCGATGGCCAGCCCAATGACCAGTCCAACCCGTCCGGTCCGAGGCTCGGCATCCGCAAGTGGCGGGTGGCCGCCGGGATCTGCGTGGGCCTGGCCATCGGCGTCAAGTGGAACGGGATCTACTACCTGTTCGGGCTGGCCATCCTGGGCACCTGCTGGGACACGGGCGCCCGCCGCGCGGCCGGGCTGCGCTCCTACATTCGCGGCACGTTCAGCCGCGACGTCATCTGGCTGCCGGTCACCTACCTGCTCATCCCGGTGGTGGTCTACGTCGTCACCTGGTCGGACTGGCTGTTCTCCAGCACCGGCTACGACCGGCAGTACGCCGCGCAGCATGGCATCCACATCCCGGGCTTCGACGCGCTGTACTCGCTGTTCGAGTACCACAAGGAGGCCATCCAGTTCGGCCTCGGTCTGAGCACCCGCCATCCCTACCAGTCGCAACCGTGGGACTGGCTGCTGATGACCAGGCCGGTGGCGTTCTGGTACACGTGCTACACCGGACCGCTCCCTGGCCCCACGCACGTGTGCCCCGCCACCGGCTACACCGGGCCGCAGTACTCCCAGGAGGTGCTGGCGCTCGGCACCCCGGCCATCTGGTGGGGCTCCATCCTGGCCCTGATCGCCTGTACTGGCTGGTGGCTGCTGTACCGCGACTGGCGGGCCGGCGCGGCGCTGTGCGGCGTGATCGTCGGCTGGCTGCCCTGGTTCCCGCTGGTATCGCGGACCAAGTTCTTCTACTACGCGCTGGAGTTCGAGCCGTTCCTGATCCTGGCCATCACGTTGTGCCTGGGCCTGATCATCGGCCAGGCCTCGGCGTCGCTGGGCCGAAGAGCCATCGGAGCGGGCATCGCGGGCGCCTACCTGATCATCGTGCTGCTGATGTTCCGGTACTTCTACCCGATCCTGGCCGGCAAGGTCATTCCCTATTCAGACTGGTATGCCCACATGTGGTACACGATCGGCAAGGGCTGGATCTGACTCGTGACTGTTGAATTGCAGTGGTGGCCGTGCGCGCGGCCGATCGTTCCGCTTGAGCTGTTCCGGCTGAACTCGGTCGGCGAGGCGATGCTGACCGCACGCCTGCCGCGGCGTCTGCCCACCGCGCTCGCCACGGCGGAAATGCTGCTTGACTGGGCGACCAGCCGATGGCCCTCGGGGACCGCCGTGTACGCCCAGGACCAGGACGCGAACCGCCTGCTGGACCGGACCACGGCCGGCGCGCGGTATGGCGCGGCCGAATACACGCTGATCCTCACCCAGGCGCTCAACGCCCTCCGCATCCCGGCCAGACGGCTGCGCGGCCTGCCCGAGGGATACCAGGCGGCCGGCGGCACCGCTCACCCGATGACCGAGGCATGGATCGATGACCTGGGCAGCTGGGTGGTCTTCGACGGACGCAACGGCGCTACCTGGCGCGATCCGGCCGACGTGCCGCTCGACGCCCTGGAGTTGCAACGGCTTTACCGGGCCAAACAGACGCCGGAGTTCCGCGGCTCGGGGCAGAACTTCCGGGCCGGCGACGCGGAGAAATGGTTCGAGTTCTTCCACACGGTAGCGGTGGCCGACGGCCTGGCCTGGTCGGCCGGCCCGTATGTCCCGGTGCTGGCAGACGGCACCGTGCTGCGCGCCAGCCGACTCGCCGACGGCGACGTGGACGCGGCACCGGACCTGGCCGCGATCAGCACGGGCGTCACCAGCGCCAAGGGCGCTCCCGCTCTGCTGTTCCGCACCGAGCATCCGTATGCCACCGGGTTCACCGTCACCCGGGGTCCGGTGGCGGAAGAGCAGGTCCAGACCACACTCGAGCCGGACCAGCCGCTCCCGCTGGCCGGCGAGCCCGGCGAGCACCGGCTGACGGTCGCCACCAGCACCCCGTACGGCACGCTCGCCCCGCACCACCTGCACTACCGCGTCACCTAGCCGCCCGCGCCCAGCAGCCGCCCGCGCCCCGCAGCCGCCCGCGCCCCGCAGCCGCCCGCGCCCCGGAACCGCCCGCGCCCCGGAACCGCCCGCGCCCCGGAACCATAAGAAACCGGAAATTTCATATCCGCGGCCTATAGCCGTGGACCGCGGATCTAGGCGACGATCAGGCATGAGTAGCTACGACTACGTCATCGTCGGCGCCGGCTCGGCGGGGTGTGTGCTGGCCGCCCGGCTGACCGAGGATCCTGAGGTCACCGTTGCCCTGATCGAGGCCGGCGGCCCGGACACCGACCAGGAGATTCACATCCCCGCGGCGTTCAGCCAGCAGTTCAAGACCAGGCTGGACTGGGACTTCGACACCGACGCCGAACCGGGCCTCGGTGGCCGCCGCGCCTACCTGCCCAGGGGCAAAGGCCTGGGCGGGTCGAGCTCGATGAACGCGATGATCTACATCCGGGGCAACCCGGCCGACTACGACGGCTGGGCGGCCGGTGGCGCCGCGGGCTGGTCGTGGCCGGAAGTACTCCCGTACTTCCTCAGGTCAGAAGGCAACGAGCGTGGCGCGGACGACTTCCACGGCACCGGCGGACCGCTTACCGTCAGTGACGGCCGGTCCAATCACCCGCTGACCGCCGCATTCGTAGACGCCGGAATCCAAGCTGGCTACGAGCACAACCTCGACTTCAACGGCAAGTCCCAGTTCGGCGTGGGCGCCTATCAGCTCACTCAGCGTAACGGCATGCGCTGTAGCACCGCGGTGGCTTACCTGCACCCCGCTCTGGACCGGCCGAACCTCACCCTGCTTCCGTTCACGCTGGCCCAGAAGGTGATCATCGACAATGGCACCGCCCGTGGCGTCGAGGTCTTCCACGACGGCACGACGGAGGTCGTGAACGCCGACCGCGAGGTGATCCTGTCCGCCGGCGCCTACTTGTCTCCCAAGCTGCTCCAGCTCTCCGGCGTGGGCCCGGCCCCGCTGCTTCAGGCGTTCGGCATCGAGGTGATCCAGAACCTTCCGGTCGGCGAGAACCTGCAGGACCACATCGCCACCGTGCTCAACTTCCGCACCGGCATCGAGTCGCTGCTGACGGCCGCGACCGAGGAAAACGCCGTCCTGCTGATGACCGAGGGTCGCGGCCCGCTGACCTCCAACATCGGCGAGGCCGGCGGGTTCTTCCGCAGCAGCCCGGCCCTGGACCTGCCGGACCTGCAGTTCCACGCGACACCCGTGCTGTTCCACGGAGAGGGCATGGGCGCGATCGCCGAGCATGGCTTCGCCTTCGGCCCGTGCGTGCTCACCCCGACCAGCCGGGGCAGCGTCACGCTCAGGTCGCTGCGCCCGGACGCGGCTCCGCGTATCCAGCACAACTACCTGTCCACCCAGGAAGACAGGGACTGCCTGACCGCGGGCATCCGGATCGCCATGGACATCGCCCGGCAATCGGCCCTGACCAGCGTCATCACCGGTCCTTTCGATATTCCGGCCGACGACGACCTGCATCTGTGGGCCCGCCGTACCAGCGGTACCCTGTACCACCCGGCCTCTACCTGCGCGATTGGCCCGGTTGTCGACCCGCGGCTCCGGGTACACGGCGTGGAGGGGCTCCGGGTGGTGGACGCCTCGGTCTTCCCCGCGGTCCCGCGCGGCAACACCAACGCGCCGACCATCATGACCGCGGAGAAGGCGGCCGACATTATCAAGGGAGTTCAACCGTGACCGTCGAACTTGACCGGTCCCCCATCGATCAGGCACTCGCCGAGCTGGCCGAAGGCGAGCAGGCCTGGGCCCGCACCGACCTGGCCGGACGCCGCCAGCTCCTCACCGAGGTCATGGCGGCCACCGCCAGGCACGCCCAGGACTGGGTCAGCGCGGCGTGCACGTACAAGCGGCTGCCGCAGACGAGCCAGCTGGCCGGCGAGGAGTGGATCTCCGGCCCCTATGCCGTGCTCACCGGCGCGCAGGCGCTGATCGAGACGGTCACCGCGCTCGAACGCGGACGCAGCCCCGTGGACGGGTACCCGGTGACGAAGGCGCCGGGCGGCCGGCTCGCGGTCAAGGTGCTCCCGCACACGGTCTACGACAAGCTGCTGCTGCGCGGGTTCTCCGCCGAGGTGTGGACCGCGCCCGGCACCGATCAGGCATCCTTGCGCGGGGACGCCGGCCTGGCGCTGAAGAACCCGGCGCAGACCAACGGCATCGGGGTCGTGCTCGGCGCGGGCAACATCACCTCGATCCCCGTGCTCGACGTCTTCTACGAGCTGTACGCGAACAACCGGGTGGTGGCCCTCAAGCTGAACCCGATCACCGATGTCATGCTGGGCCCGCTGGAGGACTCGCTCAGGCCGCTGATCGATCTCGGCGCACTGCGCATCCTCACCGGCGCGGCGGACGCAGGCGGATACCTGATTCACCATCCGGATGTCACCCACGTTCACCTGACCGGCAGTGCCGCCACCCACGACGCGATCGTCAGCGGGCCGCCACGGCTGGACAAGCCGGTGACCAGCGAGCTGGGCGGCGTGTCGCCGGTCATCGTGCTGCCCGGCGAATGGTCGGTTTCCGACCTGCGGTTCCAGGCCGAGCACGTGGCCACGCAGCGCCTGCACAACAACGGCTACAACTGCATCGCCACTCAGGTCGTGGTGCTGAGCAAGGACTGGCCGCAGAAGGAGGCGTTCCTCGCCTGCCTGCGCGACGTGCTCGCCAGCGCCCCCGCCCGGCCCGCGTACTACCCCGGAAGCGATACCCGCGTCGCCGCCGCGCGGTCCGCCTACCCTTCCGCCAAGGAGATCGGCGGGCGGGTGCTGATCGAGCAGGTCGACCCCGGCACGCCCGCGCTCACCACCGAGTACTTCGCGCCGGTGCTCGGCGTCGTGCAACTGCCAGGTGACGGCTTCCTCGACGCCGCCGTGGCGCTCGCGAACGAGCAGTTCGCCGGCACGCTCGGCGTGAACCTGATCGCGCATCCGCGCTCGCTCGGCATCCAGCTGGAAGAGGCCATCGCCGAGCTGCGATACGGCACGGTGGCGGTCAACGCCTGGACCGGCGTCGGGTTCCTCACCGCGTCCGCCACCTGGGGCGCTTTCCCCGGCCATACCCTGGCTGAGGTAGGCAGCGGCATCGGCGTGGTGCACAACTCGCTCCTGATCGCGAACTCAGAACGGACAGTGGTGCGTGGCCCGTTCCGGCCATTCCCGAAGCCGCCATGGTTCGTCACGAACAAGACGGCGGCCAGCACCGGCCGCCTGCTCACCGCGTTCGCGGCCCGCCCCCGCTGGACCGCCCTGCCCCCAGTCTTCATGTCCGCCCTAAGAGGCTAACCCTCCGTCCCGCCCCACTCGCCCCCCGCGCGCAAACCGGACATTATCCGCCGTGACCGCTCAACAACGTGGAAGATTGCCCCTTCGTGGCAGTTTGACCCTCGTAAATGGGGGTCAGTCCTCCACGAAGGGGCGATCGTCCACGTTAGTCTGGCGGACCGGGCCGCTTTCCTGCCACTTGAGCATCGTCGGTCCCATCGACACCACCAGCCAGACCCGGACCATCAGCCGGACCGCGCTCGTCAGGCTCGGCAACCGGAACGGGGGCGTCGGGCTGGCCGGCGATCAGGTCGGCGAACCAGGCCGCTGCGGCGGCGATGGGGCGGCGGTAGCGAGCCTCCCGCGCGGTCGCCCTGGCCAGCTTCTTGCTGCCCGGCTTGTACCGGGACCTGGCCCACGGCGAACCGGGACGGGCCAGCCGGATGGCGCCGACCAGGGCGACACGGTGATGTAGATGCCTAGCAGGCCGGACCAGATCTTGCCTTTGAGCAGGCAGACGACCGTGAACGGCAGGTTGAACAGGAGCACGAGCGCTATGCCGAGCGGGGTTTCGTCGTCGCTGCTCACGCTGTACGGGGTGAGGCCGAGCAGAGCCAGCCCGCACACGGCGATGGCGATGAACACGACCTGGACAGACAGCCGCCCCTCCTTGCTCCAGTACACGTCCTCCAGGTGCAGGACGAGCGCGAACTCGTCGAGCACGAGCGCCGCGCCGATGCCGAGCAGTGACGCGGTGAGCGCCGCCCACGCCGACCGCGGGTCTTGCACGGCAAGCCCGCCAATGCCGCCGAGACACATGAAGACCAGGCCGAACACGATGTGGTGGATGTGCGTGCCGCCGGGCGCCACATTGCCCGGCCACCACTTCACTTGCGCGCGGATCATGCGCACGCTGAACCTGATGAACAAGAACGCCAGTATGAAGAAGGCGAAGAAGCAGAAGAGGCGGAGCTTGCCCGCGTCCACGATTACGTGCTGGAACCAGCTACTCACCGGAACGTTATAGCGCACTCGCGTCCCGATGTTATGAAGCCGTGACCGTAGTTTGTGCGGGTGTCCCGGCCCGTGCGGTGTCTTACCAGCGATTGGCGTCCACTTGCCTGGGAGGGCACATGCGATCAAGCAGGACGGTCACCGCGGCGATCACGCTGGCGGCGGCCTTTGGCATCGGGGTGGCGGCCTCGTTCGCCGGGACCCCGTTCACCGGCACCGCGTTCGCTAGAACCGGTGCGCCAGCGTCGGGCAGCGCGTCGTGGCGCATCGTCGAGCACGTGCACAGCGGATCGAACGGCCAGTTCACAGCGGTGACCGCGACCGGGCGCAGCGGCGGCTGGGCGTTCAACGGCGTCGCCGGGCCTTCCGCCTGGAAGCTCAGCGGATCGAGCTGGGCCAAGGCGCCGTTCCCGAAGCTCAGCCTGGGCGGGCAGGTGGGCGTGGCCGGGGCGACGTCGCCGGACGACGTATGGGCGTTCACCGAGGGCGCCGTCAAGTCGACGGCGCTGCGCTGGAACGGCAGCGCCTGGACGGTCATGCACACGTTCAACCGGCAGATCGGCGGCGGAGTGGTCCTGGGCTCCGACGACGTGTGGGTGTTCGGCATGCCGTACATCCCCGGCGCCGGCCTCGGTGCCTGGCATTACAACGGGCACACCTGGACGCAGGTGAGCGGCGGGTCGGGCCTGGAAGGCGGTAGCGGGCTGTCCCCCAGCGACATCTGGGCGTTCGACGGCGCCGACGTGGCGCACTGGAACGGGACGAAATGGACGCGCGCCTCGGTGGCCAGCCTGCTGCCGGCGCGGAACCAGCTGAACGGCCCCGCTGTCACCGGCATCTACGTGCAGTCAGCGAACAGCGTGTACGCGGTTGGCAACGGCAACCAGCAGGACGAGGGCGGCCCCCTGGTGCTGCTGCACTACAACGGCCATTCCTGGACCAAGGTTGCGAAAGGCAACTACGGGCTCGGCACACAGCCGCTGCAGCAGATCGCTCCCGACGGTCACGGCGGACTCTGGATCCCGATGCCAGGCACGGACGGCCAGAAGTCCTACCTGCTGCACTACTCCGGCGGCGCGCTGACCCCGGTCGCGCTGCCCGAGTCGTCAAGCAAGATCAACATTGACTCGGTCGCATTGATCCCCGGCACCAGCACCGTGCTGGCCGGCGGCTATACCCACGCGGCGGGCAACGATGGCAGCGACGTCGTCTCCGTCATTCTCGAGTACGGGAGCTGAACGATGCTTACCAAGATGCTTATCGGCGCTGTCACGGCCGTCACCGTGGCCACGGCTCCGTCGTGGCAGATCACCAAGCAGGTATCCGGCGGCTCGTTCGCCGAGTTCACCGCCGTCATCGCGATCGGCCGCGACGGCGGCTGGGCGTTCGACGGGCAGGGCGGCGCCACCGCCTGGGAGCGGAATGGCTCCGCCTGGATCAAAGTGCCGTTCCCGAGCAAGTCCGACGAGCAAGTGAACGCGGTCGCCGCCTCGTCGGCCAGCGACGTCTGGGCCTTCACCGGGACCGTGTTCGGCGGCAGTTCGCGAGCGCTGCACTGGAACGGCAGGTCCTGGTCGGTGGCCGGCTCGCTGCCGCGCAGCGTCGGGTCCGCGGTGGTGCTCAGCCCGACGAACGTGTGGGTGTTCGGCCAGCCGTACGAGCCGAACGCCCAGCTCGGCGCGTGGCATTACAACGGGCACAGCTGGTCGGCGGTGGCTGGCGGGCAGGGACTCGGCGGCGCCAGCGCGGTGTCGGCCAGCAGCATCTGGGCATACGCCGGCACCAGCGTGGCCCACTGGAACGGGTCGAGCTGGACGCGCACCTCGGTGGCGCACCTGCTGCCGGCCCAAAACAACATGAACGACCCGGCGGTCACCGCCGTGCACGCGGTCTCGGCGAACAACGTGTACGCGATCGGCGCCGGCCGTTACAACGACGGCGGTACCCCCACAGTCGTGCTTCACTACAACGGCAGCACGTGGAGCCGGGTGGCGTCCGGTAATTACGGCACGACAGGCGACGTCGGTCAGCCGGTCTCCGGCGACGGGCACGGCGGGCTCTGGATTCCCATCCCCGGGTTCGACGGCGAGCTGTCCTACCTGCTGCACTACTCCGCCGGGCACCTGACCAACGTGCCGTTCAACGCCAGCAAGCTGGACATCTTGTCCGTGTCCCAGATCCCGGGCACCACGTCGGTCCTGGCCGGCGGCTACGCGCACCCGCCGAACAACCCCGGCCTCAACCCGACGGCCGTGATCGCCGAATACCAGCCATGACCCCGCGACCCGGGGCTTGTCCCAGGTGTCACACTGATCACCTGCCTCACTTCCCCCCGCCGGGGCCACACACCACGGGCTAATTAGCACGGTAATTCGGTTCATCGCGGTAATTAGGGATGCTGTGAGCAGGGTTTTTTACCGCGTTGGACATATTTACCGCGGTAACGACGCTGCCGCGAGAATCACGGGCACGAGTGGGCCGCCCAGACTGGACATAGGCCGCACTCAGGTCGATACCGGGCAGGCCGGGGCGAGCCCGGCCGGGGCGAGCCCGGCCGGCACCTCCCGAACCAGGCAGGCCGGCCGGCCGGCACCTCCGGACCGGGCGGGGCTGGCTCGGCGGCGCCACGGCCGGCAGTCGCCCGGGCGAGGGGGTTCGTAACGCACGGGCCCCCTCGCCCGCAGGTACCGGAAGGGAAGGTACATCACGCACCCAA
>DASXDG010000462.1:0-8732 GCA_036490795.1 Streptosporangiaceae bacterium
CGGGATCAGCAAGGCCGCCCTGATCCGGCTGACCATCGAGTTGGCCGTTGAACTTGGCCCTCGCATCCGGGTGAACGCGGTGGCGCCTGCCGTGGTGAAGACGAAGTTCGCCACCGCCCTGTACGAGGGCCGCGAGGAGCAGGTGTCGGTGGCCTACCCGCTCAAGCGCCTCGGTGTCCCCGAGGACATCGCCGGCGTGGTCGCGTTCCTGCTGTCGGACCAGGCGAGTTGGGTCACCGGCCAGACACTGGTACTCGACGGCGGCGTGACGCTAACTGGTGGCCTGTAGCGCCAGGGACCGCAGCCGCTAGCCCTCGGACGGCCGGAGCCGGATAACGAGCCGGGTAACACGGCGGTGCCCGGCGGACACTAACGAGTGTGGAGACCCTTATCGGTCCCGTTGCCGTCGCTTCGGAGGGACACTCATGACCACCGTCCGTATCGCACACGCCGAGCCCCGGCCGGGAAAGCTAGAGAACGGCGGATTCCAGACCCTGGGCTGGCTGGTCGTGCTGGCAGACGACGCTGGCCACCGGGCAGTACCGCTCTGGCTGCGGGGACAGCCAGGCAGCGACGACCTAGCGGAGCTTATCGAAGTCGCTGCCCGGCCGGACGAGGAGATTGTCACGGCCGGTGCCCCGCAGGAGCTCACCGCCCGGCTGCTGCACGCGGCCGGCGCCAGCGTGACCGGGGTGGACATCGACGTGAGCGGGGCGGACACCGAGGAGCTGAGCCCGCAGACGTCCGTAGCGCGGATCGGACTCAGCGGGCAGGCGGGCACCACGGAGGTATCGGCGGCCCTTGGCCTTGGCCTGGCAATGGCGGCCGCCGCCGGGGCCCCGCTGCGGCTGGCCGACGAGGTGATGGACCGCGTGGCCGTGCCGATCCCCGGCGACGACCTGCTCGGCCCGCTCCTCGGCCACGTGCCGCCGCTCGCCCAGGTGTCGCCCGGCCGCGGGCTGGCCGGCTGGGCGGTGGGCATCCTTCCCGGCCAGCGGCCCCGCTTTGAGCCCCGCAACGTGGACTTCGCTGACGGCCTTGACCGGTGGGACCTTGAGTGCGGTTCCCGTCGCGAGGCAGACCCAGACCGCCCGCCGGACTACTCAGCCGCGGCCGACGGCCAGTCCGCGGTGCTGTCCTCCGCCGTGCCACGGCCGGCCGGGTCGGCCTCGCTGGTCCAGTCGATCTTTGCCGACGACTACCGCGGCACCACCGTCACCTTCCGCGGCGAGATCCGCACCGAGCCCTTCACCGAACAGGCGGGGCTGCGGCTGGAGATCCTCCGGCACTGGTGGCGCAACGGGCGCCCCCGTGAGGACCACGGCATCACGCTCGCGGGCGGCCGTCCCGACTGGGCCGGGCATGAGATCACCACGCTGATCCCTGACGACGCGGACATTATCCGGTTCGGCGTCATGCTCACCGGCACCGGCAGCATCGCGCTGCGGAACCCGGAACTGAGCGCCACCGAGCCCGCCCGCGACGCCTGAGCGGCTGAGCCATGAGTGCGGAGATCCGCGACGGCGACCTGGTCCGGCTGGCCCGTGACGGCGATCCGGTAGCGTTCAGGCTGCTCGTCGAGCGGCACCAACCGATGGCCCGCGCCCGCGCCCGCAGTCTGTGCGGTAATCCAAGCGACGTGGACGACGTCGTGCAGGAATCATTCCTGCGGGCGTACATCGGGCTCGACCGGCTGCGCGACCCGGACCGGTTCGCGGGCTGGCTCGGCAGCATCACGGCGAACGTCTGCCGCGGCCTGCAGCGCCGTCCCCCGGTCACGCTACTACCCGACTGGCCAGAACCGCTGCACCCGGCCGCGACCGACGGCCTGCCCTCGGCCGAGGGCCTAGACCGGGCCGACGCGGTGCGCGCGGCCGTGGCCGGCCTGCCCGAGGGACAGCGGCGGGCGGTCACCCTGCACTACTACGCCGACCTGCCAGCCGGCCAGATTGCCGACCGAGCCGGCGCCGCCCGGGCCAGCCTGCACAAGGCCCGGCTCAGGATGCGCGCTTACCTCACCGAGCACCGCCCCGACCTTGTTCCTGCCGCCTCAAGGAGGACAGCCATGATCACCGTCCGCATCGCGGGTGCCGAGCGCCGCATACCCCCTGGCCCCGAGCCGATCGGTTTCCCTAGCTATGTCGTCATCCTTGCCGACGACGCCGGGCGCCGGGCTCTGCCACTCTGGGTGCAGGAGATCAACCCCCGGCGCCTCGAGCCGTCGGCCGCGGACAGCCAAGGTGCCGGGGCCTCGGAGGCGCTTACCGTGGACGAGCTCACCGCCCGGTTGCTTGACGCGGCAGGCGCCAGCGTGACCGGAGTGGACATCGACGAGATCGGCCCAGAGGTGGCCGCCGCGCGGATCAGTCTCGCCACTACGGCCGGAACCAGGCGCGTCACCGCGCGGGTCGCCGAGGGCCTGGCCGTGGCGATCACGGCGGGCGCGCCGGTCCGGGTAGCCGGCCCGGTGATGGACCGCCTGGCGGTCCCGCTGCCAGACGACGGGCCGATGCCGCTCCCCGCGCCCGCGGCGGCGCTCGCCGTCCTCAGCCCTGGCGGCCGGCCGCGTTACGAGCCGCGGAACCTGGCGTTCGCTGACGGCCTTGACGGCTGGATGCTCGGCGGCAGCTTCACCCAGCACGCCAGCGATTCATACTGGCAGGACTATTCCTGCACTGCGAACAACGGCCTCGCGGTGTTGTCGGCGACCGTGCCGCGGCCCGCCGGATTCGCCTTTCTCGGCCAGGAGATGTTCGCCGACGACTACCGCGGTGACGCGGTCACCTTCCGCGGCGAGTTCCGCACCAGCGACACCACGAGGACGGACGCCGCAAGCCGCGCCGGGCTGTTCCTGCGGATCGTCAGCGGAGACGACACTCGGCTGCCCCTCACCGAGCGCGCCGCCGTCGACGACCCGGACAACAACCTCGTCCTGATCTCGGGCGACGGCGACTGGACCAGCCACCAGGTCACGGTGCGGGTCCTCGACGACTCCAGTAGCGTCATATTCGGCGTCTTCCTCGCCGGTCCCGGCCGGATCGAGATGCGCAACGCGGAACTGGCCCGCGCCGACTAAGCGGCCAGGCAAAGAAGTACCGACGTCGACGAGGGAATGCCTGGTGAGTACGACAGCCGTTCCGAGAACGGGCTTTGGTGAACTGCTGCGCCGGTGGCGGACGGCCCGCGGTCTTAGCCAGCTGCGGCTTTCCGCCGACACGGGGGTGTCTAGCCGGCACCTGAGCTTCCTTGAGACGGGCCGCGCCCGGCCAAGCAGGCAGATCATCCTGTTCCTCGCGGAGCAGCTCGACGTCCCGCTGCCCGACCGCAGCGACCTGCTGCTCGCCGCGGGGTTTGCCCCCGCCTACGGCAGCCGGAGCCTCGATGACCCGGCCATGGCCGGAGTGCGCGATTCCATCACGCACATGCTCGCAGGCCACGAGCCGTATCCCGCGCTGGTGATGGACGGCGGCTGGAACCGGCTGCTGGCTAACCAGGGCACCAGGGCCCTGATGCCTGCCGTAGCCCCTTTCCTGCTCGCCGAGCCGGTCAACGTCTTGCGGCTGACGTTGCACCCGGAGGGCATGGCGCCGCGGATCGTGAACCTGGCCGAGTGGAGCGAGCACCTGCTGCTCCGGCTGCGGCAGCGGATCACCAGGAAAGGCGACGAGGGGCTCGCCAAGCTGCACGACGAGCTGGCTTCCTATCCGGGAGTCCGGTCACCCGACCATCACGCCGAGCCGGGCCAGCGCGTGGTGCTGCCGCTTGAGTACCGCAGCGACCAGGGGGTCCTGCGGTTCCTGAACACCACGACCTCGTTCGCGACACCGCTCGACGCCGCCTTGTCGGAGATATTCATCGAGGCCTTCTACCCGGCCGACGAGACGACGCGGCGGATCCTGGCCGCCCGTCCATTACCAAGCTGGTAATCGTCCAGGTTCGCCCGCCCGGTGCATCGTTGAGCCAATCAACAGGCAAGCAGCCGAGGTGAGTGAGCACATGTCGTACTTCCAGGCCACCGACGGGACCACCCTGTATTACCGCGACCATGGCGACGGGCCGCCGATCGTCTTGCTGTCCAGCCAGGGCCTCAGCAGTTCCATGTGGCAGCACCTGATGGTCAGGCTGGCCGACCGGGGGTTCCGCTGCGTCGCCCTTGACCGCCGCGGTCACGGTCGGTCCGATGACCCGGGCAAAGGCTATGACTTCGACCGGTTCGCCGACGATATCGGCGAGCTGCTGATCCAGCTTGACCTGCGTGACGTCATGCTCGTCGGGCACTCCGTCGGAGGCGCGGAAGCGGCACGCTACCTTACGAGGCACGCCGCGGACCGGGTGAGCAGGCTGGTGCTCGCTAGCACCACCCTGCCCTTCCTCGCCAGGACAGCAGACAATCCCGACGGCGTACCGCTGGCCGTGATGCAGTCCGTATGGGACGCGTGGCACAGCGACTGGCCACGCTGGGTCGGCGAGAACCGGCCGCCGTTCATCGGTGCAGGCCTGCCCGGCTGCGCCCTCTCACCGGAGATGATCCAACTGGGCATGAACGACATGCTGCAAACGTCGCTTCCAGCGCTGCTGCAAACCAGCCGGGCCGCCGTCACCACCGACTTCCGGGCCGAACTGCCGGAGATCGGTGTCCCGACGCTGCTTATCCACGGGGACTCCGACGCCTCCACGCCGGTCGAGATCACCGGCGCGAAGGCCGTCACGCTGATACCGGGCGCCCGGCTGAAGATCTACCAGAACGCGCCGCACGGGCTCGTCGCGACCCATCTCTCGCAGGTCGAGGGCGACATCGTGGAATTCGCGGCCGCTCCGGTCGCGCTTTAGCGCCACTCCGTCCGGAAGAGGCCGCAGGCCCGACTACGGGCTCGCCATAGTCATCTCGTAGCGAGCCCGTAGTCGGCCGGTGTTTAGTAAGCGCCGAGCATGTTCGGAGCTCGCCGGCATACGACCAGAATCGCGCGGAATGTGTCGGCAGATCACTAATGTGACCTTCGTTCCCCGATGCTGTTTCCGAGCGGCGGGATGAGGGCGGCAATGACTCACTCGTGCTTACTAGGAGAATTCCCTTGGCATCCAAGCTTCACGGTGGATCCCCTCGTGCTTCGTCGACGCGCCGGTCCCTGCTGGCGATGGGCGCGACCGGGCTGCTCGCGGGCGGCGCCGCGGTCGCGATAACCGACGTCACCAGCAAGACGCCGGCCGACGCCGCGACGACCACCACCACTGACTGGGTCAACGTCACGTCCTACGGCGCCGACCCGACCGGAGCGAGCGACTCCGCCGGCGCTTTCAGCGACGCGGTCACGGCGGTCGCCAACGCCGGCGGCGGCGTGGTGTACGTCCCGGCAGGCAGCTACACCATCAAGAGCACGGTGACCTGCACGGCGGTGCCGGTTTACTTCGTCGGCGACGGCGCGTGGGCGACCATCATCTCGTTCACCGGCACCGGCGACTGCTTCCGCGTCTACGACAGCTCAACCTACGGCACCAGGACGAAGTTCGCGGGCGGCTTCATCGGCATCACGATTGACGGGTCCAACGCGGGCGCCGGCTCTACCGGCCTGCACGTCGGCGACCTCCTGCAGTACGAGGTGGACCTGACCGTGCAGAACTTCACCGGAGCCGGCAGCATGGGCGTCCACTTCGACAACCGGTACTACTGGACGGAGCAGCTCTTCGGCCGGATTTACGCGCAGAAGTGCGCTAGCCACGTGGTCTTCGACTGGACTACGCCCAGCATGTCGTCCACCGGCACCTCGACCACGAGCAGCGGCAGCTTTGAGCGCTGTGACCTGGACATCTACCTTGACCAGAGCAACCCGGATTTTGACGGGGTGGTGTTCCAGAACGGGGCGTACATCGCTGACGGCTCGCTGAAGATCCGCGGCAACTTCGGCTCAAGCAGTTCATCCGTTACCTCTGCGGCCCTGCGGCTGACCGGTAGCCAGACGGCCAACGGCTATTCCGGCTACTCCGGCATCGTGAACAGCCACGTGGACATCGGCGTGGAGTGCGGCAAGGGCACCTACACGCCGCAGACCATCGTGTTCGGCGCCAGCGGGAACGCGATCAGCGGCTGCTACGGCGCGCTGCAGTTCGGCGCGGCAGGCAACACGTTCACCGCGTCGAACAACGTCAGCAACGTCTTCAATTTCATGGGGCAAACCGGCGGGGACAGCAAGCTGCCTGGCGGGTGGGCGACGTACGACAGCGGCTTCCCGGCCGGCGTCAGCGGGCACGTGTCCTTCCGCTTCCTGCCGAGCGGCAACGAGGTAATGGTCTCCTGGGCCTTCGCCATCGCCTCCGGCACGACGCTGAACGCCAACACCACCATCATCACGGCGGCCAGCAAGTTCGCCTATACCGACAACAAGCTGATCGCTGGCAACAACTCCGGCGGCGGGCTGTCCGGCAACGTGTACGCCCCCGGCGAGATGTCGCCCGGTGGGGTCTTCAAGTACTCGGGCCCTTCCTACAAGAGCTCCGGTACCTCCTACTGGTACGGCCAGGGCACTTACACGCTCAGCCTCGGCTGAGGGTCGGCTAGTCGGGGGCAAGGTATACCGATTTTTGAGGTACAAAGCGTGACGTACCAGGCACGATAGCCCCGAAAAATCGGCGGTATACCTTCAAGGCCGGCCCCGGGCGGCGGGCGAAATGCCCGGGCTCGGGCAAAGGGGCAAAGGGTAAGTGGCCCCGGCTTCCCAGGTCTGCGGTCCTGGGAAGCCGGGGCTGCCCCCGTTCTCCCCGTGGCTAGTAGGCGCCGAGCGTGTCCATGAACTGGTCTGGCGTCTGGACGATGCTGCTACAGGTCGGCTGCGCGAAGCCCTGGGCGCCGCCTGGGCACTCGGTGTCACGGGCGGCGGACCACATGGACAGCCAGGCGAGGTGCTTGCTCGCGGCGAACGCCGCCAGTTGCTGCGCGTTGGCCACCGTGAAGATCTCGTCGCTGGTGTCGTTCACGCCGATCATCGGGGTGAGCGCGACCTGCGCCCAGGCCGCGGCGTCGCTGATGCCGAGCGCGGACGCGACCTGGGCGTCCGTCGCGGTCGCGGCGTCGATCGCGAACGTGCCCAGCTGGCCGCTCGGGTTCGGCGCGGCGCCGTCGCCGTAGTCCATCGCCATCACGTTCACCGCGGAGACCTTGACGCCGGCCCGCACCGCGCCGGTCAGCACGGCGTCGCCATCGGCGGTGAGGCCGGACGGCAGCACCGGCAGCGTGAACGACACCTGAAGGCCCGGGTCCGACGCCTGGAGCGCGGCGAGGGCCTGGTCGCGGCGCGCGTTGGCCGCGGTGTTGTCCACCGCCGCGCCCTCGATGTCGAAGTCGACCTTGTTGACGTCGTACGCCGAGATGACCTGCTGGTAGGCGGCCTGCAGCTGAGAGGCGCTCGTGCAGGTGACGGCCAGCTCACTGCCGGCCTGACCGCCGAAGGAGATCCGCACGTCACCGCCGATCGCCCGCAGCGCGCCGATCTGCGCGGCGACCGGGTCGGCGCCGATGGCCGTCACGCCGCCCCACTCAGGCGTGCAGCCACCACTCCCCGCGGCCACGACGAACGCCAGGTTGAACTGCTTCACGCCGGTCGCCTGCGCGGTGGAGACCAGGCTGAACGGCGGGTACAGGCTCGTGTCGACGTACGGGGCGAAGCCGGCCGCGCCGCCCGACGGTGCCCCCGCCGACGGGTTCGGCGGGGAACTGGCCGGTGCGCTCGGCGCGGCACTGACCGGGGCACTCGGCGCGGCGCTGGCGGAGTTCGTCGGCGCGGGGGCGGTCGAGCCGGCGCTGGCAGAATCACTTGGGGAGGCCGACGCGGGCGCGGTACTCGCGGTCGTGCCCTGGCACGGCGCCCCGTTGATGGTGCAGCCCGCGGGCTCCCCCGCCGTGCCTGAGGACTCGGTCACGAACCCGACCGTGACCGTCGCTCCCGGCTGGATGGTGGCGTCCCAGCTGTCGTTCTTCACCGTCACCTGGCCGCCGTCGTCGGTGTACGAGCCGTCCCAGAGCGAACTCACGCTGGTGCCGGCGGGCAGCGTGAAGGCGAGCGTCCAGCCGGTGACCGCGGTGGTCCCGGCGTTGGTGATCGTGTACTGGCCGTCGTAGCCGGTGCCCCAGCCGGCACCCGCCTGGTAGCTGGCCGCAAGCGGAGCGGATGAGTTGGCGGCGTCGTGGAGGGTCACCCCTTGGGCGTGCTGCGAGACAAGGACGACGGCAGTGGCGACGGCAGCGACGGCCGCCACGACGGCGGTGAGCGCTGCTGGCCGGAGCCGGCCCCGGCGCCTGCGCGAACGTGACATCGGGTGACCTTTCACGGGGATCGGTGCTTTCCCGCGACACGCTAACGAGGACGTTCACCCGCGCCGGGGGCTTTAAGCAGCGCTTAAGGCCCGGCTCATAGACGGATAAGCGACGCATCCTGACACGGCGCCCGCCCGGCGCCAGCGACCCGGTGCGCAGCCGCAGCTGGACCTGCGCGCCGCCGAGCGCGGAAGTGTCGATCTTCAGCCCGCCGCCCGTGGACTCCGCGACGCGGCGGGCGATGTCGAGCCCGAGGCCGGTAGAGCCCGCGCCGCTAGTCCCGCGCCGCAAGGCGGCGTCCCTGTCCGCGATCCCTTGCCCCGCGTCGGCCACCAGGACGAGGACCATGTCTTCGCCGCGGTGCAGCGTGACGGCGAACCCGGTGCCCTCCGCGGTGTGCTTGAAGATGTTGCCGATCAGCGCGTCC
>DASXDG010000463.1:0-2972 GCA_036490795.1 Streptosporangiaceae bacterium
CAAGCGGGCCGCCGCCATGACGCCGCGCCCGGCGGGCGACGACTCCGACGAGGCCTACAGCCCGATGGTCTCCCGCAAGGCGGCGGAGAACCTGCTGGCCCAGGTGCAGGACGCCGTGTCGAAGGGCGCCACCCTGCACGTCGGCGGGACCCTCGCCGACAAGGGCGCGTACTTCGCCCCCGCCGTGCTCACCGGCGTCACCCCGGACATGCGCGCCTACCGGGAGGAGCTGTTCGGCCCGGTCGCCGTCGTCTACAAGATCAGCGGCGACGACGAGGCGGTCAACCTCGCCAACGTCGTGGACTTCGGCCTCGGCGGCGCGGTCTGGTCGGCCGACGAGCAGCGGGCGGCGCGGGTCGCGGAGCAGCTCGAGGTCGGCATGGCCAACGTCAACACCCCGGCGGGCGAGGGCGCGGACCTGCCCTTCGGCGGCACCAAGCGGTCCGGCTTCGGCCGCGAGCTCGGCCCCCTCGGCATCGACGAGTTCGTCAACAAGCGCCTGTTCTACGTCGAGAAGTAGCGGGCGGCCGCCGCGCTCCCCGCGCCACGGGCGCTCCCGGCATGAATGTGAGTTTGGTGTCCCTGCAGGGACACCAAACTCACATTCACCCTTCGGCTAGCCCGCCGCGGGGGTGGCCTTGATGTCTAGGCGCGGGCGGGCAATTCCTGAAATGTACGCATTTTTCAATCTGGTGATCACGAGGGCCTGCTCACTGCGCAGCTTGTGCGGCGTGAAATGCAGCGTCACGATGGCGTACTGGCCCATTCGGACATGACGGTCCATGGTCCGCTCCCAGTCGTCCGGGCTGAAGTGCCAGCGCTTGGAGTCAACTTCGACGGCGACCCCTGCCTCTGGCCACCAGGCGTCCGGGCACGCGATGAACATCCCGTTGGGCAGGTAGAGCCGCGGGTTGAACAGCGGCATGGGCAGGCCGGCCGTCCGGGTGAGGTCTCGTAGCTCCGCCTCGGGCGCGGAACGTACTCCCTCCGCTACCTCAGCCAGCACGCTGCGCAGCAATGCGGAGTGCCGAAACGGCCCGGCATCCAGCTCCTGCTCGAGCTGCGCTCGTGTGCAGCCCCTTTCCTGCACAACGCCAGCGAGCAGGGCACGGGCCGCGCGCAAATCGCTAAGGTCGCGCACCGCGTCGGCCGCGGCTCGTGCGGGAGGGGCGCAGGGACAGTGCCGTGGGCCGTAGACCATCTCCGGCATTCGCGTCGTCCGCTGGAACCTGACATCCGCGCTGCTTAGACGCTGCGTACTGGCCGGTATCAGGATGTCGATGACCGTGGATTCCGGGACAGGAAGGCGGTAGTGCCGCAGCGCGGCCGCCCCGGTGAGCACGGAATGCGAGCCCGGAGCCGGTGACGCAGGGCATTCGGGGAGAGCCCCGCCGCCCGAGCCTGCTTCCGCGACACCACGCCGTCCTGCTTCCTGATCAGCGCACTCAGCGCGTCAGGTTCCTTGCCTGCCACAGAGGCAGGCTGTCAGCTGGCGCTGACATTCCGTATAACAGCACATCGCGCCTGATAACAGCAAGAAACTGAGCGGATCAACCGGACGGACGATGACGCGGCGGCCCTGAACAGGGGAATGATGAGGTCATGCGCGCTCTCGACCTCGTCATCGGCATCGGCTGGGTGGTCTTCTGGCTCTACTGGCTGGTGGAGGCCCGCAACGTCAAGCCAGGCCAGAACCGGTGGAACCGGTTCGCCGGCGGCCGGGTGGCGCTGCTCATCGTCATCGTGCTCTTGTTCCGCTTCGCCGGCGTCGGCACGCATAAGGCGACCGATGACTGGTGGCTGGTGGGCATCGGCGTGGCCGTCTGGGCGGCCGGCCTCGGCCTGGCGGTCTGGGCCAGGCTCTACATCGGCCGGAACTGGGGCATGCCGATGACGCACAAGGACAACCCCGACCTGGTGACTACCGGCCCGTACCACGCCATCAGGCACCCCATCTACACGGGCATCATCCTCGGCCTGCTCGGCACCGCCCTGGCGACGTCGTTGTACCTGCTGATCGCGGCGGTCCTCCTGGCCGGCTACTTCGTCTACAGCGCGCTGAACGAGGAGCGCTACATGACGGAGCAGTTCCCCGACCAGTACCCCGAGTACAAGGCCCACAGCAAGATGCTGATCCCGTTCGTGCTCTAGCTAACCGCGCCCGCTAGGCAACCGCGCCGAAGACCTCCGCAAGGATCTTCAGCGCCGTGGCGGCCTGGTCGCGGGTGATCACCAGCGGCGGCGAGACGCGGACCGAGCTCTCACCGCACTCGAGCACCAGCAGCCCGCGCTCGAACGCCCGCAGCTGCACCAGCTCCGCCAGCGCGGCGGTGCGCAGCTCGACGCCGATCATCAGCCCGACGCCGCGCACGTCGGTGATCACCTCGGGGTGCGCGTGCCACAGCTCGCGCAGGCCATCGAGTAGCAGCCCACCGACCGCGGTGGCGTTCGCCAGCAGTTCCTCTGACTTGATGACCTCCAGGGTGGCAAGCCCGGCGGCGCAGGGGACAGGTGAGCCGCCGTAGGTGGAGCCGTGCGCGCCCGCGCCCCACTTCTCCATCAGCGGAGCCCTGGCCATGAACGCGCCGAGCGGCAGCCCCGAGGCGATTCCCTTGGCACTGATCAGCACGTCGGGCTGCACGCCCGAGTGCTCGATGGCCCACATCCGCCCGGTGCGGCCCATGCCGGACTGCACCTCGTCGGCGACCAGCAGGATCCCGCGGGAGTCGCACAGCGAGCGCAGCCGCGCGAGCCAGGCGGCGGGCGGCACGATGTACCCGCCCTCGCCCTGCACCGGCTCGACGAAGATCGCCGCGACCTCAGACGGCGCCACCTGGTACCTGAACAGCACGTCTTCCAGATAGGAAAACGTCTCCTCTTCGTCGTGCGACCGCGCGCCGGACACCGGGTCGACCCGGTTGAACGCGTACGGCGCGTGCAGCACGCCGGGCACGAGCGGCCCGAACCCCTGG
>DASXDG010000464.1:0-14845 GCA_036490795.1 Streptosporangiaceae bacterium
ACTCAGGTCGATACCGGGCAGGCCGGGGCGAGCCCGGCCGGCATCTCCCGAACCAGGCCGGGGCGAGCCCGGCCGCCACCTCCCGAACCAGGCAGGCCGACCGGCACCTCCGGACCGGGCGGGGCCGGCTCGGCGGCGCCACGGCCGGCAGTCGCCCGGGCGAGGGGTCCGTAACGCACGGGCCCCCTTGCCCGCAGGTACCGGAAGGGAAGGTACATCACGCACCCAAGCACCGCTATTTGTTATGAAAATCACAAAGCAAGCCTTGGTTTGCTTGCAAGAAGTAACGGGGCTACGGTCACGGCATGGCAGCTGACGAGCGGAAACATGTGATCGCGATCGGCGGCGGCATGATGATGCCGGAGGGCACCGTGCCGCTCCACCTCGACTACGCGTTGCGCCTGAGCGGGCGGCGTGAGCCGAGGATTTGCGTGATCAACACTGCCGCGGGCGACGACCCGCGGTGGGCGATGCTGATGTATGACCGGTTCCTCGGGCAGGCGGCGCGGGTTACCCACCTCGCGCTGTTCCCGATGCCGAACGTCTCCGACCCCGCGGACCTGTTGCTCTCCCAGGACGTGATCTTCGTGGGGGGCGGGAGCGTGGCGAACATGCTCGCCGTATGGCGGGTGCACCAGCTAGATGTCATTATGCGCAAGGCCTGGCACGCGGGAATCGTGCTCAGCGGCTCAAGCGCGGGCGGGATCTGCTGGTTCGAAGGCGGGACCACCGATTCGTTCGGACGGTCGCTGCGGCCCTTCACCGATGGGCTGGGGCTGCTGCCCGGAAGCTTCTGCCCGCACTACAACTCCGAGAGCGGGCGGCGGCCGCTCTACCACCAGCTCATCACCGACGGCACGCTGGCTCCCGGGCTGGCCTGCGACGACGGCGTGGGCGCGCACTTCATCGACGAGGAGCTCACCGAGGTGATCGCGGACCGGCCAGGCTCAGGTGCCTACCGGGTCGGGCCCGGTTCCGGGGGGCACGGCATCGTGGAGACGCCGATGCCCGCCCGGTATCTCGGCGAGCGGTCCGCCTAGGGGCTGACCCCGGATTCCGCCCACAGGGGGACGACGGCACCGGACCAGGCCGTTTAACCTGGTCCGGTGCACGGACTATACGCCTGGCTGCGCCGCCACCCCCGTTTCGTGGACGGGACGCTGGCGCTGGGCGTCCTCGCGCTCGGCCTGCTCCCGACGATGTGGCAGCGCGTCCCCTGGATCGTGGCCATCATCGTGGTGCTGGCCGGCACGGTGGTATACCGGCGTCAGCACCCGGTCGCGGCGTTCGCGCTGGGCATCGCGGCCGGTGCGGTTCAGGTCGCGACCATCCGCATGGCGAACGCGGCGGATTTCGCCCTGATGATCTTGCTGTACACGCTGGCGGCGTACCGGCCACGGCGGGTATCTCTGTACGGGCTGGGTGCCTGCCTGGTGGGCGGCCTCGTGGCCAGTGTGCAATGGGGCGTGTTCGACCGGACCCGGCCGTCGACAGCGGTGGTCGGGCTGGGGGCGCTGCTCGCCTTTCCGCTGCTGGCCTGGCTGCTCGGAGACGGGGTGCGCTGGCGGCGTGGCTACTACCTGGCGCTGGAGGAACGGGCGGCGCGGCTGGAGCGCGAACGCGAGGCGCTGGCCCAGGTCGCGGCCGCGGCCGAGCGGGCCAGGATCGCGCGGGAGATGCACGACGTGGTGGCGCACAACGTGAGCGTGATGGTGATCCAGGCGGACGGTGGCCTGTACGCACTGGACGCGGCGCCGGACAAGACGCGGAACGCGCTGACCACGATCAGCCAGACCGGACGGCAGGCGCTGGCGGAGATGCGGCGGCTGCTCGGCGTCCTGCGCGAGGCCGGCCCGGTGGCGGCGCTGGGTCCGATGCCCGGTATGGGCGACCTCGAGCCGCTGATCGAGCAGACCAGGGCGGCGGGGATACCGGTGACGTTCAGCAGCAGCGGCACCCCGCCGCGGGATCTGGACGGCGGGGCGGACCTGGCCGCGTACCGGATCGTGCAGGAGGCATTGACCAACGTGCGCAAGCACGGCGGGCCGAGGGTGGCCGCCACGGTGACCGTGCGGTACGGCGAGCACGGGCTGACCATCACGGTGGCCGACGACGGCCGTGGCGCCGCGACCGCGTACCAGGACGAGCCGGGGCACGGGCTGGCCGGGATGCGCGAGCGGGTGGCGATGTATGGCGGCACGGTGGCGGCCGGGCCGCGACCCGGCGGCGGGTTTGAAGTGGTCGCGACCGTGCCGGTGCGGAGCGCGGCATGATCAGGGTCGCGCTGGTCGATGACCAGGAACTTGTCAGGACCGGGTTCCGGATGGTGCTTGAGGCGCAGCCGGACATGACCGTCACCGGCGAGGCGGGCGACGGCGAGGAGGCGATAGCGCTCGCAGCCGGACAGCCGAGGCCAGACGTCATGGTGATGGACGTGCGGATGCCACGGCTGGACGGGGTGGCCGCGGCGCGGCGGATCTGCGCGGCCGGCGACCGGCCCAGGGTGCTCATGCTGACCACGTTCGACCTGGACGAGTACGCCTTCGCCGCGCTGAAGGCGGGCGCGAGCGGTTTCCTGCTCAAGGACGTGCCGCCGCACGAGCTGCTGTTCGCGATCCGGTGCGTGCATGCCGGCGACTCGGTGGTGGCGCCGTCCACGACGCGGCGGCTGATCGACAGGTTCGCTCCCCTGCTGCCCGCGTCCGGCGGCGTGGCGCCGCCCGGCCTGGACAGGCTCACCGAACGCGAACGCGACGTCCTGATCCAGGTCGCCGCCGGGCTGTCCAACGCGGAGATCGCGGTCCGCCTGTTCGTGTCCGAAGCGACGGTCAAGACGCACGTCGGGCGGATCCTGGCCAAGCTGGGCCTGCGCGACCGCGTGCAGGCGGTCGTGCTCGCGTACGAGACCGGCCTGGTGAAGGCCCGTCCTACCTAAAGGCGTACGGATAGTTCACCATCGCGGCCGGCGCGGCAGCGCAGCGCGGATACCTAGCGTTCGGTGCCATGACGGTATCGACGAAAGATCTGGTGAAGATATACGGCTCGGGCGAGACCAGCGTCACCGCGCTGGACGGCGTCACGCTCGAGTTCAGGACGGGCGAGCTGACCGCGATCATGGGCCCATCCGGCTCGGGCAAGTCCACGCTGATGCACTGCCTGGCCGGCCTGGACACCGCGACGTCCGGCTCGGTGCGGCTCGGTGACACCGAGCTGACCGGGCTGCCGGACAAGCAGCTGACGCTGCTGCGCCGCAAGCGGGTGGGTTTCGTGTTCCAGTCGTTCAACCTGCTGCCCGCGCTCACCGCCGAGCAGAACATCCGGTTGCCGCTCGACCTGGCCGGCCGGCGGCCCGACCCGGCGCTGTGGAACCACCTGATCGGCCGCCTCGGCCTGGCCACGCGGCTCAATCACCGGCCGGGCGAGCTGTCCGGCGGGCAGCAGCAGCGGGTCGCCTGCGCCCGGGCGCTGATCACCCAGCCGGACGTGATCTTCGCGGACGAGCCCACCGGCAACCTGGACTCGGCCAGCGGGGCGGAGGTGCTCGCCTTCCTTCGCTTGTCGGTGCGCGAGCTCCGCCAGACCGTGATCATAGTGACACACGACCAGGTGGCCGCCAGCTACGCCGACCGCGTGGTGGCACTCGCGGACGGGCGGGTGACCCGGTGCTGACCTTCGTCCTGGCTGGCCTGCGGTACCGCCGGGCCCGGCTGCTGCTGTCGTCGGTCGCGGTGGCGCTCGGCGTCGCCTTCGTCTCCGGCACGCTGCTGCTGAACGCGTCCATGAACGCCTCCTACTACTCGCGTTTCGCCACCGGGGCGGCGAACGTCGCGGCGCTGGTCGCGGCGCCGCACTCCGGCAATCCACCCGGCCAGTTCGGCGGCCAGACGGTGCCCAGATCGCTGCTCGGCACCATCCGCGACATTGACGGCGTCGCCGCCGCCGACGGGCGGGTGATCGGGCCGGCCGCGATCCTCGACCCGGCCACCGGCCACGTCGCGGGCAATGGCTTCGGCGTGAACGTGACCGCCGCGGATCCGTCGCTGAGCGGCTTCACGCTCGTCTCCGGCCACCTCCCTGACGCCCCCGATGAGGTCGACATCGATAAATCGACAGCGGCCGACGAGCACCTCACGGTCGGCCAGCAAGTGAAGGTAGTGACCAGCACCGGGGGGATCCGGGTCTTCACCCTGGCCGGGACCATCAGCACCGGCGTGAACCCGGGCATCGGGAACAGCACGGTGCTGGCCTTCCAGACCAGCGAGGCATTCAGCGTCACCGGCCAGTCCAGCTACGCGCTGATCGTGGCCAGGGCCAGACCTGGCGTTTCCCAGCACTCGCTCGCCACCCGTCTTGCCGCCGTAGCCCGCGGCTACCAGGTGCAGACCGGCGCGCAGTTCGCCAGCGAGGAAGCCAACGACACCACCGGCGTCGGCTCGGTCCTCACCACCGGCATCTTGATCTTCGCGGCGATCGCGCTGATCGTGGCGTGCATCGTCATCTACAACACGTTCGGCATCTTGATCGCGCAGCGGTCAAGGGAGTTCGCGTTGCTGCGCTGCGTGGGAGCGTCCCGGCGGCAGGTATTCCGCGCGATGCTCGGCGAGGCGCTGTGCGTGGGCCTGGCCTCCTCGGCGGGCGGCCTGCTGCTTGGCATCGCGCTGAGCTGGGTGCTCGGCCATGTGCTGGCGCCGCCGGGAACCGGTCCCGCACCGCTGGTCATCGCCCCCTCGGCGGTGGCGGTCGCGGTCATCACCGGGGTCGTGGTCACGGTCGGCGCCTCGGTGCTGCCGGCCGCCGCGGCCACCCGGATAGCGCCGGTGGCGGCCGTGAGCGGGGCGGGGGCGCTGGCGGCGGTCACCCGGCGATCGAGCTGGCTGCGGGTCGCGTTCGCGGCAGTGACCGCTGTCGCCGGGCTGGCGCTCACCTTGGCCGGCCTGCACACCAAGATCCCGGCTGGCTTGTTCGAGGTCGCCGCCGGCGGCTGCGTGTTCTTCCTGGCCGTGCTCGCCCTCGGCCCGCTGATCACCCCGCCGCTGGTCGCCTTGCTGGCTGCCCCCTGGCGCGCGGTGATCACCCGGATGGCCGTGGCCAACGCCCGCCGTAACCCGCACCGGATCGCGGCCAGCACCGCGGCGCTGACCATCGGCGTCACGCTGATGACCTTGTTCACCGTGGTGTTCTCCTCGGTCCAGGCCTCCACCGACGCGGCCATCGCCGGCCACTACCCGTTCGACTACGTGGTGGAGACCAGCGGCTCCCAGCTTGTCCCGCCCAGGGTGGTCAGCGCGCTCGACCGCGCCCCCGGACTGAGCACTGTCGCCTCGGTGTACACCCAGCACACCACCGTGAACGGACACCAGCTGCTGCTCGGCGCGTACTCCCATGACGCGCTCGGCGTCATGCTCAAACCGAAGATGGTGGCCGGCTCGCTGGCCGCGGTCGGACCGGGCACCGCGGCTGCGGGCAGCGGCCGGGTTGGTTCGTTCATCGAGGTGAGCACCCCGGATGCGGGCACAGTCCGGCTGCGCGTGGTCGCCGTGTACAACGTTAGTGCCTACCGGACGCCGGTCCCCGACGTGCTGATCTCGACCGCGGACTTCGTCAGGGGCTTCCGGCCCGCGGGCCCGGGCGCGGTGGTGATCGACGCGTCGCCTGGCGTCTCCACCGCGAGCTCGCGCGCGGCGGTAAACGCGGCGGTCGCCAGTGACCCGCTGCTCAAGGTGGACACGCTGGCCGACTACAAGGCGACGCTGAACAGCGGGGTCGACTCCATCCTGGACCTGGTGACGGCGCTGGTGGCACTGGCGGTCCTGATCGCGCTGACCGGGATTTCCAACACGCTCACGCTGTCGGTGATCGAACGGACCAGGGAATCGGCGCTGCTGCGCGCGCTCGGCCTGACCAGAGGCCAGCTCCGCCAGATGCTGCTGACCGAGGCCGTGCTGATGGCGGTGGTAGCCGTGCTGCTCGGCGGCGGGCTGGGCATCGGCTTCGGCGCCGCCATCATCGGCTCGATGGAGCACTCGGGCAACGGCATCGGGACGCTGTCGGTGCCGTTCGGCCACCTGGCGCTGTACGCGGTGATCGCGGCCGTGGCGGGCATGGTGGCCGGCGTGCTGCCGTCCCGGCGCGCGGCGAGGACCGACCTCCTGACTCAATTGCGCGATTGACTTCGCTAGAGCGTGTCGATCGCGCAATTGACTTGGTCAAGTAAATCGCCGCGGAGGCTGCATCGCCGCACCAAAGGCCCGCACCAAAGGCCCGCGCCATCGCCCGCATTCTAGAACACGTTCTAGAATGCGGGCATGCGCGAGACCACGCGAGCCCCGGGCGGGCTCACCATCCCGGCGACCATGCCCGCCCACGAGGCCGCGGATGCCCCGCGCTACGACGTGGTGGTCGTCGGGTTCGGCATCTCCGGCGGCTGCGCGGCTCTGGAGGCCGCGCGGGCCGGGGCGAGGGTGCTCCTGCTGGAGAGGGCCGCCGTGCACGGCGGAACCTCGTCCATGTCGGGCGGGCACTTCTACCTCGGCGGCGGCACGGCGGTACAGCGCGCGACCGGGCATGAGGACTCCGCGCAGGACATGGCCGCCTACCTGATCGCCACCTCGAAGGATCCCGACCAGGAGAAGATCCGCGCCTACGCCGACGGGGCGGTCGAGCACTTCGGCTGGCTGGAGTCGCTCGGGTTCGAGTTCGAGCGGTCTTACTTCCCCGGCAAGGCCGTCATCCAGCCGGGCACCGAAGGCCTGATGTACACCGGCAACGAGAAGGTGTGGCCGTTCCGCGACCAGGCGCGCCCCGCACCGCGCGGTCACAAGGTGCCGGTGCCTGGCGACACCGGGGGTACGCGCCTGGTCATGGACCTGCTGCGAAGCCAGGTCGAGGCGGCCGGCGTCGAGACGCGATTCGAGACCGGCGCGACCAACGTGCTGGTGGACGACGCCGGCGGCGTGGCCGGGCTGGCCTGGCGGTCGTTCGAGTCGGCCGGGGTCGTCCGGGCCGGTGCCGTGGTGCTCGCCGCCGGCGGGTTCGTGATGAACCCCGACATGGTCGCGAAGTACGCGCCGGCGCTCGGCGCCAAGCTGATCCCGCTCGGATCGACCTATGACGACGGCCTCGGCATCCGGCTCGCCCAGTCGGCGGGGGCCGCTGCTGACCACATGGACGAGCCGTTCATCACCGCGCCGTTCTATCCGCCGTCGTCGGTGGTCAAGGGGATCGTCGTCAACAAGCTCGGGCAGCGGTTCGTCGCCGAGGACAGCTACCATGCCCGGACGGCGTACCAGGTGCTGCGCCAGCCCGATGCCGCCGCCTATCTCATCGTCGACAGCGAGCACGTGGCCGAACTGGCGATGCCGCTGGTGCCGCTCAAGGACGGCTACGAGACCGTCGCCGAGATCGAAGCCGGCCTTGGCCTTGCGGCGGGCTCGCTCGCTGAGACGCTGAGCCGGTACAACCGCTACGCGGCCCTTGGCGAGGACCCGGATTTCTTCAAGCACCCGGACTGGCTGGCGCCGCAGGACCACGGGCCATGGGGGGTTTTCGACCTGACGCTGGGCGTGGCGCTGTACGCCGGTTTCACCCTCGGCGGCGTCCGCACCAGCGTCAACGGACAGGCTCTGCGAGCGGACGGGTCGGTGATCGGCGGCCTTTATGCCGCGGGAGCGTGCGCCTCCAACATCGCGCAAGACGGCAACGGGTACTGCTCAGGCACCCAGCTCGGCGAGGGCTCGTTCTTCGGCCGGCGGGCCGGCCGTCATGCCGCCGGGCGAGCCGGCCGCCATGGCGCCAGTGCCGCGCGGCGAAACTGATGTGAGCACCGGGCGCGATTCTCTATCCAGGGGTGGAGTCCAGGTTCTACTCGCGGGCCGATGTCCTGGCGGGCGGTTGCCGGGAGCATCGGATGCATGAACAACGACGTGGTGACCGTGCGGGGTCTGCGCAAGGCGTACGGGGACAGGGTGGTGGTGGACGGTCTGGACCTCGACGTCCCCGCCGGCGAGATCGTGGGTTTGATCGGTGCCAACGGCGCCGGCAAGACGACAACAGTGGAGTGCGTCCAGGGGCTGCGCAGGCCGGACGCCGGCCTGCTGCGGGTGCTCGGCTACGACCCGGTGACCCAGGCGACCACGCTGCGGCCGCTGATCGGCAGCCAGCTGCAGGATTCGGGCCTGCCCGACCGGATGCGGGTGGGCGAGGCGGTGACGCTGTTCAGTTCGTCGTCCGGCACCGATCTGCTGGAGCAGTTCGGCCTGGCCCGGCGCCGCCGGTCGGCGTTCGCGTCGCTGAGCGGCGGAGAACGGCAGCGCCTGTTCCTGGTGCTCGCGCTGCTCAACCGCCCGCGGCTGGTGATCCTGGACGAACTGACACAGAACCTGGACCCGGCGGCGCGCCGCTCGGTCTGGGCCGCGGTCCGGCAACTGAACGCCGCCGGCACGACGGTGCTGCTGGTTACGCACGAGATGGACGAGGCGGAGGCTCTGTGCGGCCGGGTGGTCGTGATGCGGGCCGGGCGTGTCCTCGATTCGGGGGCGCCGGCGGATCTGGTGAACAGGCACGCGGCGATGGCGTGCCGGCTCGCGTTCAGCGTGCCGGATTCCGCGCCGGCCGCGATGCTGGACCAGATCCGCCGGCTCGAGGGGGTGCGTTCGGTCGCGCGGTCGGGAAGCCGGGTCGAGGTGACCAGCAGCCGGCCCGCCATCGCTTACGTGAGCGCGGCGATGGTCGCCTGGGATCAGGTGCCCGATGACCTGACCGTGTACGTGCCGACGCTGGAGGACGCGATGCTCGGGCTGCTCCGGTCCGCTGACGGCACGACTCACGAACAGAGCCCCGCGACGAAACAGGTGGTGGCGGCATGAACGGCGCGACGATGCGGCTGATCAGGGCCGAACTCACCCTGATGCGACGCGATCCGCTCGTGCTCACGTTCGTCGTCGCGTTCCCGATCGTGACCATGCTGATCATCGGCGGCGCGTTCGGCACCACGCCGGACCGCGCGTTCGAGTTCACCAACCCGGCGCACTGGTATGTCGCGTCCTATCTCACCGTGGTGATCGGCGCGGTCGGCCTGGTGATGCTGCCGGTGCACCTTGCCTCGTACCGGGAACGCGGCGTGCTGCGCCGGTTCGCCGTGGCGGGCTTCCCGCGCTGGTCGTTCGCGGTTTCATCACTGGTGGTGGGGCTGACCGCGACGCTGGTCTCCTGCGCGCTGCTGCTGATCGTCGCGGCGCCGGTGTACGGGCTGCCGGCGCTGCACAGCGCCTGGCGGGTCGTGCTGGCGCTGGTGATCGGGGCAGTCGGCTTCACGGCACTCGGCGTCCTGCTCGGCTCGCTGCTCCCGTCGGCTCGATCGGCACAGGCGGTAGGCCTGCTGCTATTCTTCCCCTCGTTCCTGCTCGGTTCCGGCGGGCCGCCGCCGCACGTGATGGGCGCGGCGGTGCGGACCGTGGCTGGGCCGCTGCCGCTGACCCTGCTCACCAATGCTGTGCGCGCGCCGTGGCTGGGCATCGGGATGGCGACCGGGTCACTGTTCGGGCTGGTCGCGTTCACCGTGGTGGTGACGGCGATCGCGGCCCGCCGGGCCGTGCTGTAGTGAGGTTTCCTACAATCCGCGATATGACAACCGACGACAGCCCGGTCTTCTATTCAGGCCGGGCTGTCGTCTGGGGTGGCGCCGCGGTGTTCGCCGCCCTCGCCGCGGTTGGCTTCGGACTCGGCCGGTCCCAGCCGAAGCCGCTGCCGGTCCCTGTCACGCTGATCGCGCTGGCGGCCGCGGTTGCCGTGAGCATCCCGCTGGCCAGGCGCCGCGCCCCGCTGCTCTTGTACGCGATGGCGTGCATGGCCGGGATCGCGGTCATCTGCGACGCCAGGTCGGCGAACGTCGGCTGGCTGGCGGTGCCACTGATCGGCGGCTGGTGCGCGCTGATCGGCGGCCGCCGGGCCGGCCTCACGTTCCTGACCGCCGAACTCGCCTTGTTCATTGTCGAGTGGGTGTGGATCAATCCCGACGCCGGATGGAGCGCGTGGCTCGCGGCCAGCCTGCTGACGTTCTGCCTCGGCCTGCTGCTGCGGTACCAGTTCGACCTGGTCGAGCAGCTGCGTGCCGCCCAAACCGAACTGGCCTCCAAGGCCCGGGCAGATGAACGCAACCGGATCGCGCGTGACCTGCACGACGTCATCGCGCATACGCTGACCGTGTCGCTGCTGCACGTGATGAGCGCACGCCTGGCGGTCGAGCATGACCCGGCGGATGCGTCCAGGTCGCTGGCCGAGGCGGAGCGGCTGTGCCGGGATAGCCTCAGCGAGGTACGGACGGCGGTCGGCATGCTGCGCGAGGATGGTGACGTGGAGGGGCTGGCGCCGCTGCCCGGCGTGGACGGAGTACCTGATCTGCTGCGGCGCTTCCATGCGGCGGGCGTGGACGTCACGCTGACCACCGAAGGCGACGTGAGCAGGCTGCCCGCCACCGCCGGGCTGGCTCTGTACCGGATCTTGCAGGAGGCCCTGACCAACGTGGTTAAGCACGCGTCAGGCTCTGTGGCCTCGGTGCGGCTCGTAGTGGAGCCCGGGACAGCGCGGCTGTCCGTGCACAGCACTGGCCAGGCGCGCTCTGGCAGCGGCCCGGGCCACGGCCTGCTCGGCATGCGGGAGCGGGCCGAATCGCTGGGCGGCTCGTGCATAGCTGGCCCGGATCGCCGCGGCTGGCTGGTCAGCGCCACGTTGCCGATCAACGCCACCGCGGATCCCCAGGACCCCACCACCCCGGCCGCGGAGGCCCGATGATCAAAGTCCTGCTCGTGGACGACCAGGAGCTGGTCAGGGCCGGGCTGCGCGGCATCTTGCGCACCCAGTTCGGGTTCGACGTCGTCGGTGAGTGCGCGGACGGGACCACGGTCGTCGCCACCGCCGCCTCGCTGGCTCCGGACGTGGTGCTGATGGACGTGCGGATGCCGCTGGTGGACGGCGTTGCGGCCACCCGCGCGCTGCGCGCCGTCGACGGCGCTCCCCCGGTGCTGGCGCTGACCACGTTCGATGACGACGAGGTGCTGGCCGGCATGCTGCGGGCAGGTGCGGCCGGTTTCGTGCTCAAGGGTGTCCCGGCCGAGGACCTGCAGCAGGCGGTCCGTATGGTCGCCGACGGCGGCGCCTGGCTCGACCCCGCCGTCACGGGACGGGTCCTGGCCGCGTACCGCGCCGCGCCCGCCATGCCCGCCACCCGCGACCCGGCCTTCGATTCGCTGACCGGCCGCGAGCTGGAGGTGCTGACGCTGATCGGCTCCGGCAAGACCAACGCTGAGATCGCCGCCGACCTGGTGGTCAGCGAGGGCACGGTCAAGACGCACATCAACCATGTCTTCACCAAGCTCCGGCTCCGTGACCGGGCGGCCGCCGTCGTGTACGCCTTCGACCATGACCTGGTCAACCGCTCTCGCTAGATATCACTCCATAACTGACGGTGGTACTTCCCCAAAGAAATGCAACTCACGGTTGCATATCGCTCGATCGAAGTGCACATCATCCCCGCGGGGAGCCCTCCAGCCTTAACGCCCGTAGGGCTACAGTTGTTTTGGTATGTTAGGTCGGACATATACCCCCATATCACCCCGAGAAAACGGCGTAGCCTACCAAAAGATGCGTAGCGCTACGGCCGTTGCGGGATTTAGCGGACATAACTGGCGGGCGTGCTTGTGTGCGGTGGCCGCGATGCGGGCCAGAAGGCTGGCGCCCTCGGCGACGCCGAGCCGCTAAGGGTGGCTGGGCCTGACCGGAACGCGCCACGTCAGGCCGATGCTGAGAGTCGGCTGAATGCCGCATTTCCCTAGTGGAGCCACTTACCAGGGCATTCCAAGTTTTCTTTGACGCTGATGGGTGAGCATGACCCACGATCATGAGCACTCACCTCCAGCGGCTGCCCAGTCTGACCGGGCTGCGGATCTTCGGGTCTGTGGCCGTCGTCATCTGCCATCTTGGTAACGGATTCGCTAACTCTTCATCACTCAACGTTGCCTCGGCGTACGGGTTCGTCGGCGTCACGTTCTTCTTCATGCTGTCCGGTTTCGTGCTCGCCTGGTCCTGCGCGGACCAGCCGGTCCGCCCGTTCTGGTGGAAACGGTTCTCCCGCATCTGGCCGCTGCAATTGCTGGTGATGGTCTTCGCCTACGCGGTGATCCCAGGACACGAACGGATACCGGGAGCGGGTGGCCGGCTGGCCGAACTGTTCCTGGTACAGGCCTGGTTCCCGAATTCGACGATCTATGCGGGCGGCAACGGCGTGACCTGGTCGCTGTCCGTGGAGATGTTCTTCTACCTGGTCTTCCCTGCCGCGATCATCTTGGTCAGGCGGCTAGGCGGGCGCGGCATCGCGGTGACCGCGGCGGTAACCGTTGCCGTCTTGCTGCTCCCGCCGCTGATCATCTCGGTTGCCGGACTCGGCATGTCCGCGTCGTCGTACTACTGGCTGTTCTTTGTCTTTCCGCCCTACCGCTTCTGCGAGTTCCTGCTGGGCATGCTGCTTGCCCGGGCGTTGGCTCTTGGCTACCAGGTGCCGAAACCGGCGTTCGTCTGCGTGGTCGCGACGGCCGGGATCGCCATGATGACGTGGGAGATGACAACCTTCACCATGCGGACCGGCACCTGGATCGCCCGGCCCTATGTGGCCTTGCTGCTGCTTCCGTTCTTCGCCATGCTGCTGTCCGGCAGCGCCGCCATGGACCTGAAGCCTGGCGGCTGGTGGCTGGGCGCGACGCCGTTCATGCTGCTCGGCGAGTGGTCGTTCGCGTTGTACCTGGTGCACTCGCCAGCGATGGTGGTCACCGCGCCGTGGGGCTGGTGGAACAACCCGGGCGGGCTCCTCGGCCTGGCCGACTTCACCGGCTTCCTGGCGCTGGCGCTCGCCATCGCGGCGGCACTGCACTACCTGGTGGAGAAACCCGTCGACCGGCGCCTGCGGCGGCTCGCCGTCGCAGGCCCTCGTCCGCGCTGGCCTGACGGCGCCCGGGAAGCACCCCCGGGACAGCCCAGACGAACTCAAGCTCAACGGACGGGCACGGGCCTAGACGGCGGTGAGGGTGAGGCCGAAGACGTGCGCGCGCAGCTCGGCGGGCGTTATCCCGATATCGGCGGCGATCGAGGCCGGGCGGATGCCATCGGCACGCAGCGAGCGGAACACCTTGCTCAGCAGCTGGGAGGACTCGCGCGCGATGCCCTCGGGCTCGGCCCGGCGGTAGCCGAGCTGGCCCAGCTGGACGCACGCGGTCCGGTAGCCCCAGTCGGTGAGCAGATCCAGTTCGTGCAGCCGGTGGGTGAGCGCCATCGCCGCGACGTTCCAGGTGCTCTTGGCCCGCACGATCCGGTCGGTGGTGGCATGCCGCAGGCCGGCGGCGAGCACGCTGGCGCGCGGCATCAAGAACGCGGCGGCGAACCTGTTCGCCTCGACCTCCGCCTGCGGGCGGGCGCTCGGCACCTGGTGCTCGCCGTGCAGAACCAGGTGACCGAGCTCGTGTGCCGCGTCGAACCTGCCCCGCTCCCCCGTCTTGCCGGTGCTGAGGAAGATCACCGGCCGCCCCTGCCAGTACAGCGAGTACGCGTCCAGGTCTTCGTCCTGCTCGGTGAGCGAGTAGATGCGCGCGCCGTGCGCCTCGAGCAGGTGCAGCATGTTCGTGACCGGTCGCTCGCCCAGCCCCCACCGGGCGCGGACGATCTCGGCCGCGGACTCCGGATCGTGGCCAGTGAGGCTCGCGATGCCGGCCCGCGGCAGGTTGAACCGGGCCTCTATCCACTCGTCGATCAGCAGCGCGACCCGGCCAGCGGCGAGAGCGCGGTCACGCTGGCGGGCGGTCATCTTGCTGAGCGCACGGAAACTGACCGCCGCCTCGGGGATCTCATCCAGGTCGGGCGCGGTGAGGAAGCCCTCGTCGACGCCGAGCGCCCCGGCCAGCACCCGCAGTGTGTCCGGGGCCGGGGCCTGATGCCCGTTCTCGTAGACGGACAGGCTGTGCGTGCTCAACCCGGTCAGCCCGGCGAGGCGGGTCAGCGTCAGGCCGCGCCGCTTACGGGCGACGGCCAGCCGCGACGGCGTCATCTCCGGCGCGGCCTCCCGGCACGCGGCCATCCTGGGCGGATAGGGCATCGGCTGGCCTTACCGGCGGGAGACCTCGACCACGACGCGTTCCTCCGGGACATCGAACAACGGCAGCATCGTGACCTGGTCTCGGGCGAACGACGGCATGATGATCCGCTCCGCCCAGCTGGTAATCCGGCCGTCCTCGATGCCATCGGGCAGCGACAGCTCGACCCTGATCTCGGCCTCGTCCTCGAAGAACAGCAAGAACCAGGTGAGCAGCGCCCGGGCAGCGGAGGTCACGTCCGCGGTGAAATCGTCGCCGAAGTCGAACGTCAGCTGTTCGTTTACCGCGACCGCCTGGACGGTCGCGTCGCCCTTTCGGTACCTGGTGGTGGGCAGCAGGCCTTCCAGGCCGGTCAGCTCGTCGCCGGTGGCCGCCACGATGGCGAACTCGCCGCTCGGGTGGATGGTCCGGGCCAGGTTCCTCGGGTTGTCGTAGGTCCAGCCCTCGGGGACCAGTTCTTCGCGCAAGTAGCGGCTGACCCTTCCCCACCGGGTCAGGCCCAGCATGATCGGCGGATCGAGCTCGGTGAACGTGGCCACGTCGGCGTCGGCGCGCCGCACCACGCGCTCGATCAGCCCGATGCTGAGGCCGAGCTCGGCGAGCCGGTCCACGGCCTTGCGCTTGACGAGAACCAGAGCAGTCAATTCAGACCCCTTCCTGCTTCACGAAACGCTACCTCGGATGAGGCCGGAAAACGTGAACCCGGGCCGGCG
>DASXDG010000465.1:0-2494 GCA_036490795.1 Streptosporangiaceae bacterium
GCGAGGCCGACAAGGGCGGGCACTTCGCGGCCTTGGAACAGCCCGAGATCCTGGTCAGCGAAATCCGCACCGGCCTGCGCACCCTTCGTTCCTGACGCCAACGCGGAGCTCAGGAGTGCACGCGTATCACTCGGGCTTCACCGAATCGCGCAGCACTCGCACGATGGAGCGCAGTTCCTGCAAGGCCTGATGGGTGGTGGCCCGGGTGGCCGCGGCGGCCTCGGTGGCGGCGGCGTCCCCGGCGGCTAGGGGGTTACCTCCAGCGCACCAGCTTGCACGCTGAGCAGCGACAGTCGGTGGGCGAGCACGTCGTGCATCTCCCGGGCGATCCGCTGCCGCTCGGCGATCCGCGATCAGGCCGTTCCTGGCCACGCCGGAGCGGAAAGCCGAGGCAGCCGACGTGCCCGGGGAGGTCAGGACAGCGAGTTCGCCCGGCCGCCGCCACGTGCGCGGCCCCCTCCGCCCGGCCGACCGCGTCGCCTGATCACGGCCCCCGCCGACTCCGCGCCATGACGAGTGCCTGCGGGCGCTGCCCGCGCAAGCGCTCGCTTCGGCGTTTACAACTTCGGCGTGATAGCAGCCGGCACGCCGAAGTCATTCGGCACGGAAGCAGCGGCCGTGCTGCGCCGCGATCCCCTGCAGAGATATGGCAACGACGCGGAGACCGCCTGGTCGGCAGTGTTCACCGACCGGATCTGGGCCTGCGGCCAGGTAGCCCCGGCCGACGACCTGGCCAGGTTCACCCCGTCTACACCTACGAGTTCGCCGACGAGCAGGCCCAGCCGGTTCGGCGCAGCGCCCCGGCGCACCGGGCCGACCTGAAAACAGTTCCTGACCGCGCAGGCCCCGCGGCATCATCGGCGTCGACTTCGTCCACGTGGACACTGTGCTGCTGCTGCACCGCGTCTACTACACGCAGGTCGTGATCGAGCACGGCACCCGCCGCGCTGCACGTGCGTCGCTTGCGCTTCTCGAAGTGGAGACATCGATCTATTCATCGGATGTTTACACCTTGCCGACGGGGCGCCATACGGTGCTCGTTACATACAAGTTCCGGATTATGCACAAGAGTGACGATTAGGTCTCACTCGGGAGATCGGGTCTTTACAGGGCAGGCTGCCAGTCGTATAAACCAGTCATCCGATGTTACGGCACCGTGAACGCACCAGACAGGCAAGCCAGCCTGTCTGGTGCGCACCGGTGACGCGATTCATCGGATCATCAGCGGGTGCCGAATCATCGGATCATAACGAGGCAGTCCGCCGTGGGGCTGCCCACACTCGCACTCGCCGTGGAGGCCACTGTGTCGTTCAGTCCGCCGCACCCGTCCGCACCTTCGTCACCACCGTCTAGACATGCCGGGCCCCGGCTCGCCAGCGCCCGGCGACTCGCCGCGGTCACCGCCGCGGCTCTCGCCGCCGCGTCCGGCCTGGTTCTCGCGAGCGGCCCTCTGTCCGCGCGCGCGGACACCGCAAGCGCGACCGGATCCACCGCAAGCGCAGCCACCACGGCATGGCATGACGGGACCTTCGCCCTCGACCCCGACGGCGTGGTCAGCCGCGACGATATCGTGCTGGGCCAGCCCAACATCAACCCGACCGCGTCCATCCCGCTTGGCAACGGCGCGCTGGGCGTGGCGGCCTGGGCCGCGAACGGTTTCACCGCCCAGCTGAACAGGTCCGACACCATGCCCGACCGGAAGTCGCCTGGCCAGGTGAACATCCCGGGCCTTTCGGTTATCTCGCACGCGTCCGACTTCAGCGGCAAGCTCGACCTGGCCGATGGCGTCCTTGAGGAGTCCGGCGGCGGCGAGTCGATGAAGGCCTGGGTCTCGACTCCCGAGGACGAGCTGATCGTTGACGTCAGCGGCGCGAACCCGAACGTGGCTCAGACCGCGTCGATCTACCTGTGGTCCGGCCGGAACCCGACCGCCGCGGTCAGCGGCAATATCGGCACGCTCGCCGAGACCTGGGTGGACAACTCCGAGCGGGAGCCGAGCGGCCAGACCTTCGGGTCGCTCTCCGCGATCACCGCGGGCGGCAGGGACGTGTCGGCTTCTGTCGTCAGCCCGACCAAGGTGCAGGTCAGCTTCAAGCCCAACGCCGACGGTGACTACCGTGTCGTCGTCGCCGCCCCCCACTGGGCCGGCGGGACGGCGACCGATACCGCCGCCCTCACCGCGGCGAAGGTCATCGGCAATGACGCTAACGCGCCGGAGCAGGCACTGCTTGGCAGCCAGGACGGGTGGTGGGACAGCTTCTGGTCGCACTCCGGCCTGGTGGAGATGAGCTCCGCCGACGGCAGCGCCGCCTACCTCGAGAACCTGCGCACGCTCTACCTGTACGACGAGGCCGCGAGCGAGCGGGGCAGCTACGGGGGCAGCCAGGCCGGCGAGGCCGACATGTTCGACTGGGACCAGGACACCCAGACCTGGGCGCCCAACGAATTCTGGATCTGGAACCTGCGGGGCGAGATCTCGGCCAACATGAGCTCG
>DASXDG010000466.1:0-12019 GCA_036490795.1 Streptosporangiaceae bacterium
CCACACGCTGTACGAGTGGAACCTGCCCTACGCCCAGTGGTACCTAGGCGGTTCGCTCAACGTCTGTTACAACTGCGTGGACCGGCATGTCGAGGCCGGGCACGGCGACAAGGTCGCGTACTACTGGGAGGGCGAGCCGGGTGACCGGCGCGTGCTCACCTATGCGGACTTGCAAAGCCACGTCGTCCGGTTCGCCTCCGGCCTGCGCGAGCTCGGCGTGGGCAAGGGCACCCCGGTCGGCATCTACATGGGCATGGTGCCCGAGCTCGCCATCGCGATCCTGGCCTGCACGCGGCTGGGCGCGCCGTTCACCGTGGTATTCGGCGGATTCTCCGCCGAGGCGCTGTCGGGCCGGCTGACCGACATGGAATGCCAGGTACTGATCACCCAAGACGAGGCCTGGCGCAAAGGACGCACCGTACCGTTGAAGGCCAGCGCGGACGAGGCGGTCAGCCGCGCGCCGACGGTCACGACGGTGGTGGTGCTGGAACGCACCGGCGGTGGTCCGCCGCTGGCCGAAGGCCGCGATCACACCTGGGCGTCGGTGATCGAGGGTCAGCCTGACGACCCCGCCGCCTGCCCGTGCGAACCGATGGACAGCGAGGACCTGCTGTTCCTGCTGTACTCCTCGGGGACCACCGGCAAGCCCAAGGGCATCGCGCACACCACCGCCGGCTACCTCACCGGCGTGTCCACCACGCACCACTACGTCTTCGACATCAAGCCGGACACGGTCTACTGGTGCGCCGCGGACATCGGCTGGATCACCGGGCACAGCTACATCGTGTTCGGGCCGCTGGCCAACGGCACCACCAGCGTGCTGTACGAGGGAGTCCCCGACTTCCCCGACAAGGACCGCTGGTGGGCGATCATCGAGCGGTACCGGGTCTGCGTGCTGTACACGGCGCCCACCGCGATCCGCACGCACATGAAGTGGGGGCCCGAGTACGCGCAACGGCACGACCTGTCCTCGCTGCGCCTGCTCGGTTCGGTCGGCGAGCCGATCAACCCCGAGGCGTGGATCTGGTACCGCAAGTACATCGGCGGCGACCGGACGCCCGTGGTGGACACCTGGTGGCAGACCGAGACCGGCTCGATCATGATCACGCCGCTGCCCGGGGTAACCACGCTCAAGCCGGGTTCGGCCACCAGGCCGTTCCCCGGTGTACAGGCCGACGTCTACAACGAGCTCGGACAGCCGGTGCCGCCAGGGGCCGGCGGGTACCTGGTGCTCAAGCGTCCGTGGCCCTCCATGCTGCGCGGGCTGTACAAGGACGACGAGCGCTACCGCGCCACGTACTGGAGCCGGTTCGAGGGCGTGTACTTCGCTGGCGACGGCGTCCGTGTCGACCAGGACGGCGACTTCTGGCTGCTCGGCCGGGTCGATGACGTGATGAACGTCTCCGGCCACCGGCTGTCCACGATCGAGGTCGAGAGCGCGCTCGTCGACCATCCGGACGTGGCCGAGGCGGCCGTGGTCGGCCGCGCCGACGCGCAGACCGGCCAGGCCATCGTCGCGTACGTGACGCTCAAGGGCTCGGCTTCGGCCTCAGCGGGCAAGCTGGCCGAACTGCGCGAGCACGTGGCGAAGCGGATCGGCCGTATCGCCATGCCCGCCAACATCGTCTTCACCCCGGAACTGCCGAAGACGAGATCGGGCAAGATCATGCGGCGGCTGCTCCGCGACGTCGCGGACAACCGCGAACTCGGCGACACCACCACCTTGGCCGACCCGACCGTGGTCGAGGAGATCAGGACACGGGCGGTCGCCGAGGCGTCCAGCGAGGACTAGAACCGCACCAGCCCGCGGGTACGCGCGGATCAGCTTTCCAGCTGAGTTACCCGCGGGCCGGCGCCACTACTCAAAGAACGACTACGCGATGAGGCCGGGAACCGCCTGCTCGACGAGGGCGCCGTCGATGTAGGTGACGGCGTTGGTGAGCACCGCCGGGATCCGGGCACCGGGCAGCACGATGCCGGCCAGGTTCAGCGGGTCGGCCGCCGACAGCCGCACCGTCTCGCCGTCCTTGGGCTGCTTCCTGATCGCCCGCAGCACGTCGACCGCGTCCGGATGCGCGAACTGCTCTCCGCTGAACCCGCCGACGAAGCGGCCTCCCCTGATCGTGCCGCGCGCCTCAAGACGACGGAACGCCCACAGCACTTCCCGCCACGGCACCGCACCGCCCCGTTGAGCTAGCAGAGGCTCACGGACGAGCAGGTCCCGGAATACGACGCCCCACCGCGCCGCCAGCTGTTCGGCGACTGCCTCGGCGAGATCATCCGGCTCGGCGCCGGTGGCGGCCGACGGGAGCAGCGACCAGCGTCCCCCGGCCCGCGCCGCATGCTGGCCGGCCCGGCGCAATCCGGCACGCTGGCCGCGCCTGGCCTGCGCGACGCTGGTGGCGTTGAGCAGCCGCCGGGCGAGCAGCGATCGCAGCGCGCGGAACCCGTCGGCGGTGACCAGGCCGCGCGCGACGGCCTCCCACAGCGCCTCCTCGATCTCGCTGGGCAGCCGCCCGGTGTGCACCGCGAGGTCGGGCGGGAACAGCGCACCGCGAGCGGCCAGCGCGTCGAGCACATCGGCGGTCCGGCCAGGTCCGGGCGGCACGGGGCGCCGATCGCCGCGGGCCACGGCGAGCAGCCACGGCAGGTCCTCGCGGATGGTCAGCGTGATCGGCGTCGCCCGGGACGGGCTCATCCCCCTGCTCGACGCCCCCTCCTCCGCGTCCCGCAACGACAGCCGGCCCCAGGCGACGTCGCCGGCCAGGCACAGCCCGTCCAGCCAGTCTCGCTGGTAGCCGGTCACCCTGGCCGGCAGGACGTACTTCTCCCAGGCGCCAGCGGCTAGCTCGAACCCCTGCAACTGCTCGACGACGGCCTGTACGCCGCGGCTGCCCTCGCGCTTGGTTCCGGTCGCCACGTGCTGCCAGCGCAGCAGGAACCGCATGAAGTCCTGCGGCGTGACCGGCTCGATCTCGCTCCGCCGTCGCTGCCTGGTGTAGGCGTGGATCCGCGCGAGCAGCCGGCGGGCGCAGAACTCCTCCGGCCCGGCCGGGTCGGTGAACCGCCCGCGCAGCGCGAACCCCTCGGTCTCCACCCGCAGCAGTCCGAGCGTGACGTCTCGCTCGGCAACCCCGGTGGCCTCGGCTAGCTGGGAAACCGAAGCCGGGCCGAGCACGTCCAGGTGCCCGCGCAGCATCTCCGCCACGGTCTGTTCGTCGCGCGCCGCCACCGCGGCACGCCGCTCGGTGGCACACCAGAACGAGCCGGCCTCACCGGCGCGGCCCATCGCGACGAGCTCACCGAACAACGCACGCCAGGCAGCGACGGGCCGCATCAGGTACAGCGTGAGCAGCAGGTCGTGCAGTTCGTCCGCGTCCCGCGGCGCCGGTGCCACCTCCGAACGCACCCGGTCGATCGCCGCCGTGTCCAGCCGCGCCAGGTCGCGCGCCTCGACTGGCAGGCCCCTGCGCACGACAACGTTCCTGCTGCGCCGGTCCTCGAACTCGCCGTCGTCCAGGTAGGTGAACGGCTGTCCGTTGATGATCTCGTGCGCGAGCACGGAAGGCTCGGTGGTGTCCCTGGTCAGCACCGTGATGCGGCCCGCCTCGATGCCTGCCACCAGCTCGCGGAGCCCTTCGATGTCCATCGCCTCGTGCAGGCAGTCGGCCAGCGTCTGCCGGACCAGGACCTGGTCGGGAATCTCCATCGGACCTGGCGCCACATTTTCCTGGCACGCCGCGAGCACCGGGAACACCGCGGCCATCAGGTCGTCGGATTCCATCCGCTGGATGACCGGCGGGTTCTTCCTGCCACCACGCATACGCAGCACGGTCAGCGACGTGTTCAGGTTCCACCGCCACCGCGCCTGGAACAGCGGCGCGGTCAGCACTGCCTGCCTGACCACCTGCTCGACCGAGGCCGAGGCCAGGAAACGAGGCACCTTGTCCAGGGGGAAGCTGTGCTGCGGGCCGAGCGACAGCAAGATCGCGTTGTCGCTGGCCGACGCCTCGAGCTCGAAGTCGAACGTCACGCAGAACCGCTTGCGCAGCGCCAGTCCGAACGCCCGGTTCAGCCGGGCACCGAATGGCGCGTGCCCGACAAGCTGCATGCCGCCCGCCTCGTCGAAGAACCGCTCCAGGATGATCGTGTCCATCGTCGGCAGCGCCCCGAGAGCGGCCAGTCCCGCGTGCAGGTAGCTGACGATCATCTCCCCGGCCGCGCCGCCAACCCCGCAGTGTTCCTTTAGCCAGCGCAGAGCGCTGTCTGGATCCCGCTCGCCGACGGCCGTACGCAACTCCGACACCGCGATTGACAGCTCCTTGGTCCGTCCCGGCGCCTCGCCCCGCCAGAACGGCACCGACGGCGGCGCCCCGCCCGCGTCGATCACCCGCACGACGCCCGGCTCGACCCGCCGGATCCGCCACGAGTGGGTGCCGAGCAGAAACACGTCACCGGCCGAGCTTTCCACCGCCCAGTCCTCGCTGACCGTGCCGAGCACCAGCTCGTCGGGCTCGGCGACAACGCGGAAGTCGCCGAGCTCAGGGATCGCGCCGCCGGAGGTGAGCGCGGCCAGCCGCGCGCCGCGGCGTCCCTTCACGGTCCCGTTCACCTGGTCCCTGTGCAGGTAGTAGGCCCGCCGCCCGCGCCCGGTGCGGATTCCCTCGGCCAGCAGCTCGGTCACGTCGTCGAAGTCGGCGCGCGACAGCTCCCGGTACGGCGCCGCCCGCCGGACCAGGTCGAACAGCGAATCCATGGACCACTGCTCGGCCGCGCACTCGGCCACGATCTGCTGGGCGAGGATGTCCAGCGGCGCCTCAGGGATCACGATCGCGTCCAGCTGCCCGGACCGCACGCCGCGCAGCAGCGCGGCGCACTCGACAAGCTCGTCCCGCGTGGTCGGGTACAGCCGCCCGGAAGGGATCCCCGTCCTGGTGTGGTTGGACCGGCCGACCCGCTGCAGGAAGGTGGCGAAGGCGCGCGGCGACCCGATCTGGCAGACCAGCTCGACCGGGCCGATGTCGATGCCCAGCTCCAGCGAGGCGGTGGCAACGAGTGCCCGCAGGTCACCGTCCCGCAGCCGCTTCTCCACCCGCTGCCGCCGGTCCCGCGACAGCGACCCGTGATGCGCGGCGACGTACGCGCCCATGTCTTCGCCGAGGCGCTCCCCCAGTTCGTGCGCGACCCGCTCGGCCATCCGCCGCGTGTTGACGAAGACCAGCGTGGTCCGGTGCTTGCGCACGTGCTCGCAGATCAGGTCCAGGATCTGCGCCATCTGCTCGCCGCTGGCCACCGCGCCGAGTTCGTCGTCAGGCAGCTCGAGCGCCAGGTCCAGCACGCGTTGATGGCCGGTATCAATGATCGCGCATGGTGGCACACCGTTAGTTATGACTCCTACCAGGAGCCTGGCGATCGCGTCGATCGGCCGCTGCGTCGCGGACAGCCCCACCCGCTGCACCGGCTCGTCCGCCACATACGCGAGCCGCTCCAGCGTGAGCGCGAGGTGCGAGCCGCGCTTGTTGCCCGCGACCGCGTGGATCTCGTCCACGATGACCGCCCCGGTGCCCTTGAGCATGGCGCGGCTGCGCTCGGCGGTCACCATCAGGTACAGCGATTCCGGCGTGGTGATGAGGAAGTCCGGCGGGTGCCTGAGCATGGCCGTGCGCTCGGCGGCGGCGGTATCCCCGGTCCGGACGGCGACCCGGATGTCCGGCGCCGCGAACCCCAGTTCGGCGGCCACGGCGGCGATCTCCCGCAGCGGGGCCGCAAGGTTCTGCTGGATGTCGACCGCCAGCGCCTTGAGCGGGGATACATACACCACTCGCGGCCCGGCGCCGGTCTTGTACAGCCGGTCGATGAACACCAGGAACGCGGCCAGCGTCTTCCCCGACCCGGTCGGCGCCGCGATCAGCGCGTGCCCGCCGCCCGCGATCTCCCGCCACCCAGCCTCCTGCGGCTCGGTGGGCCCGTCGGGGAACCGCCGCTCGAACCAGGTCCGAACCGCGGGATGAAACGCCTCAAGCACCTGATCACGGTACCTCCGGGCACTGACATTTCCGGAAGTTCAGTACGCGGGGTTGGCGCGGTAACGCCTGCGCTCCCACTGCAGGTCGTCGAACCGGATCCGGCCGATGCTGGCCCTGATCTCCGGGTTCCTTACCCGGCGGTCCGCGTGATTAACGATCATCGCCGAGCCCTCGATGTGCGAAATGCTCACGGTCGGCGCCCGGCCCCGTCCACGGTGTCGCGGATAACCGGATCGTACCGCTTTGCCCCGAAGCGGCTTAGGGCTGGGCTGATCCCGCCCGATCCGGGACAGCGAGTGCCCCTTCTGCCCTGCTCGCGCCACCATTAATGCGGCAACTATGTCCAGCGCGGTGATTAATGGTGCTGTGAGCAGCCTTTTCTTCCGTGCTGGACATAATTACCGCGCTGATCACCCGCCAGGCCCGCACAAAGCACCAGCGCTCCGGCGCCCGGCGCCACGCCGCCGCCCGTGAACACACACCTTCCCGCGCGTGTTCTTTAGTTCTTCATGAGGGCGCGGTGCACCAGTGGCGTTTTGATGAAGAGTGACGCGCGCCGGGCAGGGGTAGTAACTCCTGCAGCCAGCACTGGACGGGGAACGGGGGAACCCTGGACGGGAAGACGAGCGCGATGCCGCGCACCCCGCGGCGGTCGCTGATCATCGCCGCCTGCTCCACGATGGTGGAGTGGTACGACTTCACGCTGTACCTGTACCTGACCCCGGTGATCTCCCGGGTGTTCTTCGGCGGCGCGAAGAGCTCAGTGCTCGAGACGCTCGGCGTGTTCGCGGTCTCGTACATCATGCGGCCGGTGGGCGCCGCGGTGTTCGGCCACTTCGGTGACCGGATCGGCCGCCGGAACGTGCTGCTGATCTCGATGACGATCATGATGGTCGCGATGCTGCTCACCGGCCTGCTGCCGACCAAGGCGACGGCCGGCCTGCTCGCTCCCGCACTGCTGTTCCTGCTGCGCTGCGTGATGGGCTTCTCGGTGGGCGGCGAGTACTCGGGCGTGCTCGTCTACCTGGTGGAGTCCAGCCGGGCAAAGCACCGCGGCCTGCTGGTCAGTCTCGCCGCGGGCGCGAGCGAGGTGGGTGCCCTGCTCGCCGCCGGGGTCAGCGCCCTGGTCACGACCGTCATGACGACTCGCCAGCTCGACTCATGGGGCTGGCGGATACCGTTCCTGTTCGGCGCGGTGCTGGCCGGCACGACCCTGCTGCTGCGTTCCTCCATGCACGAGACTCCCGTGTTCGACCAGGCCAAGGCCGCCGGTGAGCTGCCGGAGAACCCGATCAGGGACGTGCTGGGCAAGCAGCGGCGGGCGCTGATCACCACGTTCGCGATCTCCGCGCTCGGCTCGGTCACCTATTACGTCGGCGTCACCTACGTCCCGACGTATCTCACCTCGGTCACCCACTTCTCCGAATCCGGCGCGCTCATCGTGTCCACGATCGCCGCCGTCGCGGTCATCGCGATCACCCCGCTGGCCGGGTACCTGTCCGACCGGTACGGCAGGCGGCCCTCACTGCTGACGCTGGCGCTGTTCTTCGTCGCGGTCCCGCTCGGCTTGTTCGCGTTCATGTCGGCCGGCACCTGGATGAGCGCGATGACCGGCGCGCTCATCCTGGCCTTCGGCGCGGGCGCGGTCAGCGCCGCGGCGGCTGCCGCCGTGCCCGAGCAATTCGCGACCGCGGGGCGGCTCAGCGGCCTGGCGCTCGGCTACACGCTGGCCACGGCGGCGTTCGGCGGTCTGGCACCGCTCATCGCTCAGCAGGTGATCGAGACCACCGGCTGGCGGCTGTTCCCCGGCCTGCTCGTCATGCTGGTCGCGCTGGGCATCTTGCCCGTGCTGTGGCGGCTGCCGGAAACCGCGCGGCTGCCGCTGTCCGGCTCAGTCTCCCAGCTCAAGGTGCCCGCCCAGCGACCAGCCCCGGACGCACAGCTGCGCGATGACAAGATCACCCGTCAGTTAACGGATGTGACTATCAGAACAACACGCGCGTAGATCGCCAGATCCCGTGATACGCGGGCATTAGGGTGTGTGGCAGCCGGCCCCGACGCGCTAGGAGAACTGCTGTGTTGCTGGAGAACAAGAACGCGATCGTCTACGGGGCAGCCGGACCGATCGGCAGTGCGGTCGCCCGCGCGTTCGCCCAGAACGGCGCGCGGGTATTCCTGGCCGGGCGCACCCTGGCCACGCTGGAAGAGGTGGCCGACGGCATCCGCGAGCAGGGCGGGAAGGCCGAGGTCGCGCGCGTCGACGCGCTGGACAAGGCCTCCGTCGACGCGCATGCCGACAGCGTGGCCGCGGCCGCGGGCAGCATCGATGTGTCGTTCAACGCGGTGGGTTTCCCCGTCGTGCAGAATGTGCCGCTGACCGAGATTTCCGTCGACGATTTCCTCTCCCCGATCACCTCGCTGTGCCGGACCCACTTCCTGACCGCGACCGCCGCCGCCCGGCAGATGGCCGAGCAAGGCGCGGGCGTGATCATCACCCTCAGCGCCTCGTCGGCCAAGGAAACCCGGCATGAGATGGGCGGATTCAGCCTGGCGAACGCCGCGATCGAAGCGCTCACCCGCGCCCTGGCCGGGGAGTACGGCCGGCGCGGCGTCCGCGTCGTCGGCATGCGCTCGAACTTCACCCCGCAGACCTATCCCGCCGCCCCGGACGAGATGGTGGCCGTGCTGGTCAAGGACACTCTCCTCGGGCGGCTGCCGCTGCTGGCCGAGCACGCCGCCACCGCGGTCTACCTGGCCTCGGCCGGAGCGGGCGCGATGAGCGGCGCGATGGTGAATCTCACCTGCGGGTCAATCATCGACTGACCCGGGTCGACCCGTTACCAGCCTCTCGCGGCCGCCACGGACCGGGTGAGGTCTTCCAGCTCAGCCTCGAAGTCGGGCAAAGCAAGCAGGGCGGGCAGATCCGTCTGGCTCCTCGGCCGCAACGCGATCGAGCCGAGATCCGGCTGCACCCGTCCCCCGCCGCCGACGAGCAGATGCCGCCGGGTCCAGGGTTCGGGCTCGTCGGTATCGGCTACCGCCACCGCGTGCAGGAACCAGTTGCCCTCCGGGACCAGCGGCAGCCAGTACGAGTGCGTTCGCTGTGAGGTCACGTCGATCAGGGCGGCCGCGTACGGCCTGCGCTGCATGATCGGCGTGTCGAAGACCCCCACGTACACCCGGGCTCCGGCATAGCCTTCCGGAAGCCTGACCGTGCCCATCGCGGCGTCTGCTGGCACCACGGACTCCGGCCGCAGCCCGCACTCGGTGAGATCGCGGCAGTGCGACGCCCGCCGGAACCGGCTCGGCGACATGCCCACGCTGTCGGTGAAGTGACTCGTGAACGAGCCGAGGCTGCCGTAGCCCACGGCGGACGAGACTCCGGCGACGCTCACCGAACTGGCCAGTAGCATGCGCTTGGCCTGGTAAATGCGGACCGCGGCGAGGAACTGCCCCGGCGATACCCCGGTCTGTTCCTTGAACAAACGTGCGAAGTGGAAACGACTGAGTGTGGCACTGCGAGCGATGTCAGCGAGCGAAAGTGAGTCGCTGTACCGCTCCCAAATACAGGTGACCGCCCGGTCTACGGCGCTGCTCATGCGGCCCTCCGCCCTGACATCGCCAGCCAACAATTTTCGTTGCATAACACTGTTCTGTTATGAACATTAGCGATGGCGTGCAATCCTGTCAAGGGTGAGCCCGCGTCGCCAGAATCCGGACAACCGCGCCACGTTGATCGATGCCGCCGCACGGCTGGTCGCGGAGGGAGGACCGCACAACCTGTCCGCCCGCCAGCTGGCTCGCGAGGCCGGCACCTCGACCATGGCCGTGTACACGTACTTCGGCAGCATGAGCGCGATCGTGCGAGAGATCGTCCACGACGGTTTCGGGCGTCTTCAGCGCCTGTTCAACCTCGTCGAGCCGACCGATGATCCGGTCGCCGACATGGCTCTGCTCGGGCGGGTCTACCGGCACAACGCGATCACCAACCGGCACGTCTTCGAGGTCATGTTCGGCGGTTCTTCGCTGGCCGGTTTCGCGCTCACCGAGGAAGACAGGCAGCACGGCAGGTACACCCTGTCCACCGTCGTCGACACCGCGCACCGGTGCGCCGCGGCCGGGCGGTTCCGGCCGGAAGACCCCGTGCTCAATGCCCATCACATGTGGCTCGGCGTGCACGGTACGGTGCTGCTCGACCTCGGCGGCTACCTGGTCCCGCCCTATGACGCGAGCCAGTGCTTCGAGTCTCAGCTGGTCGCCTTGATGATCGGCGCCGGCGATGAACCGGTGAGCGCCGCCAAGTCGGTGGCCGAGTCCGGCGACCGTTTCGATAGCGGATTCGGGGAGGCAACGTAAGAGGTGGCTGGCCACTAAACCGCAGGTGATGATGCGCAGGAGAATTCCCATTCCTGTAGCAGAGCATCATCCCAGCGAGAGGCAAGCGCCGTGAGTGATCCGACCGATGTGTACGCCGACCTGAAGACCGAGGGCGAAGTCCTCGACAAGCTCATCGCGGGGCTTGACGCCGCACAGTGGGACACGCCGACTCCCGCGCCTGGATGGACGATCAAGCACCAGATTGCTCACCTCTCCTCGACCGCCCGTCTCGCTCAGATCTCGGCGTCGGACCCGGAGATGTTCGCCAAGGTGACCGCCGGAGCGGAGAAGGACTTCGACGGCGCGGTTGATGCCCTGCTGAAGCCGTACCTTGAGCTCTCCCCCGCGGACTTGCTCGCCCGCTGGCGCACCGAACGCGGTGACGCGACCAAGGCACTTTCGGTCCTGCCGCCCGCCCAGATGGTGCCATGGGTGGCCAGGCAGATCCCCGCCAGCGCCCTCGCCTGCGCCGGCCTGATGGAGCTGTTCGCGCACGGCCAGGACATCCACGACGCCCTCGGCGCGCCACGCGAGTACACCGACAGGATCGGGCACCTGGTCTGGTTCGGCACCCGTAACCGCGACTTCGGCTACCTGGTGCGCGGCCTCACGCCCCCCGAGGCCGAGTTCCGGTACGAGATCACGGGACCGTCCGGGATCGTGTGGGAATTCGGTCCGGCCGACGCCGAGAACCGGATAACCGGTCCGGGGGTGGACTTCTGCATGCTCGTCACGCGGCGGCGGAACCGCGCCGATCTAGCCATCCAGGCGACCGGCGCCGAGGCGGACAAGTGGCTGGATATCGCCCAGTCCTACCGCGGCTCGCCCGGCCAGGGCCGGGAGCCCGGGCAGTTCAAGAAGTAGCCCGGGGTTGACGAGACGATTCGTGAGGCTGACGATTCGTGAGACCGATGCTGTGCGAGGAAGCACGCTGACGTGAGCGGAAGGTTTGGTCATGGCATACATCACCCTCAACTCCGACCTGCCGGGCATCTCCGGCCTGTTCCGGTTCCGGCCGGAAACCGCCGCACCGATGGAAGAACTCGCTGAGGTCCTGCTCCGCGGGCCGAACAGCCTGACCAGGGGCGAGCGAGAGCTCATCGCCGCGTACGTATCGTCGCTGAACCAGTGCCGCTTCTGCTCGTCGTCCCACGCGGCCTTCGCGGCGGCACAGCTTCCAGGCGGGATGACACAGGTGCGGCAGGCCTTCGGCGGCGTCGGCGTCGGCATCGCTGTCGGTGTCGACGACGGTCCCGATTCTGGTTCCGGTTCCGGTTCCGATTCCGGTTCCGTTGACGAGCCCGTGTCGCCCAAGATCAGGGCCTTGCTGGACATCGCCGGCGCGGTCCAGCGAGGTGGCCTCAACGTCACCAGCCAGCTGGTGGACGCGGCCCGCGAAGCCGGGGCGACCGATGTGGAGATCCACGACAGCGTGCTGATAGCCGCCGCGTTCTGCATGATGAACCGGTACGTCGACGGGCTAGCGACGTTCGCCCCCGACGACCCGGACATGTACGCCGCCAGCGCCAAGCACATCGTCGAACACGGGTACCGCTTCTAAGCCGGAGCGGATCACAGGCGCGTGCCAGCCCGGCCCCGAGAACCGGGCGGGCACG
>DASXDG010000467.1:0-1696 GCA_036490795.1 Streptosporangiaceae bacterium
TCTACGGAGACCCCTGCAAGGCCTGGGCCTTCGAAGAGGCCAACGGATATTACTAACCTTCTGTGGCCGTCTTATTACCTGAGGTCAGGAAATAGCGGCGAATTCATTGCCCGCGGATCCGGGAAACGGCCGGAAGGCTAGGAAAATGCCGCCCGGTGTCGACCGCAATGAGAGGTTTCTGGACGAGTGTGAGTTTCCTCATAGGGCGTTCGCCCAGCGGTGAACACGTAGGTAAACGCGGCAATTCCGGTCCGTTACCGGCGGCCATCGCGATCATGGTGATCTAGCTCACGCCGGTATCGGCCAGCGGAATCCTTTTCGTCAGGCAGGGTGGATAGCCGACGGCACCCCGCCCGTGCGATGGCTCTGGAGAATGAGCCCGGCGCCCTGCACCCGCGCCACGTCCTGCGGGCCGACGCCCGCCGCTCAAGCGGCGGTGGCGATCAGGGGTGAGACATCTCGCGTGACGCGAGCCACCGAAAGGTCCCCTTGTCACGACAGCGCAAAGCTCAGCTCAGCCGCTCCAAGGCCATGGTGATCGCCGCCGCCGGCGCCCTGTCCGTCGCGACCGCCGCATCGGCGACCGCCGCCACCTGGAGCCAGGGAACCCAGGGCCACGCGGACGGGCCCGCCGAGATCACGCACGAAGCGTCCGGCGCCCCCCGGCTGACCCTCACCAGTGACCTGGCCGTCACCAGGCAAGCCGCCCAGCCAGCCCGAGCCGCCCAGCTAGCCCGAGCCGCCCAGCTAGCCCGAGCCGCCCAGCTAGCCACCGGGCAAAGCGATGCCACCTGGGCCCAGCACGCGTACCTCGTCCGCCTGACAGCGGTGCGGCACGCGATCGCGCAGCGCCAGGCGAGCAAGAAGGCCGCCGCCACCGGCTCGCCCCGGCAGCTCGCCCAGGCGATGCTCGGCTCGTTCAGCTGGTCATCCGCCCAGTTCTCCTGCCTGGACCCGCTGTGGGCGCACGAGAGCGGGTGGAGCACGACCGCCGAGAACGCGGGCTCGGGCGCCTACGGCATCCCGCAGGCGCTGCCCGGTTCCCGGATGGCCAGTGCCGGGGCCGACTGGCAGACCAGCGCGGCCACGCAGATCAAGTGGGGCCTGGATTACATCAAGGGCACCTACGGCTCACCGTGCGGCGCCTGGGCCCACGAAGAAGCCACCGGCTGGTACTAGCGCGCTCAACGGCCGAGGTGGCCGGATTGATGGAGCATTGAGCCGCCTGTGACCGGTTCGATGGAGCATTGAGCCGGTCGGGATCGCGCCCTGCCAAGGGATACCCGGGGCTCATGGGGCCTGCGCGACCCGGGATACCGCACCCGCCCGGAACCCGCAGCAGAAGAACCACCACGATGCGGCATCGCGGTGGTTCTGGCCACCGCAGCGTCACATCGCGGTGGTTCTGGCCACCGCAGCGTCACATCGCGGTGCCTGCGGGCGGCTACGGCTACGGCTGCGGCGCGAAGCTGCGCACTTCCTCGTCGAAGGTCGCCTGCAGCTGGTTCCACATGCTGGCCGGGGCCGTCGCGTACAGCGCGTACGACTGCTTGTTCAGGATGAACAGGAAGTCCAGGGCCTCCTGCTTGACGCCGTTGTCCGTCCAGGTGAACTTCCAGAAGGACCCCGGCGTGTCGCGGATGGTGAGCGGCTTCAGGTCGATCCGCTGGTAACCGGGGAAGTGCGGGATCGACTG
>DASXDG010000468.1:0-14195 GCA_036490795.1 Streptosporangiaceae bacterium
ATGACGCCTACTCTCTCGTCAACTCGCTCAAGGGCGGGACGACCATCACGGTGGCCGGGATCGTGTACATCGTCCTCACGCTCGCCCTCTGGGTCGTCGGGGTGATCGCGATCGCCCTGATCTGGCGGTCGGAGTCGAGCGTGTACTACCGGTCGCGGTCCGCGGCCCGCTAGGCGCGCCTGGACGCTAGGCGCGCGCTCAGCGGCGGCCGGCCGCGCGGGCGGGGGCCGGCGGCCTGCGCGCTGGCGGCGGCCGGCGGCGGCTTGGGGAATCCCTTTACTTCTTGAGACGCCTGTCTTTTGCGTGGGCTCCGGCGTTAGCGGATCGCCACGTCGCACTTCTGCGAACTACGTGGCGAGCAATGGGCGTGATTGTTGATTCCTACTGACTTTCTCGCGTTGCCGACGGATTCCTGACCCCCTCTGGACTAATCACTGCCGCTGACGTAAGCAAGGAGAGAAGTCTGCGGCCTTACAGGGTCTAGACCTTATGGGAGGGGAGCCGGAACCGTGGCACACGCATGGTTGCCGGAAGCAAGGCGCATCTCGGCGGAGTCTGACGGAGGCCCCCTGATCGGCGGCGCTCCCCGCGCGGTCTGGCTGACGCTCGGTGCTTCCCCTGGCGCGATATCGGTCCAGTCGGCGGCGGCGCGGCTGATCGCCGAGCGACGACAGTGCCATCTGATCTGGGACCCGCTGACCGGTGACATCGTCCAGCTCATCTCCGTCCTGCGGGCCGGGCGCGCACTTGGCGCGGCCGATCACCTCGACTGGGCACCCGGCCAGGTCAAGGCGCTCCCGGAGAGCGTGAACGCCGAGGGCCGGGTATGCGTGCAGATCGGCGTGCTCGGCCAGCCCGGCCAGCCGTTTACCGGCGGCCCGCTCGTCGGGGTGGAGATGATCGTGAGCTGGCTCGACTCCTGGGGCGTGCCGCGCCGCTGGCCCGCGGGCCGGCCTGAGGCGCACCGCAGCGAGATACCGGTCACGGCCGCCCTCGTCGACCGGCGCAGCCGCGTGGACTGGGCGCGCGGCGGTCACTTCGGCGGGTCGCAGGTACCCCGGTGCGACAACGCGGGGCCTGGCGCCATCGACATCGACCGGATCACCGGCCCGCACGGCCTCCAGGTCCGCACGCGCGGCCTGCCCGCCCCGCGCGCCGAGACGGCCCTGCCCGTCCCCGCGTAGCCCGCCTCCGTCCGGGATCACGGAGACTTTTGCTCTTGATCACGACCTGGGCTGCGCCGGCGGCGTGACGCTCCGGGCAAATCGGGCGCGGGCGGGCCTTCGACGCTGGCGAGTGGGCGGGTGAACCATCCGCCATCTTCAAAACCCCGGTTGGGCACCGCGAGATCCCGCGCCGGGTGTGCTGGCCGTGCGGGTCTGCCGGGGTGCCGGATTTGAGTTGGTCCGAACGGAGGCGGCTTCCTCGCTGTGCGTCACGCCGCGTCCGGATGAGCTTGGCGGAAGAGGTGTAGCCCGCTTCCGTTCGGGATAAGGGTTTTTGGCCTTACCCTTGGTGGAATGAACGACCGGCTAGTGTGGATCGACTGCGAGATGACGGGGCTCGACATCGAGCGGGACGCGCTGATAGAGATCGCGTGCGTGGTCACTGACTCCGAGCTGAACATGCTCGATGGCGGGATTGACCTCATCATCAAGCCGCCGGCCGAGGCGCTTGACCAGATGAGCGACGTGGTGCGGGACATGCACACCAAGTCGGGGCTGCTCGTTGACCTGGCCGGCGGGATGACGCTCGCGGAGGCTTCCGACGGGGTGCTCGCGTACGTCAAGCACCACGTGCGCGAGGCCCGCAAGGTGCCGCTCTGCGGCAACTCCATCGCCACCGACCGCTGGTTCATCGCCCGCGACATGCCGGAACTCGACAACTGGCTGCACTACCGGATGATCGACGTCTCCTCGGTGAAGGAACTGGCGCGGCGCTGGTACCCGCGGGCCTACTTCGCCTCGCCGGACAAGCACGGCGGGCACCGGGCGCTCGCAGACATCATCGAGTCCGTGCGCGAGCTGCGCTACTACCGTGACACCGTGTTCGTGCCGCAGCCGGGGCCGGACACCACGACCGCGCGGGAGGTCGCCGCCCGGTACGCCAACCCGCGGCCAGGCACGGAAAGCGCGGAAACGGCAGCGGGATGATCTTCTCGCAAGGATGAACGCAGCACGCCTCCGGCCCGATATACTCTTCTCAGCCTTCCGGTGAAGGCTCATGGTGGGTGTAGCTCAGCTGGCAGAGCACCAGGTTGTGGTCCTGGGGGTCGTGGGTTCAAGCCCCATCACTCACCCCATGTTGTATGGCGGGTGACCTGCGATTTCGTCAGGTCACCCGATTTTTTTAGCCGTCTCCGCGCCATTGACGACAAAGGCCGCCGGCAGCAGAACCTCTGACAACCCCAGACCCGCTGCGATGCCGTTTGACTTTGTGGCGCATGGTGACCGTGACGGGCGTGTGCGGGCTGGGGTGCGGCGCGATCGAACCCGGAGGCGCACGGCGACGGCATCTACACGTTCTTCGACAACGAGGCGGCCGGCACGGCCAACACCGGCGATGACACGCTGGTCGATCTTCCCTACAGTCGCGCGCTGACCTTCAACGCCGAGTTCCCGGCGGGCGTGAACACCTACCGCGCCTACCGCCTCCCCTGGAAGCCCGCTGCTAACGGCAGGTAGCGAGGCAAAGGACGCGGCCCGCCTGGCATCTGCTCATGCCGGGCGGGCCGTCACGTTCGGAGGCAGGTACCGCCTACTTGTGGCGGTGATGCACGATCAGCACCGACCGCTGTGAGTGCGCGGCGACAGCGCCGGCCACGCTGCCCACGACGAGGCTGGTCACGCCGCTGCGGCCGTGGGAGCCGAGAACGATGAGGCTGGCATCGAGGGAGTCGGCCGTGTCGGTGATGCCCTTCCAGGTCGGTGCCCCCTCGGCCGTCATGGTCTCCACCCGGAACCCGGCGGCCTCGGCCAGCGACGCCCCTTGCAATGCGGTCTTCTCGGCCGCGGCCTTGACCTCGTCGGCCCCCGCGGCGTCGAACTCCGCATCGCCAACCGGGAGGAACCCTACGTTGAACGGTTCCCATATGGTCAGGACGACCGCGTCACGGCCGGCCCGCAGCTGTCGGCCAGCCTGCGTTATCGCGTGTCCGGCGAGCTCTGATCCGTCGTAGGCGAACAGCACGGGTCCTGACTCGCCGGTCGCGTCTGTACTCATGGCGTCTCCTTCGTTTCCTTCGTTGGAAATCCTGGTCAGTGGCGCGTGCGTCGGCGAACCGCCGCGAGCAGGGCCGGGGACTCCCACCCTGGCTCGCTGCCGCCGAGGAACCGGTCGAGCGACGGGGCGGGCGGTGCCGTGCCGCCGAGCACGTAGAGCAGGACGCCGACTACTGTGCCGCCGACGGCGAGGCCGAAGCATACCCACAGGGTGGTCCGCATGGCCTCCGTCGGCAAGCCCGCCAGCGATACCGCGAAGTGCAGCAGGATCGGGACGATCATGAAGGCGGCGAAGGCCCGCATCAGCTCGAGGATGGCGAAGACGCGCTGGATGCTGGCCGACCGCAGCGAGAACCCGGCGAGGAACAGCGCCGGGACCACCGAGGCGCCGACGCCGACGCCGATCAGGGCCGAGCCGACCAGGGTGAGCCCGGCGGTTGGCGGGACCACGCCCTGGATCACGAGGATCCCGGCGGCGAGGCTGACCATGCCGAACAGGGCGAAGTAGTGGATGTACTTGGAGCTGAACACCACGCCGAACGCGATCGACGCGAGCACGGCCCCGCCGAGTTCTGGCAGGTAAAGCAGGCCCAGGTGCAGCGGCGCGTACCGGCCGGCGAGCGACGCGCTGGTCAGCGCGATCGCCGACACCGAGGCCGCCGCCGCGCAGACCGCCACCACGATCCCGGCTACCGGGAACGTGCTGGCCAGCGGGCGCAGGGTGAGCAGCACGCGAGTGCCGCGGTACTGGTAGACCCACAACACGATGATCAGTGCGAGTCCGCCAAGCAGGGGGAAGATGGCCACGGGGTCAAGGAACGCGTGGGTCGTCAACTCCGAGGCGCCCCAGAACGCGGCCACCGAGCCGCCGGCGGCCAGGGCGATGGCCCGGCTGTCCCTGGGAGCGCTGCGGTCGGCGGGCGGTGCGTCTTCGAAGGTCAGCAGGGCCAGGATGAGAGCGAGAACGGCGACGCCGGCGGCGATCCAGAACAGCGGCCGCCAGGCGTGGAACGAGGCCTGGAGGCCGCCGATCAGCGGGCCTGCGGCGACGGCGCCGAAGATGCACATGTTCATGATCATCGTGGTCCAGCGCAGCTTGGCCGCCGGGTAGCCGAGGAAGAGCGGCGGCGCGGCCGCGATCAGCAGCAGGCTGGTGCACAGGCCCTGCAGTATGTGTCCCACGATGAACATGGGCGGGTCGGTCGCCGCGGCGGCAAGCACGGAGCCGATCACCAGGAACACCGCGTAGATCAGCATCATCCGCCGCTGGGGCAGGCGCTGGGCGAACTGGACGGCCAAGACGGTGCCGGCCGCGTACGCGGCGTTAGCCATGCCGGAGGCGAGGCTGGTGGCCTGCGGACTGATGTGCAGTGTGCCCGAGATCAGCGGCGTGATCGGCTGCAGGGCGGCCGACAGTGCCAGGTAAGGCACCAGGAACAGCACCACCATTGCCGCCACCGCCGGATAACGGCCCGCCAGTGGCCCCGGACGCAGCATCCTGCGGGTGGGGGCGAAGGCGTGACGTGGCTGGCCAGAACTAGCCAGGGGCGGCGCTGCCTGGGGGGAAACGTTCGGCACGAAGATGCTCCTAGTTGGATAATCGTAGAACGTTCGATCAGGGACGAACATACTATGATCATCGAACTACGCGCAAATCCGCGCTACGCTGTGCATGTGATCGATGACGTCACCGAGCCTGCAGCGGCAGATTTCGAACTGTCGCGGGTGCTGGCCGCCCTCGCTGACCGGCACCGGCTGGCGACCGTCCAGTTCGTCGCCCGTACCGGCGAGTCGTGGTGCGCGCGCGTGATGCAGGACATCGGCCTGCCAATGAGTAAGTCCACCTTCTCCCACCACCTGCGCATACTGCGCGAGGCGGGGGTGGTCACCAAGCGGTCGGAGGGGACCAAGAGCTACATGTGCGTGCGCAAGGCCGACCTCGACGCCCGCTTCCCCGGCCTGATCGACTCCATCCTGAACGCCGATGCCGAGATGGTCCCCTAAGCCGGCCCGGTCCTCGCACCGCGCCGGTGATCGATAACTGTCCGTCAGGTGAAGGCGGAACTGATGTGAGCCATGCGCATCCGCGCTCGAAAGCGACCAGCAGTGGCCTGGCGACAAATAGAGGCTGTCTGGCTTCCCTGATGCGATTGAGAACACCGGGGCCAGTGCGAATTATTTTAAATTTGCGTATGGTAAGGTTCACAATCGGAATGACTTGACAGACACGTTTCCGCAGGCCGCCGTACGGGCGCCAACGTGGGCGGACCGCGAGCAGAATACTAGTTCCCGCCTCAAAAAGTTCCCTGCTTCGATATTTAACAAAGTGGACCTTGAGTTTTCCGTACAAGGCGAATAACTATTGATCTCGAAGTTTCTCTGGTCGGCGGGCGCCGCCCAGACCTACGGGGCGGCGTCCGGTCCGGCATGCCAGGAGGGCATCGTGACCAGCTATTTCGCTACGGACTGTCATGACCGGCTGAGGCAGCAGGTCCGCGAATTCGCGGAGTGCAGGGTCCGGCCGCTCATCCCAGAAATGGAAGCCGCCAAGACCGTGCAGCACGCACTGTCACGGCTCATCGCGCGGCAAGGCTGGATAGGCGTCACCATCGGGCGGGAATACGGCGGGATGGGACTCGGTCATCTTGCCAAAACGATTATAATTGAGGAGCTTTCTCGGGTCAGCGGCGCGATGGGTGCCATGGTGCAGGCCTCTCAGCTAGGCGTCGCGAAAATCCTGCACTTCGGCAGCGAAACCCAGAAAGAGAACTGGCTGCCCGCCATCGCGAGCGGAGACTGCCTGCCGACAATCGCGGTCACCGAGCCCGACTCCGGGGGCTTCGTCCTCGGCATGGAGGCCACCGCGGAACGCGACGGCGACGACTACATTCTCAATGGCCGCAAGGTCTACATCGGCAACAGCCACGTCGGTGACCTCCACGGCGTCGTTGTCCGCACCGGCAGCGGGTCGCGCGGCCTGTCGGCGTTCCTCGTGGAGTCCGGCCGGCCAGGCCTGTCGCTCCGGCCGCAGAAGCAGGCGATGGGCCTGCACGGGTTCAGCTTCGGTGAACTGCTCTTCTCCGGCTGCCGGGTGCCCGCCGCCAACCGACTCGGCGCCGAGGGCGACGGGCTCGCCGTCGCGTACAGCTCAAGCGTGCTGTACGGGCGGGCGAACCTGGCCGCCGTATCGCTCGGCATCCACCAGGCCATCATCGAGGAGACGGTGGCATTCGCCAGCACGCGCCAGCGGCAGGGCAAGCCGATCGCCGAGATACCGTCGATCAAGCTGAAGCTCGGCCAGATGCAGTCCCGGCTGATGACCGCGCGGCTGGCCATCTACCACGCCAGCCACCTGCTGGACAGCGGCGCGCCCTGCGACGACGAACTCATCAACGCCAAGCTGGTCAACGTCGAGTACGCCCTCGACTCCGCGCGCAACGCGATGGAGATCCACAGCGCGGCCGGACTGTTCACCGACCGGCCCGTCGAGCGGTACCTGCGGGACGCGTTCCACATTTTCGCGCCCGCCGGGACATCCGACATCCAGCTACTGCGGCTCGGCGAGGCCGCCCTGGGCACCGCGAAGGGCTCCTGGTCGCAGCGGTTCGCCGAGATCTCCGCCGCCTCGGCCGCTGAGATCCGAGCGGAGCTCAGCGGCCTCGTGTAAGGGCGATCCTGGGCTAGCTCATCCGCTCTTCGCGCGCGTGGATCATCGCTACGATCTCGGCCGCCCTTGACTTGATGAACTCGAGCCCCGGCCGGCCCCACGGCCGGGGCTCCAGGTCAACGATGCAGATCGTGCCAAGCGTTGTGCCGGTCCTGTCGATCAGCGGCGCGCCCAGGTAGGAGCGGATGCCGAACTCGTCGACGACCGGGTTGCCCGCGAACCTCGGGTAGTCGCACACGTCGTCAAGCACGAGCGGCAGCCGGCGCACCACCACGTGCGGGCACCAGCCTTGCTCCTTGGTCATCACCCGCGCCGGATCGTCGGCCGCGGCTACCGCGCCGGGACCGCCGGGGATCATGGCGGGCGCGTATAGCCCAGCGAAGTACTGCCGCTCCTCATCGACGAAGTTGACCATCGCGAGCGGCGCCTTGGTGGTGGTCGCCAGCATGCGGGCGAAGTCGTCGAACTCCGGCTCCGGCCGGTCACCGAGGCCCAGTTCCCGTAGGCGTACCACGCGGCGGGGCGCTTCCTCGTCAACCGGGGTGAACAGGTGCTCGTTCGGCTCAAACATCGGTGGGCTCCATCTTCTGCGGTGATCGTATTTGCGGACTATCTCGTGCTCGGGGCGGCGACGGCCGCGAGCAGGTGCCTGATCAGGGCGACGAGCACCGAGGTGGCCGACCGCTGCTGTCTGGCGTCGCACAATATGACCGGCACATGCGGCTTGAGCTCGAGCGCTGCCCGGACCTCCTCCGGTTCGTAGCGGAAGGCCCCGTCGAACTCGTTGACCGCGACGATGAACTTGATGCCCCGGCTCTCGAAGAAGTCGACCGCGCTGAAGCATGCCTCAAGACGGCGCGTGTCGGCGAGGACGACGGCACCGAGGGCTCCGGCGGACAGCTCGTCCCACATGAACCAGAAGCGGTCCTGCCCCGGCGTGCCGAACAGGTAGAGGGTGAGCCCGGGACTGAGGCTGATCCTGCCGAAGTCGAAGGCGACGGTGGTCGTCGTCTTCAACGGCAGGCCATCGAGGTCGTCGATGCCGACGCTCGCCTCGGTGATGAGCTCTTCCGTGGTCAGCGGCTCGATCTCGCTCACCGAGCCGATGAAGGTCGTCTTGCCGACCCCGAAGCCACCGCCTACCAGGAGCTTGACCGCGGTAGGCAGCGGCTGGTCAGAGACGTCGTTGTAGGCCATCGAGCAATCGCTCCAGCAGGACTCGGTCGGAGGTGTCGGATGCCGGCCGCGGCGGACCCGCGCGCAGCGCGCCGCAGTCGGCCAGATCGGAAAGCAGGACCTTGGTAACCGCCGCAGGGAGCCGGAGCCGTGCGGCGACCTCCGCGACCGAGGCCGGGTGCAGGCACAGCGCCAGCGCCTGCAGGTGGTCGGGCTCCAGGGTGGTGTAAGAGCCGGTGCCGGTGGCCACCACCATGGACAACAGGTCAAGCTTCAGGCTGGCGGCCGTGCGGCCGTTGGTCACCGCGTACGGGCGCACCAGCCGGCCGGCATCGCCGTCCAGCCACGAGTCATCGCCTGACACGGTCATCGGATCGCCCCCGCTGCTCCAGGTTCACGTAACCTGCCCCGTGCGCTGCCCACCGGACTGTCTTGTCGGCGTGGCCAGGAACGGCCGCACGCTCTTGACCAGCTGTGACATCTCGTAACCGAGCACACCCGCATCGGTCTCCCTGTCCGCGAGCACGGCGAGCACGGAGCCGTACCCCGCCGAGGAGACGAACATCAGCGTGTCATCGAGTTCGGCGACCACCTGCCGGACACCGTCGCTGCCGCCGAACCGCAGGGCGGCGGTCCGCGCCAGCGAGAACAGGCCCGAGGCGATCGCGGACAAGTGGTCGGCCGGATCCTGGTCGAGGCCGTAGGCCGCGGTCGCCAGGCCGTCCGCGGACAGCAGTACCGCACTGCGGGTGCGCGGGACGCGCTCGACGAGGCCGCGCAGCAGCCAGCCGAGGTCGGATTCATGGCCGGGGGTCGCATCGCTCACCATGATCGGTGGATCTCCTTAGGGAAAGGGTCGGCCAGTCGTGCGCGGTGTCTTCAGTCCCGTGCGGAGGGATCTTCTTCCTCGGCGAAGCGGACGCCCCGAAGGAACTCCGCCGCCAGGCCAGTCATATGTTCGGTGGGTGGCTCGGTGCCGCGGGCCGTCGATGCGCCGCTGTGCTTGCCTGGAAGGCGGTCCGAGGCCGGCAGGACGACGCTGCCCTGCGGCTGCCGCTTGGGCAGCGGCGGCCGGGCCGTGGTCTCGAGGACGTCACCCTGGCCGTTGCCTGCCTGGTTTGCCCAGGGGCCCTGCGCCCCAGGCAGGCCAGGCATCGGGCGCCCGGTGGGCAGCGCCGACGGCGCCGGCTGGGCGGCCGGTCGTCCGGCCGGCGCGCCGGCCGGGACGGGGGCGAGCGACACGGCTGAATCCCGGTTGCCCGACGCCGCGCCGGGCAGCGCGCGGCCGTCCACCTGGTCGTCTACCGGGTCGAGCAGCGCCTTCGGCAGCACCACGGCCGCCTGGGTGCCGCCGTAGATGTTGTTCTGCAGCTGCACCCGGATGCCGTGGCGGCGGGCAAGGGTGGCGACGACGTACAGCCCGATCCGGCCGTCGCGGAGCAGTTCGTCCACGTCCGTCCTGGACGGGTCCGCCAGGAGCGTGTTCATCCGAAGCTGGTCGGAGGGAACCATGCCGAGTCCACGGTCCTCGACCTCGATCGCCAGGCCGGCCGCCACGTGCTGCGCCCGCAGCAGCGCGGTGGTGTGCGGCGCGGAGAACTTGGTGGCGTTCTCCACCAGCTCGGCGATGAGGTGGATAACGTCGGTGACCGCGGCACCGCGGAGCACGCCCTCCACCGGGGGCACGACCTTGACCCGGGAGTAGTGCTCCGCCTCGGCGATCGCCGCCCGCAGCACCTCGTGCATGGTCACCTGCCTGGTCCACTGCCGCCTGGAGGACGAGCCGCCGAGTACGGCGAGGGATTCCGACTGGCGGCGCAGCCGGGTGGCGAGGTGGTCCACCGTGAACAGCCCCTTGAGCAGTTCCGGGTCCTCGACCTTCGCCTCGAGGTCATCAAGCATCTCGATCTCGCGGTGAACTAGCGACTGCATCCGCATGGCCAGGTTCACCAAGATTTCGACCCGCTGCTGGTCCGTACGCCCGCTGCGGACCATGCCCGCGACCTGGATTATCCCCAGGACCGCCTGGTACTGCCCTTGCTCGATATCGCTGGCGAGTGTGCGGAAGGGGTCGCCGCCCGTCACGCGGACGGGCGGCGGGACGACCGCCGGCAGCTGCTCGCCGCGCGCCACTCGTTCGACCATCTGCTGCAGCTCGGCCTGGCCGCGCTGGGCAATTTCCCTGGCACCGCGCAGCTTGGCGTCCACCTGCCGGCTCGTGGCGCGCGCGGTGACGACCGTCACCGCGAGCAGGACCAGGATGCCACCGGCGACACCCGCGAGGACCGCGCGGAGCACGCCCGCGGACGGGTGACCAAGCAGGGCGACCACGGCCGCCACCACGCAGATCAAGGCGACCGCTCCGGCCGGGAGGACCACCGAGCTCAACCGCGCGGACCATGAGTATGGCACGGCGTGCGCCGACCGGCCGCGCTCGGTCCGGTTGCCAGAGAACGGGCTGGCTTGTGACATGTGCGTCCTCGGGTCGCGAGTATGGGTGCCGACGCTACTTACCTTAGTGATTGGACCGATTTCTTTGGGGAAAGATCGAAAAATCACCCAGTGCAATTGCTCGCGATACTACTTAGCCCGGCATCACCTATATACATCCGTAAATATGGCACAAAACAGGCTTCCTACCTCGGCATTTGCCTTGCCGCGCTTTCGGGAGCCTGGCAAACGGGCCGGCACACACTGAAGTCCAGTGGCGCAGTATGCCCATTTTTCTTCGTAATTGTCATGGCCTGTGTTTCACGGCCCGTAATCAGTTCTTGCGCGCCACGCCGCCGTAGAAGCTCACCTCGACCGGCGCGGGCCGCAGTCCGGTACCGTCGGGCCGCCACTCGGACACGAGCACGACACCCGGGGGGACCATCTCCAGGCCGGTGAACGCCAGCTGGGCGAACTCGTCGCTGTCGCGCCATTGCGCCGAGATCCCCGCCGCACGGTAGTCGGCCTCGATGGTCGCCCAGGCGGCCCGGTCGTGCTCCCCCGTCAGGTGCGAGGCAGCCACGAAGCTGCCGGGCGGCAGGGCGTCCACCAGGGCCTTGATGATCTCGGCCGGATGGTCCTCGTCCTGGATGAAGTGCAAGATCGCGACCAGCATGAGGGCCACCGGCCGGCTGAAGTCGATGACCTCCCTGGTGACCGGGTCGGAAAGGATCGATGCCGGGTCCCGCAGGTCGGCGGGGATGTACGCGGTCCGCCCATCCGGCGACGAAGTAAGCAGCGCCCGGGCGTGGGCGAGGACTAGCGGGTCGTTGTCCACGTAGACAATCCGGGAATCCGGCGCGACCCGCTGTGCCACCTCGTGCACGTTGTCAGTGGTCGGCAACCCGGTCCCGATGTCAAGGAACTGACGGATTCCCTCCTCGGCTGCCAAGTACCTGACCACCCGGCCGAGAAAGGCCCGGTTCTCCCGCGCCGCGGTGCGCCCCGTCGGCATGGCCGCCCAGGCCTTCTCCGCCACTTCCCTGTCTACCGCGAAGTGGTTCTTGCCGCCGAGACCGTAGTCGTAAATCCGCGCCGGATGCGGGCGCGAGGTATCGATCTCCGGCGGCAGGTCCGAGTCAGAACCCGGCATCTCCGGCAACGTCGCCTCCTTGTATCCGACCGGATCGTACCGCGCGCCACGGACAGGATGCGCATACCGGACATCGACGCGTTCGGGATGATCGTTCGCCGCGAGGGCGGCGTTCCTGGCAGCACTACCCGATCGACGCGATCTGCCGGGTCTGCCACGGCGCGATCCGGGCAGGGTCATTCCTTGCCCCCTTCGAGCACCTAGCACAGTCCACGGCACGGCATCAGCAACCCTGAGCTATCTACGCGGTACGTCCGTCGGACTGGCAGTATGGGGTGGTGGTAACGCCGCTTCGCCCGGCCTGGCTCACATCACGGCCGATTGCCCACCGGGGGCTGCACGACCTCGCCGCCGGGCGGCCGGAGAACTCGCTCGCGGCGTTCGCGGCCGCGGCCGAGGCCGGCTACCCCTGCGAGCTGGATGTCCAGCTCACCGACAGCGGCGAGCTGATCGTGCTGCACGACGCCGACCTCGCCCGGGTGACGGGCGCGGCGCGGCCGAGCACCACGCTGACGGCGGGCGACCTGCCGCGCACCCGGCTCTTCGGCGGTGATCAGCACGTGCCCACGCTGGCGCAGGTACTTGAGCGCGTGGGCGGGAGGACCCCGCTGCTCATCGAGCTCAAGCACGGCGCCACCGCGAACCCCCGGGCATTGGTGCGCGGTGTGCTTGAACACCTCGGTAACCGCAGCGGCCAGTACGCGCTCTCCTCGTTCGACCCGGCTCTCCTGCGCCTCCTGCGGGCAGAGCGGGCTGAGTACCCGGTCGGCCAGATCTCCGGCCTGCTGAAAAACCAGGGCCCCGTGCGCAGGCTGGCGGGACGCACCATGGTGGGCAACTTCGTCACCCATCCCGACTTCATCTCCTACGAGCTGGCCGGCCTGCCGTCGCGGATCGTGGACGCGTGGCGCGGTCGCGGTGTGCCGGTCCTCGCCTGGACGGTCAAGTCCGCCGGCGACGCGCGGAAAGCCGGGAAGTACGCGGACAACTTCATCTTCGACGTCCTGCCCGAGGGAAGCGGGCTCTGATGCCGGCCGACACCTGTGCCCGCAGCGCGACCCGCGTCCTCGCTATCTACAACCTCGGCGGACGGCTACGGTCAGCGCCGGCTTTAATGCACTCGCTCGCCGGCTGGTTCGACATGGGCAGGTTCGCGCACCACATCACGGCGGCCGGCGGCCTGCTGCCCCGGATAACCGATCCGGTTGAGATCGATCCGGCGCGGTTTCGTTTCGCCGACCACCGGCCGAGGGTGCGGGTGCACCGGATCGCGGCGGCGATCGCGACCACGCCGCGCCGGGACGGGCTGCTCTTCCTGGACTTCACGCTCGGCGAGAACGAGCGGGCGGAGGATGTCGCCGACTTCCTCTACACCACATGGCACCGGCGGCCGGCGATGCGCGTCGACGACAGTCCCCTGCTCGACTGGCTGGCCACGCCGCTGAGCCACGTCGGAACGGACGCAGGCCAGCCGCTGTCGTTCGGGCAAAACGTTCATCAGTGCGTCTTCGCCGGCGGGCGGTTCGCCCGGCGGCTGCTGCGGGACAACAGGAACCCCGACCGAGTCTCCCCCGACCTGATCAGCGTCGTCTTCCGCGGCACGATCGCGGCGAACCGCGGCAGCCGGCTGGACATCCGGCGTCCCGCGGCGCTCAACAACCCCGGCGAGACCCTGGTCGCGCACGGCCGGGGCGTGTCGCTGATCACGGGCTGGACGGAGCCGGTGGAGAACGCGTTCGGCGTCGCGGCGGCGGGCCTGGTGAACGCGGCGGGCGTGGTCAGCCGCGTCCGGCTGCAGTCGCTTGAAGCGCTCACGATCGACGACGAGTCCAGTGCGACGAAGGCATCCGACGTCCGTGACCTGATCACGGACCTGACCGAGCGGCTCAACCAGCTCAGGCTCGACCTCAGCTTCGGGATCGAAGCGTACGCCGACATGATCCTGATACCGGAGCTGCTGATCGAGAGCTACCACTCGTCGCTGCGCAGTGTCGCGTCGCTGCGGGAGAGCCTGGCGAACACCTCACGCATCGTCGATCGCGTGGCGGCGGTCATCGAGTCCAGGCACGCCACGCTCGAGGCTTCGGTCCAGGCCTACACCGAACGGCGCGACAAGGCGCTCGCCGCCCTGGTGGCGATCGGCTCGCTGCTCGCCCTGCCGCCGGCGTTGCTGCTCGCCTACTTCGGAACCAACTCCACCAACGTGGACGCGCACCGGTCGATCTTCGACCTGCGCCACTACGGCGTCGCTTACCTGGTCGTCTGGCTGCCGTTCATCGCGCTCGCCGTCGCGGCCCTGGTGCTGCGGTGGCGAATCCAGCCGCGCACGCGGGGCTGGGGCGGTCAGGGGCCGCACGGCCGGCGCCGTCCATAACCCCCGGACGGGTCTTCACGCTCGGCGACGATCACCTGCGTGCCTAAGCTGCCTTGCCAAAAGCGATCAACTCATTCACTATTGAATCATGCTTATCGCGCAGAGCGACTACCGCGGGTGGGACGCCGTCGAGATGGCGCGACTCGTACGCGAACGGCAGATCACCGCCGCGGA
>DASXDG010000469.1:0-3857 GCA_036490795.1 Streptosporangiaceae bacterium
ACTACGAACTGCAGCTATGGGACCCGGCCGTCGGCCAGCAGGTCATCACTCTCATCGCCACCAGCGACCAGAACAGTGGCCCAGTAGACGTGGCGATCAATCACGACGGCACGCTCATGGCCGTCACCATGGCTAACGGCACCGTAGAGCTCTGGCGGACGCCCTACCTCACCAACACAGCCACGTACGTATGTGCCTTGGCGAAACAAACTTTCCCGGCTGGCGAGTGGGCACAGAACGCACCCGGAGTTTCATACCAGCGAACCTGCCCCTGAACCCGCCGCTGTTATCAGGCCCGGATAAGCGAGCCGACGCTCGGTTCGGAAAGATATAGACCAGGTCAACCTGGGCGAGCCTCACCCGGGCGGCGCGGCCTGGTGCTGGAGCAGCAAATCAAGCACAGCAGAGACGATGAGGATGCCCACGACGATCGCGACGGTGGTCAGCACGCGCCGCTTCCTGCTCATCTTCGGCCCCTGCTGCCAGTCCTGCCATTCATCCACAGCGCCACGGTAGGGCGCGCCGCCTGGATGCGCCCACTTCGTGAGTGCTCATGAGGCTGCGAGCGCTGGCGAGTTCCTCCTGCGGATGGCTAGCCCCCGTTGCCGCCGACCAGGTGGACGCTGCTGCCGTCCGCGATAGCATGCGCGGCCGGAGTCGCGGTCAGAAGGCCGCCCACGGCGAAAACGAGGATGCCGGCAAGCGCGAGGGTACGGCGGGGATGAGCCATCAGGTTCCTCATCCCCCCACTGTCCCCCGTTCCCCAGAGCTGTCAACCCTCCGGCACTGCCGGCCGCGAGCATCATGCTGGTCCGCAAACAATCAGGTAAGCCGCCGTACCGGACTGGATCAGGCGGCGTCGTGAGATCGTGTGCGGTATCGGCGGAGCGCGACGTTCACCACAACCGCTTAGCTAGCCTTGCGGTAGGCGCGTACCGCCAGCGGCACGAACACGATGAAGATCCCGGCCAGCCACGCGATGCTCTTCAGCAGGTTCGCTTGCGCCGGACCGCCGAGCGCCAGCGCGCGCATCGTGTCGATCACGTAAGTGACCGGCTGATTGTTCGCGAAAGCCTGCAGCCAGCCAGGCATTGTCGAGATCGGCACGAACGCCGAGCTGAGGAACGTGAGCGGGAACAGCCAGATCAGCCCGAACGCCTGGACCGACTCCTCGTCCCCGATGGCCAGGCCGGTATACGCCGAGATGCAGCAGATCGCCATCCCGAACACGGTGGCGAGCACGACCATGAGGATGGCGGGAACGGCGCCGTTCAGGAATCGGAACCCGACGGCGTATCCCACCGCGACGATGATCAGGATCGTAATGAGCATCCGCCCGGTATCGGCGACCAGCCGGCCAGCCAGGACCGCCGAGCGCGCCATCGGCATCGATCGCAGCCGGTCGATCACGCCCTTCTTCAGCTCCTGGGCCAGCGCGATGGCCGTGCCGAACGTGGCGAACGCCGCGGTCTGCCCGATGATGCCTGGCATCAGGAAGTTGACGTACCCGCCCGGTATGCCTCGCACCGGGATGGCGCCGCCGAACACATAGCGGAACAGCAGGACGAACATCACCGGCTGGATCACCGTGAACACCAGGTACGCGGGCACCCGCATCCAGACCAGCAGGTTGCGCCGGGTGATGGTGAGCGTGTCGGTCACCGCCCAGCTGATCCGGGTACCGAGGCCGGGCTCGCTGCTCGCCGGCGGGCCGCTACTTGCCAGATCAGCGATCGCGGTCATGACTGGTTCCCCTTCTCGTCCTGCTTGTCCTTGCGGCCGCGCCGCCCGCGTCGCCGCCCGCTGGGTTCGTCCTCCGCGGCGTGCCCGGTCAGGGCCAGGAACACGTCGTCGAGCGATGGCCTGCGCAGCGCGAGCCCGTGCGTCTCGACGTCGGCGCCGTCCAAGGCGCGGACCGCATCGATCAGCGCGTCCGAACCGCGCCCGCCGACGCCGATGTTTACCACGCCGGTCTCCGGGTCGGCGTGCGGCTCGCTCTCGCCGATGCTGGCGATCGCGGCCACGGCGTCTGGCACCCGGCGGCGATCGGGCACGGTGAACTCCACGACGTCGCCGCCGACCTTGCCTTTCAGGTCCTCCGACGTCCCCGCCGCGATGACCTTGCCGTGGTCGATGACCACGATCTCATCGGCCAGTTCGTCGGCCTCATCCAGGTACTGCGTGGTGAGCAGCAGCGTGGTGCCACCCGCGACCAGCGACCGGATGATCTCCCACATGCCGAGCCGCGATCGCGGGTCGAGGCCGGTTGTCGGCTCGTCGAGGAACAGGACTTGCGGTCGGCCGACGAGGCTGGCGGCCAGATCGAGGCGTCGCTGCATGCCGCCGGAGTAGGTCTTGGCGGCCCGGTCGGCGGCGTCAGAGAGGTTGAACTGCTCTAGCAGCTCGACCGCGCGACTGCGGGCCTGCGGCCACTTGAGGTGATAGAGCCGCCCGATGATCTCCAGGTTCTCGCGGCCGGTGAGCTCCTCCTGGATGGCCGCCGACTGACCGGCGAGACCGATGGACCTGCGCACGGCAGCGGCCTGAGTGACCACGTCGTAGCCTTCGACCAGGGCGCGTCCGCCGTCCGGCTGCAGCAGCGTCGTCAAGATCCGCACCGCGGTCGTCTTGCCGGCGCCGTTCGGCCCGAGCACGCCGAGCACCGTCCCGCGCGGAACCGCCAGGTCGATGCCGCGCAGCGCGTGCACATCCCCGAACGACTTAGTCAAGCCCTCCACCAGGATCGCGGGACCCCCGCCGTTTTGCGACATTTCGTCCTCCCGTACCGCGCGTCAGTGCCCCCATCGAACTTACCGGCGGAGCCTGGCGCTGGCCAACGATTTGTGTCCCTGTTTAGCCGCATTCCACCTCGCCGATATGACGAGACGGACAGGAAGAGCGTCGCCCGCACAGTACGGGAAGGCCTTGCGCGCCGTTAGACTCTTTGGTGTGGCAGACTCCGTCCGGTCCGGTGCACCGCGGCAGATCGATACTAGCGTCGCGCACGTGGCGCGGGTGTACGACTACCTGCTCGGCGGCAAGGACAACTTCGCCGCCGACCGGGACGCCGCGGAAAAGGCGATTGCCCTGCTCCCTGAGGTAGTAGGGGTCGTCAAGGCCAACCGGGCATTTCTGGTCCGCGCGGTGCGATACCTGGCGCGCGAGGCGGGGATACGGCAGTTCCTTGATGTCGGGCCGGGTATCCCGGCGGCCGGCAGCACGCACCAGGTCGTACAGGCGGTCGAGCCCACCAGCCGGGTCGTCTACGCGGACAACGACCCCACGGTCATCTTGCATGCCCGCGCTCTGCTGCGCAGCGCACCGGGGGGAGCGATCGCCTTCCTTGACGCCGACCTGCGGGACACCGACGAGATCCTGGCCCAGGCGGCGCAGACGCTCGACTTCTCCCAGCCGGTGGCCGTCGTGCTGGGCGCTGTCTTGCACTTCATCGGCGGCGACGTGGCCTACGACATCACGAGCAGCTTGATGGCCGCTACCGCCCCCGGCAGCTATCTGGCGATCTCGCACGTCGCCAGCGACATCGCGCCCGAGGCATTCGGGCCGGTGCTTGAGCAGGCCAACCGGCTGGTGGCAGAGAAGACGTACGCGCGCAGCTACGACGAGGTCGCCAGGTTCTTCGCGGGTCTGGAGCTCGTCGAACCGGGCGTGGCGGCGCAATGCGAGTGGCGCCCCGATTCTGACCTGACCGTAAGGCACAAGTCCGCGTCCTGGGGCGGAGTCGCACGCAAGCCGTAATCCGCGTGCTCCCGCGGCGGTCCCCCGGCCATAACCGGGCCATGATCTCCGGCTGGTCCGCTCACTTTGCCTGTCAGGTGACTGTTTCCGCGCCCGTTTCG
>DASXDG010000470.1:0-14737 GCA_036490795.1 Streptosporangiaceae bacterium
GGGCGAGCGCCCCGGCGCCCTCGGCGATGACCCGGACGCGTTCGGCGAGGGTCCTGACCGCCGCGGCGACCTCGGCCACCGGGATCGCCAGCGCGTCATCGACAAGGGGCTGGACCAGCGGCCAGACGCTGTCCAGTACCCGCCGGCCGCCGGCGCCGTCCACGAACGATGGCCGGTAGTCCGCGTCGGCCGGCTGCCCGGCAGCGAACGCGGCTGCCATCCCGGCGGCGGTCTCGGGTTCGGCGGTGATGACTTTCGTCTGCGGCCGCAACTGCTTGATCGCGCTGGCGATGCCGCCGGTCAGGCCGCCCCCGCCGTACGGGATCACCACCGCGTCCGGATCTGGCAGGTCCTCCAGGATCTCCAGGCCGATGGTGCCGTTGCCCGCCATCACCGCCCGGTCCTGGGCGGGGTGTACGAACAGCCCTTCCAGCCCGTCTACCTGGCTGGTCACGATGATGTTCCACCAGTCGTCGTAGGGCACCTTCAGTACCTGGCCACCGAGCCGCTCGATCGCGCTGAGCTTGGCCTGCGGTGCCTGGTCAGGTACCACGATCGTGGCCGGGACGCCGAGCTCGCGGGCCACCCAGGCGATGCCCTGGGCCATGTTGCCGGCGCTGGCGGTCACCAATCCCTTGGCCCGGTCGCCAGGCGCGGCGAGCAGGACCGCGTTGATCGCGCCGCGGATCTTGAACGAGTGGATCGGCTGGAGGGTCTCCAGCTTGAGGTAGATCTCGGCTGGCGCGGGCTCGCTGTGCTTGCTCTCCATGTGCAGGCGGATCAGGGGTGTGCGGACCACCGCGTCTGCGATGCGTGCCTGAGCTGCCTTGATGTCGGCCAGTTCGATCACGGCATTGCCTCCTTGATGGTGTCCTGCTCCTGCTGGGTGAGTGGATGCTGGAGGGCTTCGGTTACCGGTGCCAGGTGGTCTGGGCGGCCAGGGCCGATCACGACCTGCGCCACCCGGTCGTCGGCCAGCAGCCAGGCCAGTGCGAGTCCCGCCAGTGACGTACCCCGCTTCGTTGCGAGGGCCTTGAGCCTGTCCAGCACGTCGAAGGTGGCGTCGGTCAGGTACCCCTGGTACGGCTCGGGCCGCTGGGTCATCCGGGAGCCGGCCGGGAACGGCGCGCCGCGCCGGTACTTGCCGGTCAGCCACCCGCCGGCCAGCGGGCCGAAGGCCAGGTACGCGATGCCATGGTCCGCGCACAGCGGCAGGACCGCGGCCTCATCCTGGCGGGCGAGCAGGGAGTAGCTGTTCTGGATGGCCAGCGGTTCTCCGGCCTCCACCGCCTCAGCCAGCTGGCGCGCGTCGAAGTTACTGACGCCGTAGGCGCCGATCAGGTCGCTGTCCTGGGCGGCGCGGAAGGCCCCGAAGGTCTCCGCCAGCGGAACATCCGGGTCGAACTCGTGCGCCAGGTAGAGATCGACCCGATCGACGCCCAGGCGATCCAGGCTCGACTGCAGCTGGCGGCCGATTCTTGCCGGGTCCAGGCCGCGGTCTGCGCCTTCGTCCATCGGGTTAAACGTCTTGGTAGTGAGCCGCGGGCGCACCCCGCGCGCGCGGATCCAGCGGCCGATCGCCTGCTCGCTGCGGCCGCCGCCGTAAGCGTCGGCCGTGTCGAAGTGGGTCAGGCCGGACTCCCAGGCCGCGTCCATCAGAGCGAACGCCTGGTCCTCGGTGAGACCCTGGCCGAAGAACTCCGGCGCCGAGCCGACCCCGCCGAAGTTGCCGCAGCCGAGCGCGACACGGGACGCGGGAAGCTGCACTAGACCCCCAAGGCAGCGGCGAGCTCACCGAAGTCCGCGGCGACGTCCCTGACCACGCCGCTTCGCCAGTCCACGACGGTGCCGAACACGTCGAACAGCAGCGCCTCGATGCCGTATGCCATGACGCCGACTCTACGGCCAGCGCCTAGCCCTGATGCCCGCGCCGACAGGTACGGGGCGAGTGAGATGCTAGGCGAAAGACCGCTGTGCGGGCTGGTAGAGGCGAGGAGTGCGCGATGAAGGTTGGCTTGCATGTCCCGGATTTCACCTGGGAGGGCGGCGCGGCTGAGCTGCGGGTGCGCCTCGGTCAGGTGGCCGCCGCGGCCGAGCAGGGCGGCGTGGACCGGATAAGCGTCATGGACCATGTGTGGCAGATCGGGAACGTCGGGCCGGCCGAACACGACATGCTCGAGGCTTACACGACGCTGGGCTGGCTCGCGGCCATGACCAGCCGGGTCAAGCTGCTCACGGTCGTCACGGCCGTGGTTTACCGCGATCCGGGGCTGCTGGCCAAGCAGGTCACGACGCTGGACGTGCTGTCTGGCGGGCGCGCGATGCTGGGTATCGGGGCAGCCTGGAACGAGGCCGAGGCACACGGGCTCGGCCTGTTCTTCCCGCCGCTGGCCGAGCGTTTCGAACGGCTGGAGGAGGCGCTGCAGATCTGCCTGCAGATGTGGAGCGACGATGAGGGCCCGTTCAACGGGAAGTACTACCACCTGGAACGCACGCTGAACTCACCGCAGCCGCTGACCCGGCCGCGCCCGCCCATCCTCATCGGCGGATCCGGCGAGAAGAAGACGCTGCGGCTGGTGGCCCGCTACGCCGACGCGTGCAACCTCTTCGATACCCCCGAACTGGGACACAAGCTCGACGTGCTGCGCGAGCACTGCGCCGCGGAAGGCCGGGACTACGCCGAGATCGAGAAGACCGTGATGATGCGTTACGACCTTGGCGAGCACGGCGAGAACGTCCAGCAGACCATCGAGCACCTGCACGAACTGGCCGAACTGGGCATCCAGGTAGCGCACGGCAGCATCAAAGCCGTCGGCACGCTTCGCCCGCTGGACCTCATGGCCGAGCAGGTGATCCCCGCCATCAGTAAATTCTGATCGTGGTGCGGTAAGGGTTTCCTGGCGACGCCGCGGTGGCGGCTCAGGCCCGCGCTTACCGGATCATCGTCAGCGGCTTGACCAGGGGAACGGAAGCAGATCAGGCTCGACCCAGTCGCGACGGGCCTGGCTGCTGGCCAAGGTGGCCGAGCGATAATGGCGGCTGAGCAGGCGCTTGTCCAGCAACGCGGGGTAGCGATCGGCGAAGATCGCGAAGTCGGCGCAGTCCTGGTTGGCAGCGACGTGATGCGCGACGATCTCCGTCCAGGCACGAGAAACCGTGTGGTGGTATTTCTGTGGTGCGCGCTTGTAGGCGGTGAGCTGCTGAAGCAGCGAGCAGACCCGGTCCGTGGCGTCCGGCATGCCATAGCGGCGTACCGCCCAGAACGCCAGGCCGATGTGCTCGCGGTGCCCGAACTGGCCCGCCGGGCCGGCGATGGCGGTAAGGATTGCCGGGACCTCGGGATCGGCATGGTGGTGGTGCATCAGCACGCCTGCTCGAGTGCGCTGAGGGCGGCGTGGAAGGCCGCCAGCTGGTCGGCGGACAGGCCAGCCAGTGCCCGGCTTTCCAGCTCCGTGATCGCGGTGGCAACCTGGCGCGCGGTAATCGCCCCCTGCTTGGTCAGCGCCACGCGAAACGACCGCCGGTCTTGCGGATCCAGCTCTCTGGCGAGGTAACCGCGGTTCTCCAGCCGGTCGAGGACATTTGTGAGCGTGCTCGGTTTGGTGCCCGTCTCGGCACTGAGCTGGCTGACGCTGAGTGCGCCGCCGCCGGCCAGGTTGGCCAGGACGTTCATCTCCGCGGCGGTGAGACGCAGCTCGGCGAGGGTCGTGCTCAGCGCGTGCAGCGTATGGTGCGTGACCCGCTGGAGGGCGAGCACCGGGCTAGGTACTCCATTTTCGGATATCACGAAAATGGATAATACGATATCGTAGTAAATGTGTCAACGTGTTGGCGGAGTGACGCGAGGTGCGGGAGAATCCGCGGGTGAGCGATGAATGGATACTTGATGAGCTGGCGCACGCGGGTGCCGAACACCTGGATCCGGAGTTCGTCGCCGGCTACGACCACAAGCAGGGCAACCCGGATCCGGCCGGCGCCCTGGCCGCCTTCGAGGCGCGGGGACTCGGCCCGGACTCGACCGTGATCGACTTCGCCGCCGGAACTGGCCAGTTCGCGCTGGCCGCCGCGCGGCGGTTCGGTCAGGTGACGGCACTCGACATCTCACCGGTCATGGTCGAGGTGCTGGGTGAGCGCGCCGCGGCCCTGCCGAACCTGCGGGTGCTGCGAGCGGGGTTCCTCAGCTACGAACACGAAGGCCCGCCCGTGGACGGGGTGCACTCACGGCATGCGTTCCATCAGCTGCCTGACTTCTGGAAGACGATCGCGCTGGACCGGATCGCGCGGATCCTGCGTCCGGGCGGCGTGCTGTGGGTGCGCGATCTGATCTACGATTTTCAGCCCTCCGAGGCGAGCGAGGTGTTCGCCGGCTGGTTCGACAACGCCGCGGCCGATCCCACCGCCGGCTACACGCGCGAGGACTATCTCGAGCACATCCAGCTGGAGTTCAGCACGTACCGGTGGCTGTTCGAGCCGATGCTGGCCGCGGCGGGCTTCGAGATCGCGGACGTCCGCTACGAGGCGCGGGTCTTCGGTGAGTACACGTGCGTAAGGACGGCCCGTTAACCCCACCCCAGCGAAGTCAATTGCGTAATCGACACGCCCTAGCGACGTCAATTACGCAATTGACCGGGATGGGGCCGTGGCATTGTCTTAACGTAGAAGGTCAAGAGCCTGCAGCGATGCGGGCGTCTTGCCGGTAACGACCCGTTCGGCGAGCTGCGCGCCTGGGTCGCGGGTCGCTCCGATAAGCGGCAGGCCGTCGGCGGTGACTGGCCTGCCGCCCAGCCCACTGCGCTTGCGCGTGTCCAGGTCAGGTCACGCGGGTCGACGCGTACGCGGCCACGGCCATCAGCGCGATACCGGGGAGGACGAGCCAGGCGGCCTGGTTGCCGATCGGGGTCAGAGCCGTCGTGGCGGCCGTGCTGAGCCTGAGCAGGGGAGTCAGCGGGGTGGGACTGGCGGCGAACAAGGCCAGGTACACCGCGATGGTGATGATGAACCGCCAGCCGATCCGCTCGATGAGTACGAGCAGCGAGCCGATCCCGACGCCGAGCACGGCGGCTGCCAGGTGCAGTCCTATCATCCGCAGCACCAGTTCCACGGGATGGGGATGCCCGCCCTGGCTGGCCAGCGGCCAGAGTGTCGCCGCGGCGGTGAGCGCGACCGCGTAGGGCACCAGGCCGATGTCGGTCGCCACGTGCGCTTTCGCCCGGCCGCCGACGTGTGCGGCGAAGGCACGCGCCAGTTCTCGCCCGTCCACCCGGTGCGCGAGCATCGTCATCCAGGTCATCACCAGCATCAGCGCGACCGCGGTAACCGCGGCCGGCTGGAGCGGCGGGCCGGCGTCGGTCGCGTAGATGATCGCGAGCACCGCGAGGAACACCACCATCGGTGCGAAGAACCACTGCGAGACGCCGAGCAGCCGGGCGCGGTGCGCGGCGCCGTGCAGCACTCGGAGCACCATGCCCGCCCGCTGAACAGGGGATATGGCGGGCTCAATCGCGGTGTCGCCGGCATCGCGGCCCAGCGCCGCCGGCGACACGGTGGGCCGCGGCGGCGGGCCAGGGGGTGCGGGCTGTACCCGGCGGACCGGGATGTTCGCGTCCAGGGCGGCACGCAGCACCCCGGGCAGCGCGGCGAGCGGCACGTGCCGGATGACACCGTCCCCGGTTTCCACGAGCATGTGCTTGACCACAGGCGTCACGTCGCGCGGGATCGTGGCGATAGTACCGTTCTGGAACCGCCACGTGGGGCCTGCCGGAAGCGGCAGCGGCGCGGTGGGGTGCCGGGCGACCAGCACGACCGCGTCGCGCTTCGCGGCGCGTTCGATCTCGGCGGCCACGCGGGACACGCCGTCGTCGTCCATGCCGCCGGACGGCTCGTCAAGGATGAGCAGTCCCGGCTCGCCGACCAGGGCCTGGGCGACCAGCGCGCGCTGGGTGTTGCCGCGGGACAGCACGTTCAGCGGCCGGGCGGCCGCGTTGGTCAGGCCAAGGCGGCCGAGCACGTCGGACGTGCGCGCCACCGACTCACGCCGGGACAGGCCGGCCGTCCTGGCCAGCCCGGTCAGCCACCGTGACACCGGCATGCGGGGAAGCACCGAAGCCCGTTCTGGAGCATAACCAACGCTGGCTGGGCGGACCGTGGCGTTTCCCGAGGGCAGCAATCCGGCGGCCGCGGTCAGCAGTGTCGTCTTGCCTGAGCCGTTCGGCCCCTCGACGGCGATCACCTCGCCGGGGGACGCGGTCAGCGCGACGTCGCTGGCGACCGTCACGCCGCGGGCGGCACGCAGCCGCCGTGCTCTGAGTACGAAGGCCGGGGGCGTCATGCGCCGGTGAGCCGGTCGAAGATCTCTTGGTAGCGGGCCTGGGTGGCGGCGACGACTTCGGGCGGCATCTCCGGGCCGGGCGCTTTGCGGTCCCAGTCGAGCGTCGAGGACCAGTCGCGGACAAACTGCTTATCCAGGGAGCGCTGCGGGCGGCCAGGCTGCCATTCCTCGGCGAGCCAGAACCGGGACGAATCGGGGGTGAGCACCTCGTCCGCGAGGACCAGCTCGCCGTCAGGGGACAGGCCGAACTCCAGTTTCGTGTCGGCGATGATGATGCCCTTCGCGGCGGCGAGCGCCGCTCCGCGGCGGTACACCTCAATCGTCGCGTCCCTGAGCCGTGCCGCCATGGCCGCGCCGGTTATCCCGGCCACCTCGTCGTAGGTGATCGGCTCGTCGTGGCCTTCTGCGGCCTTGGTGGTGGGGGTGAAGACGGGTTCTGGCAGCCTGTCACCGTCGGTTAGCCCGGGCGGCAGCCGCACACCCGAGATCGTGCCGGTTTCGTTATAGGACTGCAGTCCGAGCCCGGTGACGTAGCCCCTGACCACGCACTCGACGGAGAGCATGTCCAGCCGACGGCACCTGAGCGCACGGCCCTTCCATTCGGCGGGGACATCTGTCCCCGAGATCACATGGTTCGGGATCAGGTCCGTGAGCTGGCTAAACCACCACAGCGAGAGCTGGGTGAGTACCGTGCCCTTGCCGGGGATCGCAGTGGGCAGGACGACGTCGTAGACGCTGATCCTGTCGCTGGCGACCATGATCAGGTCGTCGCCGTCTGCGTACAGCTCCCGGACTTTTCCGGAATGCACCAGTTCCACCGAGGCTTCTCCCTATTCGTCAACGCGTCGGGCTCAGCGTACTAGCGGGCCTGAGCGTACGATCAGCCCATGGCAGGTGAGGGCTTCCTCCAGGTGCAGACGACGACCGACTCGCGGGCCGAGGCGATGGAGCTCTCCCGCGCGGCGGTGGAGGCCCGGCTGGCCGCGTGCGCGCAGGTCGCGGGGCCGGTGGCGTCCACCTACTGGTGGGATGAAGGGCTTGAGCGGGCGGAGGAGTGGCTCGTGCTGCTCAAGCTGCCCGCGGACCGCTACGAGGAACTGGCCGCCTTCCTAGCAGAGCGACACAGCTACGACGAGCCGGAGATCATCGCGTTGCCGATCGTCGCGGGTTCGGCGGCGTACCTCACCTGGATGCGCGAGGAGACAAGGCCAGCTGAGGATGACGGCCGGTAACCGGGTCAGCGGCCTGACGAAAACGTCGTAGACGTTCGCGGCCGCGTCGTCCCGGCCGCGACCGACCTTGCGCCACCCCCATACCTGGAGGGCGTTCTGTGCCGCGGTGGCGGCGGACGGGACCTTCGCCGTCGCGCGTTCCTCGGTGCGGCCGTCCAGGATCATGTCGTGCAGGGTCTCGCCGATCCGCTGTCTTCGCCAGGAGGCGCGAACAATCACGTCGAGCACCGCGAACGTCCGGCCCTGGTGTTCCGCGGTGAGCGTGCCGGGCAGCGGCGCCGTCAGGTGGCGCCACCAGTCGGTGGACGGCCGCAGTGGCATGCCCGACGCGTAGCCGATCAGGTAACCGCCGTGGCGGGCCTCGGCCAGGACGAACCCCGGCTGGCGACGCTGCACGCGCAAGCGCGCCGGGTAGTCAGCCGCGTCCAGGTACACCTCCGCGTGCAGGGTTTCGACGTCCTCGGCGCTGACCTCTGGCCCGCCCAGCAGCTCGAACGTGATCTCTGTCGCGGTCACTCGTCGATCTCGACCAGCTTGCCGTCCACCAGACGATAGGTGTTTCTCTTGTGCGTCTGCGTGAACTCCGCGACCTGCTCGGCTGTGACCGGCTCCGACGCGGGCACGGTGAACCCGGCCAGCGCGATGCAGTCCGCTTCGATCTCGCTGGACCGGGACAGGCCGCCGAGGGTGAAGCCGAACAGGGCGGCTGTGGCCGTCGGCTCGGCCAGGTCGGCGGGGTAGAACGGCAGCGGGTAGCCATCGGCGATGGCGTGCTGGCCGGCCCAGTACGGCTCCTCGAACGGAAGCGGTGTGCCGAGATTCTCCATGATCCCGGGTCGCGGGCCGCCCAGCGCCATGCTCAGCGAGCGCACCAGGGTGCCGTCTTCCCAGACCCCGAATGCGAAGAAATCGACCACGCTGTGCATCGTGTGCAGGACCAGCCTGCGGCCTTCGCCGAGCGCGACCAGGTTCGGCGACAGCTGCGAGGGATGCTCGAGCATGAATTCCTGATCGCAGATGATGTCCGCGGCGGGGAAGCTGCCCGCGTAGGCGATCCCTTCCGGCGGAAAGGTGGCGTCGTGCAGGAACTCGCCCTCGGTCGGAGTCGCGGTCCAGCCCGGGTACGCCCTCGCCATCAGGTCGGCGGTGGCCGCGGGATCAGCGCCGTCCGCGGCGCCCAGGCACAGTGCCGGGTTGCCGTCACACGCCAGGAGAATGGCGGTCTTCCAGCCCATACGGTGTCCCTACCCCGGCACGTTCCAGGTGAGGATGACCGGCTCGTCGTGTTCGGAACCGAGCGTGGAGACAGTACCTGTACTGAGGCTGAACAGGCGGCCGCCGACCGGCTCCAGCCCGAGCCAGCGGGCAGTGAGTACACGCAGTACGTGCCCGTGCGCCACCAGGACCACGTCCCCGTCGTCCAGCAGCGGGCGGGCGCGGCTCAGCACCCGGTCGGTACGCTCGCCGACCGATTGAACCGTCTCGCCCGGATGATCCTCATCGCCCGGTATGACGCCATCGCGCCACAGATACCAGTCCGGTTGCTCTTCCCGTATCTCCGGCGTGGTCAGGCCCTCGTAGCCGCCGTAGTCCCATTCCCACAGGTCAGGATCGATCTTGGCGGTCGCCGCGATCGGTCCGAGTGCCAGCTCCGCGGTCAGGATCGCGCGCTGGGCCGGGCTGGTGAAAACGGCGGTTATGTTCGCCTGGGCGAGCTGCGGTGCCAGCGCCGCCGCGGCCGCTTCGCCGCGCGGGGTGAGGGGGATGTCTGTCCGCCCGGTGTGCTTACCGGCCAGGCTCCACTCGGTCTCACCATGCCGTAGCAGGATCAGGTCTCCCATATCTCGATAACATATCGGGCACGGGCATTCCCGCAGCACGAGGGGCACTCGACCGGGCTGTGGCGCACGGGGACTATGTGGCTGCCGCGATCTCATTACCGCGGAGGATTGCCCCTTCGTGGAGCGCAGACCCCCGAAAATGGGGGGTAGGACTCCACGAAGGGAAAATCCGACACGTTGTTAGGGTGCGCGGGCGGGCGAGGCGGCGGCGAGAGTCCAATGGGCGCAAAATGTCCGCTTCGTAGAGGGTGGGGCCGGGCGTGGAGGCCGGGCGTGGGCGGGGAGCGGGGAGCGGGAGTGCCGCTAGAGGAGCTTGCGGAGCGCCATGAGGTCGCGCATGCTGGCCTTCACGCTGACCTTGCCCTGCACCCACAAGCGGGCGATGTTGGCGGGCGACTCGGCGAGGTGGAGGACGTCGTCGCTCTTGCCGGCCAGCCGGATGTCGGCGGGCGGGTCGCCCGGCTTGACCTCGGTCACCGGCTCGGCGCCGTCCGAGGTGAACCGGGTCACGAACGTCACGCCGAGGTCGGTCACCTCAGCGCTGATCGACTTGTTGCCGAAATAGCTGGCCCGGTCACCCGGGTTCATCTCGGCCAACCTGCCGGTCAGCTTCTGCAGTGCCTCGCGGCATTCCTCGGCTGAAGCCATGCTCGCCTCGCTCATCTGTTCCTCGGACGGTAGCGTTCAGGCGGAGGGTACTGCATATGGATGGGGAAAACCCAGCGGAGACACGGCCGGCTGGTGTTGTGCCGGTAACGGGGAACGAGAGAGTAGAGGCGGTGATCGCCGGGCTCGCGGAACTGAGTGAGTTGCCGGTCGATCAGCACCCTGAGGTGCTGGAGCGGACGAACCGGCGGCTCGGGGAGATACTGGGGGAAGTGGAGTCCGGTGACGACCCGAGTCCGGCTTGACAGCGAGCTGGTGCGGCGCGGGCTGGCCAGGTCCAGAGAGCAAGCGGCGGAACTGATCGCGGGCGGTCACGTCATGGTCAACAGCCAGCAGGCCGCCAAGCCGGCCACGCAGGTGACAAAGGACGCCCCGATCGTCATCAGTGACAAAAGGGACGAGTACGTGTCGCGCGGCGGGCATAAGCTGGCCGGCGCGCTTGCGGCCTTCCATGACCTCGACGTGACGAACCGGATCTGCCTGGACGCGGGCGCGTCCACCGGCGGGTTCACCGACGTGCTGCTGCGCGCGGGCGCCGCGCACGTCACCGCCGCGGACGTGGGTTACGGGCAACTGGCCTGGTCGCTGCGCACCGACCCGCGCGTCACCGTCATGGACCGCGTCAACGTGCGCGAGCTCAAAGACGTAGAACCGCGGCCGGACCTTGTCGTCGCCGACCTCTCGTTCATCTCGCTCACGCTGGTGCTGCCCGCGCTCAAGGAATGCGCGACCGAGCAGGCGGACTTCGTACTGATGGTGAAACCCCAATTCGAGGTGGGCAAGGGAAGGGTCGGCGCGGGTGGAGTGGTCCGGGATACCACTGCTCGTTCTGATGCAATAAAGACAGTGTGTGAAGCGGCGGGAAAGCTAGGGCTCGGGGTAACAGGGATTGCGGCGAGCCCGCTGCCGGGCCCGGCCGGGAACGTGGAGTACTTCGTATGGCTGCGGGCAGGAGCGCCGCCACTGGACGAGACAGAACTGGAGCGGGCGATCGAGGAAGGGCCGCAGTAGTGGGACAGCGGACCATGCTGGTGACAGCGCACACCGGACGGCAGAACGCCCTGCACAAGGCCGGGCTCGTCGCGGACCGGCTGCACGCGGCAGGCATCGCCGTGCAGGTGCTGAAGTCCGAGGCGCACGAGCTCAACCTGGAGAACGCGGAACAGTCCGACGACATCAGCCAGGCAGAACTGATCATCGTCCTGGGTGGCGACGGGACGCTGCTGCGCGGTGCGGAGCTGGCCAGGCCGTCCGGCGTACCGCTGATCGGCGTGAACCTCGGGCATGTCGGCTTCCTCGCCGAGGCCGAGCCGGACGGACTGGGCGACACCGTGGACCGGCTGGTCGCGCGGCAGTACGTGGTCGAGGAGCGGATGACGATCGACGTCAGCGTCCGCGTCAACGGTGAACACCTGGCGAGCACCTGGGCGCTGAACGAGGCGACCGTGGAGAAGGCCGCGCGGGAGCGGGTACTCGAGGTGATCTGCGAGATCGACGGGCGACCGCTGTCCAGGCTCGGCTGCGACGGCGTGGTCTGCTCGACGCCGACTGGCTCCACCGCGTACGCGTTCTCGGCCGGCGGACCGGTGGTCTGGCCCGAGGTGGAGGCACTGCTGATGGTGCCGATCAGCGCACACGCGCTGTTCGCGCCCCCGCTGGTTGTCTCCCCGTCATCGGTGCTCGCGGTAGAGGTGATTTCGGCGGCGCCGGGTGGTGTTCTGTGGTGCGATGGGCGGCGTAAGGTCGATCTGCCGCAAGGTGCCCGGGTGGAGGTTCGCCGGGGTACGCTGCCGGTGCGGCTTGCCCGGTTGGACGGACCGGGACAAGCCGGTACTTGGCCGGGCGGCGGGCGGTTCACCGACCGGCTGGTCGCGAAGTTCGGGCTGCCGGTGACGGGCTGGCGAGGGCGGAAGGAGTCGCCAGAGCATGCTTGAGGAAGTGCGGATCTCGTCACTTGGGGTCATCGACGAGGCTGTGCTCGAGCTTTCCTCTGGGTTCACCGCGCTGACCGGGGAGACCGGGGCCGGGAAGACCATGGTGGTGACGGCGCTCGGGCTGCTATTCGGCGGCAAGGCGGATCCGGCTCGGGTGCGGCCCGGTGCCGGACGTGCGTCCGTCGAGGGCCGGCTGCTGGTCACCGCCGCGGTCGCGCGCGAAGTCGAGAACGCGGGCGGCGACCTCGACGACGACGGGTCGGCGCTGGTGCTGAGCCGGACCGTGTCGGCGGAAGGGCGTTCCCGCGCGTTCGCCGGCGGGCGTTCGGTGCCGGTGTCACTGCTGCAGGTGCTCGCCGATGACCTTGTCGCCGTGCACGGACAGGCCGATCAGCGGCAGCTGCTCAAGCCCGGCTGGCCGAGGGATGCGCTCGACCGGTACGGCGGCCCTGAACTCGGCGCCGTGCTCAGCGACTACCGGCGCGTCTACCACCAGCACCGTGACGCCGCCGCGGAACTCGAGGAACTCAAGGCAGCGCTGCGAGAACGCGAGAACGAAGCGGAAATGCTGCGCCGCGGTCTCACCGACGTCGAAGGCGTGTCGCCGGAGGCCGGCGAGGACGTCGCGCTCGCGGCGGACGAGGCGCGGCTGTCCAACGCGGACGCGCTGCACGCCGCCGCTTCTGTGGCGCACGAGGCGCTGGCCGGCGAGTCTTCGGCGACGGAAGCGACGGACGTGGTCTCGCAACTCGGCGTTGCGTCCCGTTCGCTGGAGGCGGCGCGGTCGCACGACCCGGTGCTGGCCGGGCTCGCCGACCGGGTGAACGAGGCCTCGTACCTGGTGTCGGACGTGGCCGCCGAGCTCGCGTCCTACGTGCAGGCCGTCGACTTCGACCCGGCCCGCCTGGCCGCCGCGCAAGAGCGCAGGGCCGCGCTGACCCGGTTGGCCAAGCTATACGGAGGTGTGTCCCAGGACGTCGCGGGCGTGCTCGACTGGGCCAAGCAGACGTCGGCGCGGCTGCTCGAGCTCGAGGGTGATGACGAACGAGTGGCGGCGCTGACCGCCACGGAGGAATCGCTGAGGACGGAGCTGCTGGAACTGGCCGCGAAGCTGACCTCGCTGCGCGAGGCGTGCTCGGCGCGGTTCGCGGCCGAGGTGACCGGGGAACTCGCGGCGCTCGCCATGCCGCACGCACGGCTGGCCGCCGCCGTGACACCGCTGGACGACGGGCCAGGCCCGCACGGCGCCGACGATGTGTCGTTCCGGCTCGCGCCGCATCCTGGCGCACCGCCGCTGCCGCTGCACAAGGGCGCGTCGGGCGGCGAGCTGTCCAGGGTCATGCTCGCGATCGAGGTCGTGTTCGCCGGTGCCGACCCGTTGCCGACGTTCGTGTTCGACGAGGTCGACGCCGGCGTCGGCGGGAAGGCCGCGGTGGAGATCGGGCGGCGGCTCGCCAGGCTCGCCAAGTCCTCGCAGGTCATCGTCGTGACCCACCTGCCGCAGGTGGCCGCGTTCGCGGACAACCATCTGGTCGTGCAGAAGTCCGTCGACGGCCTGGTCACCTCGAGCGGCGTGGTCCGCCTCGATCGCGAAGCCCGGGTGCGCGAACTGTCCCGGATGCTCGGCGGCCTGGAGGACTCTGACTCGGGGCACGCGCACGCGCAGGAGCTGCTGGCACTGGCCAACGCGGAACGTTAGGCCCGGGCCGTTCCGGTCCGGTGCGGTTAAGCAGGGGTGCGCTGTCGCGCGCGCAGGTTGCGGTTCTTGATCCTGTTCCCGCACGTCGTCATGTCGCACCACTGGCCGCGCCGGCTGTGCGAGCGGTCGTAGAACGCCCAGCGGCAGTCCGGGTTGGCACACAGCTTGAGCCGGTCCCAGGTGCCGTCGGCCTGCGCGTCGCGGATGATCAGCAGCAGCCGGACCAGCCCGTCCGCCAGCGTCCCGGCCGGGTCGGCACCCAGCCGGACCTGGCCGTCGGGGGTGATCTCCAGCAGCGGCGGTGCCTGCATGAGCACGGTGTCGAGCGGTCGTCGCTGCGCGGGCGTGAGCGGCTCGCCGCCGATCAGCGCGCGGATGCTCTCCCTGGCCTCGCGGGCCACCTCCAGGTCGCCGGGGGAGACCGCGGCTCCGTCCGGGATCAGGCCCGCCAGTGCCAGCCAGGCCGCGGCCGTGCCTGAGCTGGCCAGTTCGTCCGTGCCGTTGTCGCTGTCCAGGGTGTTCACGAACGACTGGACCAGCAGCAACGGACGGCAGGCCGGGCACGCGCCATTTCATCGCGCGCAAGCAGATCCTCGCGGCGGCCGACGAGCTAGCGGAGGTGGCGGAGCGGCTGCGCGCGCCCGGCCCGGTGGCGGCCCGAGGGGTCGCGATGGTGTGTGAGCTGCTCAGGGAGGGCGCCGGTCCGCTGTACCGGGACCGGGGTCCGGACGCGCTGCGGCACTCGGTGCGGCGGGTGATCGAGGCGCTCGCCGCACCGGCCTGAACAGCCTGGGCTAGGAATGTGACCTGGATCATATTCGACTAAACTGATCGATTTTATATGATTGGGTCATGGGCATTACGAAAACCCGGCTAGAAGTCCGCAAGCTCTCCGCCCGCATCGGCGCCGAAGTCACCGGCGCCGGACCCGGCCTCGACCTGGACCCCGACGCGATCAAGGCCGTCCGCGAGGAGCTCAACACACACAAGGCGCTCGTGTTCGGTGACGTCTCGATCGACGACGAGGGACAGCAACG
>DASXDG010000471.1:0-32948 GCA_036490795.1 Streptosporangiaceae bacterium
GGCGATCAGCCGGGCGCGGCTGGCGGCGGGCAAAGTGCACAGCGAGGCGGCATCCGAGGCACACCGCCAGGCGCTGGTGCTGGACTTCTTCGCCCAGCCAGTGCACGACTACGTCTATCAGAGCCTTGGCCGTCCGGTGACCGTGCTGCGGGCCGGCTGCACCACACCGATCACCGAACTGGGCCTGGACAAGCTCCGCCGGGACGGCTTCGACGTCAGCGTGGTCACCGTCGACTCCGACTACAGCCGGCGGGGTCCGGCCGAGCCGGAGACCAGGGGCGAGACGACCGTCGGAGACCTGCGGGCAATCCCGCTCCCGCCGCGCTCATACGACGTCGTGTACTGCTCCCTGCTGCTCGACCGGATCAGTCACGTCCCGCTCGTCCTCGACCGGTTCGCGGCCGCGCTGCGACCCGGCGGCCTGCTGCTGCTGCGCATCCGCGACCGGGACTGCGCGGCCGGATTCCTTGACCGGCGGCTGCCCGGCTGGGCGCGCCGCAGACTGTGGACGCGGCTGTACCCGGGCGAGCCAGGGCCACCGCCCGCGGTCTACGAGCCAACCGCATCCGGCCGTGGTATCGCCGCCTATATGCTGATGCGCGGGCTGGTCATTACCCAGCGCAGAACCACGAGCACACTCCCGCATCAGCCGGAACGGCTGACCCACGCGCTCTCAGTGGCTCGCGGGCTGATCGCCTGGCTAAGTCGCGGCCGGCTCGCCGATACGCACGATGAGATGCTCTTCGTGATAAGAAAGCCAGAAGACCGTTTCGCACGAGTCGTTTTAACCCCCAGGCGCCCCGGAGGAGTACCTGCCCGTGACTGATATCGACGGGACTCCCCTGCCCGTAGCGCTAGCCAGCTGGCCTACGTGGACACTCGACGACGCCCAGCTCGGCGACCTTGAACTGCTCACCTCCGGCGCCTTCGCGCCGCTCACCGGGTTCATGGGCGCGGCCGATCTGGCCGCGGTGACCGAGCGCGGCACACTGGCCGACGGCACACCGTGGCCGGTACCGGTGACGCTGGAGGTCGCGACGGCCGCGGTGCCGCCCGGCGCCGATCACCTGGTGCTGCAGGACCAGGAGGGATCGCCGCTCGCCGTCATCGAGATCGCCGAGGCGTCGCAGGCCGGCGAGACGACACGGCTCGCGGGCCCGGTCACCGGGCTGCGCCAGCCTGAGCACGGGCCGTTCCGCCGGCTGCGCCGGAATCCTGCCGCGGTACGCGCCGAGCTTGAGGAGGCATCGCCGGGACGCGCGGTGCTCGCCTACGCGACCCGGCGTCCGCTGCACCGGCGGCACATTGGCCAGCTCAAGCACTACGCCGACCTGCTCAACGCGCGGCTGCTCGTCCTGCCGCTGATAACCGGGCCCGCACTGGTGGTGACCAGGCCGGAGGCGCTGGTCCGCGCCGTGCTCGCGGCCGCGTCCCAGCTGCCCGCCGGCACTCTCGTGGTGCCCGTGCCGCTGGCCAGGCGCGAGTCCGGCCCCGGTGCCGACCTGCGGGCCAGCGCCGTCGTCGCGGCGGCCTACGGAGCCACTCACCTGCTGGTCGATCCGGCGGAGGCGACCGGGCTGCCGGCTGGCTCGGGGAACGGGAAGCTCTCCCTTCCCGGCGTGCCGATCCCGGTCATCCGCGAGGCCGAATGGGCGTACGACCCGATCTCCGAGGTCTGGCGACCGCTCTCGCTGATCGAGGCGGGAGCCGAACGGACCGAGCTGTCTGACAGCGAGCTTGGCGCGCTGCTCGACTCGGGCGAGCCGGTCCCGGCCTGGTTCACTCCCGCGGAGGTGGCCGCCGAACTGCGCCGTGTCCGTCCGCCGCGCAGGGAGCGGGGACTGGCCGTATTCTTCACCGGGCTGTCCGGGTCCGGGAAATCCACGATCGCCCGCGCTCTGGCCGAAGCACTCGCCGAACGGGGCGACCGTACCGTGTCCCTGCTCGACGGTGACCACGTGCGCCAGCTGCTGTCGGCCGGCCTGACCTTCTCTCGCGCCGACCGGGACGCGAACATCGCCCGCATCGGCTACGTCGCGGCTGAGGTGGCCCGGCACGGCGGCATCGCGATCTGCGCGCCGATAGCCCCTTACGCCGCCGCGCGCGCCACGGCGCGCGAACTCGTGCAGCAGACCGGCGACTTCCTGCTCATCTACGTGTCCACTCCGGTGGACGTGTGCGCGGCCCGGGACCGGAAGGGCCTGTACGCGAAGGCACGCGCCGGGCTGATCGACGGCTTCACCGGCGTGACCGACCCGTATGAGGAGCCGCGGGACGCGGATCTCATCCTCGACACGTCGACGATGACCCGCGCCGAGGCGGTCGCCGCGGTGCTCAAGCTGCTGACCGCGGGCGGCTGGCTCGCCGAGGCGTTCGGTCAGCCAGGCAACGGGACGGCGTCCCGCTCAGCTAGCAGACCCGGTCCCGCTGTCCGCCGCCTGTAGTTCCTCGTCGTCCTCGACCCGGGCACCCTCGTCGATCCGGGCCTTGAACTCGCGAGCGCGCCGGCGCCCGCTGCCCAGCCGGGTAGTGAGCGCGCCGGACATCCGGTCGCGCTGCTTGGACAGCAGCACATAGCTGGCGATGCCGCTCACCGCCAGGGCGAGCGCCAGCAGCAGGAGCCCGCGGGCACCCACCAGGTAGAGGATGACCGTCGCGAAGACGAAGAGCAGGATCCGCGCGCTTGTGTAGGCAAAGGCAGTACGCATAACAGCACTAGCATAGGCCCGTGCCGCCGCGCGCGTGCGCTCAGTCCATAGCGAGCACTCGCGCCAGCAGCGCGGGATCGATGTTGCCGCCAGAGAGAACCGCCACCCGCGGCCGGTCAGCAGGCAGCTCATTGTCCCTGAACAGGCACGCCGCCACCGCAGCCGCTCCACCGGGCTCGGCGACCAGCCTGGCCTCGCGGGCCAGCCGCGCGATCGCGGTGAGCATCTGCTGCTCGGTGACCGTGACGAAGCCGGACACGAACTCGCGGATGTGCGCGAAGTTGAGCTCGCCGATCTCCTCCACCCGCAGCGCGTCGGCGATCGTGCGCTGGACATCGCTGGCCGGCCACGCGACCCTCTCGCCGCGCAGCAGCGAATCCCTGGCGTCGGCGGCAAGCTCGGGCTCGACCCCGATGACGGTTGCCTGTGGTCGCAGCCGTTTCACGGCTGCGGCGATTCCCGAGATCAGCCCGCCACCGCTGACCGGAACAACGACGACCGGATCGTCCGCCGCGCAGTCCGCGACGATCTCCAGCCCGATCGTGCCCTGGCCGGCGATGACCCCGCGGTCGTCGAACGGCGGGACCTTGACGTACCCGTGTGCGGCGGCGAGCTCGTTCATCGTGGTGACGCGCGCCTCCAGCGTCGGCTTCACGCTCACCAGTTCCGCTCCGTAGTACGTGATCGCGTCGGTCTTGAGTTTCGGTGCGTTCTGCGGCACCACGACGACCGCGTGCACGCCGAGTTGTGCCGCCGCGTACGCGACGGCATGTCCGTGATTGCCACTGGAATGCGCCACGACACCGTGCTCGCGCGCGCGCTCGATGTCCGCGACGATCGCGTTGTACGCACCGCGCAGCTTGAAAGCCCCGGTGGGCTGCAGCGATTCGGGCTTAATCCAGACCGCGGGTGTCAGACGCGGGAACGGTACCAGCGGAGTACGCACCGCGACCGACGCGAGTCGTGTCGCGGCGTTCTCGATTTCCGGCAGCGTGACGAACTCAACAGGAGTAGTCGGCATGCTCTCATCATCGCGCGCGTCACGCAGGGCGGTCGCCGCGGCCTCGTTGATTACCTAAAGCGATCGTTCGTTGCCGGGGCTCACATTTTTCGCCGTTCAGAGCCGCCTAATTTCCCGAAATCTAGGCAGAAAGTACTCGTTCAGCGCCAAAATATAGGGATACCTGACCGGAGGCTCAGGCGACACAGTCGGAGGATACTGAACGTGGACGGCAACAACGAGCGCTTGCTCACGCCGGGAGAGGTGGCTGCCCTGTTCCGGGTGGATCCGAAGACCGTCACTCGCTGGGCGGCCTCCGGACGGATCACCAGCATTCGCACCCCAGGTGGGCACCGGCGGTTCCGTGAGTCTGAGGTCCGCGCGCTGCTGCGCGGCGATGGCGAGCCGGCACCGCAACCACAACCGCATCCGGCGGCGTTAGCGCCGGGACGGTAACTCTTACGTCTGACCGCCGTGGGCATGAGGCCCCGGCGGTCATTGCTGTCCACACCGGGTCACCTGGCCGTAATGGGTCGCGCATCGCACCGTGGCAGCGGACCGTGCCGGCAGCGGGCCGCACCGTAGCAGCGGACCGCACCGTAGCAGCGGACCGTGCCGTGGCAGCGGACCGTGCCGTGGCAGCGGACTGTGCCGGGTCGATTGCGCAATTGACTTCGCTAGGGCGTGTCGATTGCGCAATTGACCCGCAACCGGACGACCGGCGCACTAACAGTCCGGCGGACGGTCAGGCGTCCTCGCCATCCGGTTGCGGCCACGCGGACTCGCCGTTCATCCTCGCGAACTCGAGGAACTCCTGGCGCAGCGCTTCGTCGTCCTGCCGCCAGCGATTTTTGCGCTGCTCCACCTCTTCTGGTGTCAGCGCCTGCGGCGCCAGTCGCGCATAATCGGCATCCTGCGGGCCGATCTCCACGTACGCATCGCCGATGACGCGCCCCTCGTTGCCGATGGCGGTCTGCGGAACCTTGAGGTTCCCGTTCGGCAGTCGTATGACAAACATCGCACGATCACCTTAGATTTCGTAACGCCGGTTGAAATAGAGCATCACCCGCAACGCGGTTCTCGTCTGACCACGCAACATGTCGACGAGAGCTGGCCGCTGCCCGGACGCTATCGCGGCGAACGCGTCCGCGAAGAACTCTTTGCGCCCGAGCCCGCCGGGTTGACGGTGGAAATCGCTAGCAAAATGCGGCTTGCACAGATCGTAAAGCATTCGGAACTCAGCGGAGTCGGATTGCCAGGTACCTGCCGGGCTGTCGATGTCGTCGAGCGCGTGCCCGATCTCGTGGCACATGACATCCGGTGTCGGCGATGGCTGCGACCCGACAACGATCTTGCGCTCACCGTACGCTCCCGCGCACACGTCCCAGGACGCGTGACCCGATGGCAGCCGTACACCGCGCAGGGATGTCATGTCGTCTAGTTCGGGAACACCGCCCGGCCCGACGAAGATCGTGTCGAGGCCATCCGCGAGGCGGGTCTTGATCCGCTCTGGCAGTTCGGCCAGCCGGTCGATAGCCCCGACCACCTCGGGAGGCGGTACGGTCGCCGCGTCCCACTGCCGCCAGATGACGCGTTCCAGTGTCCCGCAGTGCCTCCGGCCATCCGCGATGGCCGGCCGTTCCCGTGCTTGCGGCGCGGTGAAGGGCAACCGTGCTCGCATCGAGGCGCTCGCTGACTTGACGGCGCTGCGAACGGCGCCGGACCGCGCCTGCGCCGAAATCCTGGCCCTGCCAACGGCGCGTCCGGCCGCCCTGCTGTCTGGCCGCGCACTCTCTTGCCCGATGCCCGCTTGCTCCTGGGGCGGTGCCTCGCGCACTCGCGCCCGCGCCGACCCGGCACGGACCGCGGCGACAGCACCGCTCGCTGGCTCACCGTAGATGTGGTTCTCAGGCTCGGCATCTCTCCGGTGGCGTCCGGCGCCGCTCGCCCTTGGCCACGGCTCCTCACCGGACCCGTTAGCAACGGACGCCATCTCCCCCGTGGGGGCGGTATCACCCGGAAACGCGGGACCATCTGGAAACGCGGCATCACCCGGAAACGCGGTATCACCCGGAAACGCGGCATCGCCTGGATAAGTGGACGTGCCCGATGACCCCACATGGCTCGTGTAGCCCGCTGGACCGGTGGGGCCTGACGGGCGCGCTGGTCGCCCCGCCCGGCCGCGGATCCGGCCGCGAAGCCGGGCGAAGCGGCGGACGCGATCGAACAGCCCAAGCCGCATAGTTACCGTTCTCCTGCCGCGGTCGCCTACTCGCCAGCGTAATCCCAGATCGCACGCCATGTCACCCGAAGTGACCGATTGCAGTGTGTAATATCCGCAGGCGCTACAACTTGATCAATTCCGGCACGTACCCGGGTTCAGGAGGGTTAGGCTTCCCGCATGTTGCTGGCCAGCGCCCTGTTTGCCCTGTTCCTAGGGGGCTTCTGGCTGTATTGCCTGACCGACGCAATATTGACACCAGCATCGGAGTGCAGGGGCATGCCCAAGCCGGCCTGGATCGCCGTGATCGCGGCGACATTCATCGGTGGCGCCGTCGCCTGGCTGATCGTCCGCCAGCCCGTCCGCACCGGTTCAGCAGACCTAGACGTCGTCGCGCGGTGGGGCGGGGACAACATCATCGAGGACGAGGACTTTCCGGAAAACCAGCGATGGACCGACGCGGACGACGCGGTGGCGCGCCACCCGGCCGGCCGTGCCCGTGGCGGGGATCTGTCCAAGGAGCCGAAGGGCCCGGACGACGACCCCGACTTCCTGCGCGCGCTCGACCGGGTCATCCGCGGCAGTTACGAAGCCGGCGACGAGATCTGATTCGCTGGAACTGCGGCATACCGCGGAAAGGCGCCGACCAGCACGGGATTTAACGCGGTAATTAATCCCAACGCGGAGGAAAACCCTGCTCACAGCATGGTTTTCCTCCGCGTTGGACCTTTTCTCCGCGTTAACGGATAACGCTGGAGAACGCGGCAGGCGGTTGGTGCCGATGTGACCGTTGGGCATCCCGCGCGCTACGCGAGCGGTCCCGTGTGCTCCTCGAGCGGTCCCGTGCGCGCTACGCGAGCGATCTGCGCGCTCCGCGAGCGGTCCCGTGCGCGCTACGCGAGCGATCCGCGCGCTACGCGAGCGAGGAAAGTGCGGTTAGCCGACGCCGGCGTAGGAGTGCATGCCGGTGATGAATACCTGCACGACCATGATGTTGAACGCCAGTGTGACGAAGCCCAGTATCTGGACGTAGTGCGCGCGCCTGCCGCGCCACCCGGCGGTCGCCCGCGCGTGCAGGAAGGCGGCGTACACGACCCAGGTGATGAACGCCCACGTCTCCACCGGGTCCCAGCCCCAGTAGCGGCCCCATGCCTCGTCTGCCCAGATCGCGCCCGCGATGACGCCGAACGTCCAGACCGGGAAGCCGAACACGACGGTCCGGTACGCGAGCCGGTCGAGCTGCTCCAGGCTGGGCAGCCGGGCAATGATCCCGTTGCCGCCCTGCGCCTTGCCCGCGGCGACCCGCCGGTTGTAGCGGTCGACGACGAGGTAGATCACGCCGAGTGCCGCCGCCACGAAGAAGACGCCGGTGGCCACCGTCATCGCGGTCACGTGAATGCTCAGCCAGTAGGACTGGAGTGCGGGAACGAGGGTGCCGGCCGCCGTGTAAATCAGGGTCTCGGCGAGGCCGAGGATGACGACGACAGCGCCCATCACGAAAACGCCGAGCGCCCAGGCCCGGTAGCGGACCATCACCCAGAGGAAGAAGATCGCGGCGAAGCAGGTCAGCGCCGTGATGAACTCGTACATGTTGCCCCACGGCGCCCGGTGCACCGCGAGGCCGCGGGTGACCACAGCGATCGCGTGCGCGAGGACGCCGGCCGAGCTCAGTGCCATGCCGGCCCGCACCCACGGACCCGCCGCCATGATTGCCCGCAGCGGCGACAAGGGAACCGGCGGCATCGAGGTGGGCACGGAGGCGTCACCCCCGCCGGCCGTGCCGGAATCGGCACTCGGGGATCCGGACGCGCCAACCGTCGCGAGCGCGCCGGCCCGCGCGCGCACCTGGGTTCTGCTCGCCTCGGCGCCGCGCTTAGGGCGGCCGAAGGCGAAGTCGCCTGCGAACGCGAGCACCGCGAGCGAGTAGATCATCAGCGCCGCGATGAGGAAGTCGGTGCTGACGTGACCCAAGGCAAGGTTGACGGGCATGATCCTCAGTCTCCGGTTTCCTGCTGGGGTGCTTGCTGCTCATGTGCCGCCCTCAGTTCCGCGGCGAGTGACGCGAACTCGGCCTCGAAGCCACCGCTCGCGTCGGTGCGGGCCAGCCCGCCGAACCGCACGACCGAACCCGAGCCCGAAGGCGCCGCGGCCACCCGGACGAAGACCCGCCGGCGCCGCACGAGGAAGGAGAGCAGGAGTCCGCCGAGCGCGCCCATGCCGCAGATGAGCGCGGGCAACTGGCCGGGGTCATGGGTGATGGCGAAGCTGGCCCACTGCTGATAGCCGACGAACGTGATGGAGCCCTTGCCGTCCGGCAGTTTCCAGGTCTGTCCCTGGCTGAGCACGTGCGGCTGGGCGGCAAGTTGCTTCAGGCCAGCCATGTCGAGTTCGTAGACCGACTGCGTGGGCCCGGAGTTCATGCCCAGGTTCCCGCCGTAAGCGATCAGGCTCACCCTCGGATTGGCCGCGGCGGGGAAGACCGACTCGAGCGTTCCGTCCGGGCTCACCGCCGCCGTCGGTACGAAGACGCCGGAGAAGCCGAGCCCTTCCGGCGTGGCGTCGGGTACCTTCACCACGCCCTGGGACAGGAAGTCGCCGCTCGTTCCGGCGATGAAGGGCTGCGCCTGGTTGTATTCCGGCTGACCGCTGGCGCTGGTCACCTTGAAGATCGGCGCGTATCCGTGCCCGATCAGGTACACCTTCGCGCCGTCGATGGACAACGGGCTGTTGACCTGGATGTCGTCGGTCTTGACCGGCGCGCCAGGAGAGGTGGTGTAACTCACGTCGGCATTGAACGCGGAGGGCTGGCCCAGCTGCGGACCGGACTGGACGTAGCTCGCGCTGAAGCTGTCCAGCTTGATGGAGAACGGGGCGAAGTCGCTGTCGGTGACCAGCCGTCCTGGATAGATCTCGTCGAGATCGGACTGCGTGTCGGTGAACGTGGCACCCGCCACCAGAAGCTTGTCGGCCTTGTAGCCGAATAGGCCGCCGAGCGCGATCGACACCAAGATGCCAAGTAGCGACAGGTGGAATAGCAGGTTGCCCGCTTCGCGCAGGTATCCCTTCTCGGCGGAGATCCACCTCTCGCCGTCACCCGAATGCCGCATACGGAAACCGTGGCCGCCGAGCATGCCCGCGGACACCTCGAGCGCCGGTCCGGGCGGCAGCGACGTGGCGTAGGTGGCCGAGTGCGGCAGGCGGCCGATGTTGCGCGGGGCTCGCGGCGGCAGTGTCCGCGCGGAGCCGGCCAGCTTGAACGTTCGCGGTACCACGCAGCCGACCAGCGATGCGAACAGGAGCAGGTAGATGGCAGCGAACCACGGCGCGCCGAACACGTTGAACATACCCAGGTGGTTCAGCAACGGCGCCAGCGTCGGATGCGACTTGTAGTACTGGGCGACCCCGGCCGCGTTGGTGCCTTCCTGCGGCAGCATGGACCCGGGAACGCTGCCCAGTGCCAGCAGGAACAGCAGGATCAGTGCGATCCGCATCGAGGTCAGCTGGCGCCACGCCCAGCGCAGCCAGTCGCAGACGCCGAACGTCGCGTCGGGGACGGGTATCGCGGGCTGGTCGTCAACCTCTGGCGCCGGGCGAAGGTCTGTCATGACGCCTCGGTGACCTTGGCCAGGACCGACGTCAGCTCGGAGTAGCTGGCCGCGCCGCCGATCATCGCGGCGATGTGCCCCGTGCGGTCGATCACCAGCGTGGTCGGCGTCGCGGCGATCGGCACCACGGAGCTGAACTTGAGCACGACGAGTTCGCTGGGGTCGCTCACGCTGGGGTAAATGACGTCGTGGTTCTTGTCGAACGCGAGCGCGTTGGCGTTCGTGTCCTGGATGTCCACGCCGAGGAACGAGACGCCTTTGCGCTGCTCCTGCTCGGCGACGACAGAGAGCGTGGGGGCCTCGGAACGGCAGGCGACGCACCAGGACCCCCAGAAGTTCAGCACGACCACCTTGCCGCGGTACGAGGACAACGCCACCGGCGTACCGGTAAGCGTGGCACCGGAGAAGTCGGGTGCCAGCGGCTGGTGACCCGTGTCGTACATGAACGCGGTGGTACTGCCGTCGAGGTAGGTCACGTCGCCGCCGCCGCTGCTGAACGCGCTGACGCTGAGTACCACCGCCAGCACGGCAGCGCATGCTGCCGCGGCCAAGACGACATATTTGCGCTTAGGCCGGGGCACTGGCACGAACGACTCCTACAGGGGGTAGTACATCCTTATTGTGCCGCATCGGAATGCGGGACTTGACTGCGGGGTGGAACCGTATAGGACACGCCGGTCAAGCGCTCACCTTCGAACGTGAAGCTGGTCACGCTGCCGAGAGCGCACTCGCGGAGCGCGGGGTTGTGCCACAGGTGCTTGCGTTCCGCCGCCCGGCGGGTCACCCAGATCGGCAGCTGGTGGCTCACGCAGACCGCTTCCTGCCCGGTAGCCGCCTTCCGTGCCGCGACCATCACCGCGCGCATGCGGGCGACCACGTCACGGTACGGCTCGCCCCAGGACGGGCGGAACGGGTTCATCATGGCGGACCAGTGCGCGGGATGCCGCAGTGACCCGTCGCCCACCCCGAACCGCAAGCCTTCGAAGTGGTTCCACGGCTCGATCAGCCGGTCGTCGATGACGATAGGCAGGCCGAGCCGCTCGGCAACAGGTGCGGCCGTATCCTGCGCGCGGTCGAGCGGCGAGCAGTACAGAGAAACCACCGGCCGTTCTGCGAAAAAATCGGCGGCGGCGGCGGCCATCGCGCGCCCGTTCGCGGACAGATGGAAGTCCGGCAGGCGTCCGTAGATGATCCCCGTAGGATTTTCTACCTCGCCATGCCGCAGCAGGTGAACGATCGTGGTCTCGGACATAGCGCGGCTAGCTTACCCGGCCGCGGTCAGGCTTGAATTTCCAGGTAACGCCGGCGTTCGCCGGCCACATCGCGGATCCGCTTGAGCCGCGCCTCGGCATCGGCGACGCCGACCTCGTCCAGCACGACCCAGTCGCCAGCCGCGGTGGCGAGCGCGTCCGCCTCGCCGACCAGCGTCCAGTCGAACTGCATCAGCTCATCGAGGCCGACCCGGCGCACCCGGTCCCACACCCGGTCCTGGTTCACCACCGGGAGCCCGTTGACCAGCGTGGACACATCGGACATCGAGCGGAGCAGCCGCTCGCCGCGGCGGATGGGCTCCATCACCTCGGCCGGCGGGAACGGCTGCTCGCGGGTCGACGGCGGCACCCGGTCAGTACGCCAGTCGCTGATCAGCTGCTTCAGCTTCGTGCCGGCGTCGCCGAGGCCGTGACATACCCGCTGCCGGACGAGCTGGTCGTCCGAACGCAGCCTGCCCTTCTCCGTGTAGACATCGGAGGCGAGCAGGCCGCGCAGCCTGTTGGCTACTGACTCGGACACGGCCGTTACTGCCCGGAAGCGGGATCTGCAATGCCGCCGGGGATGCCGGCCACGGAACCGTTGGCGGTGACCGGGATCATGCCGTTGACCGCCGCCGCGGTGAGACCCACGTTGAACGGCTCGCCGACGGCCATGTTCGGCGCGGTCAGCAGGCCGTGCTCGGCCATCTTCATCGCGCAGTAGTACCGCACGGCATCCAGCTCGGACAGGCCGAACGCGCGCAGCGAGATCAGCTCGCGCATCCGCTCGTCCCGAGGCCTGATCAGGACCTTCACGTCGTTCAGCGTGATGCCGTAGATGGTGAGGAAGTCCTGCACGTGGCCACGGACCAGTTCGGTGATCTCGTGGATCCGCTCGTTGACCTGCTCCAGCGGCGTGACCTGGACCAGCTGGTTCACCGCCTGCTCGATGACCGGGCCTACATAGGCGTTCAGCGCGTCCGTGGTGAGCACATGACCCTGGTACGGCATGTGCGTGACCAGCTTCACCGCGTCCTCCGCGGTCTCGACGTGCACGTAGTAGTCCACGTCGTAGACCAGCTCGGCCAGTTCACGGGACAGCGCGACGCCCTTGGCCTTGGCCACGCTCTTCGCCTTCGCGATGAACAGCGCCTCGTACTGCCAGGGGGACTGACCGCCGTAGAAAGCCTGCTGGAAGCTGCCGATGAGCGGGCGCTGCGGCGTGTCCACCGGGTACTGCCCGGTCTCGTACACGTTCAAGATGGCGCCGCGCGACTTCAGCACGCAGAAGTGATTGCTCTCAACGGTCAGCAGGCTGCCGTTCATGATGTCGTTGCGCGGGTAGTGATACATGAGGATCCCCGGCCCCATGACCTCCGTGCCGTCGTCGTTCAGTGTGCTGATGATGTTCCTGACAGCCATTTAGGCCTCCGCTCTCGTCGGCGAGATGGACGGCCAGTCTGGCGCCTGGCCTGGTGCTCATACGATGACCATCCTGGCATTAGCCTGCGGATTGTCAAAAGCGGGGTATGTGTGTTGGCGGCCTGTCAGATCAGCCCAGGCGGGCGCGGATTTCGGCCGCGCGCGGATCGCCGGTCCGGTCCGCGACGAGCAGCGCCTCCTCCCAGCGCCGGCGAGCCTCACCAGGCCGGCCAAGGTCAGCCAGCGTCTCACCGAGCTTGCCCAGCGCGGCGATCACCTCTCGCTGATTCCCGCCCATCTCCTGATGCAGTTTCAGCGCGATCTGGTGCTGCTCGAGCGACTCGGTGAGCCTGCCAGTCAGCCGCAGCGTCTCGGCGAGCTTGGTCGCCGCCTGCGCCTGCGCGTGCGTGTTCCCCATGAGCAGCGGCAGTGCGCGGCTAAAGCAGGCGAGCGCCGCCTCGTGCTGGCCGCTCTCGCTCAGGCATTCCGCCTCGTTGACCAGGACCGTGCCGAGCCCGAACGACTCCTCGCACAGCGCCTGCGCCAGCCGGAAATGCTCGACGGCCAGCTCGCACCGGCCGCTGGCGTGATACGCGGTGCCGAGGTTGTTGTGCGCCGACGCGATACCGCCCCGGCTGCTCACGTCCTCGCGGATGCTCAGTTCGCGTTCGAAGCACCCGATGGCCTCCGCCACCTCGCCGGACAGCATGAGTACGTCGCCGAGGCTGCTCAGGATCCACGCTTGCGCCCGCAGGTCGCCGACGCGGCGCGCGCTGTCCAGCGCGGTCCGCTGGATGCTCACGTGCCCGCGCAGGCTGCCCACCATGTGCGCGTACATCGAGATGAGCCTGGCCATCGCGACCACCATCTCGTGCCTGCCCCGTCCCGCCGCCGAGCTGACCAGCGACACCATGCTCTGGTGCTCGCGCTCACACCACTCCTGCGCGTCCGCGTACCCGGCGAAGACCGGCATGCCTTCGCCGCCCGCCGCCCGGGTCGGCCCGAACCCTTCCGGGTGAAACTCGACCGTGTGCCGCAGCGCCTTGTAGTACCAGTTCAGCAGCTGGTCGAACGCTTCCTCCCGGTCCTGCTCGGTCAGTCGCGCCGTGGCGAGTTCGGCCGCGAACAGGCGCAGCAGGTCATGCAGCCGGTACAGGCCGGGGGCCGGAGCCTCGAGCACGTGCGCGTCGACGAGCGTGTCCAGCGTGTCCTCGGCGACCGCCATGGACATGCCGAGCAGCGCGGCGGCAGGCGCCAGGCTGAGCGTGCCGGACGGGGCTAGCCCGAGCAGCCGGAACGCGTCCGCGGCGGCCGGCGGCAGCCCGTCGTAGCTGAGCTGGAAGCTGGCCCGGACCGCCAGGTCGCCGATCTGCAGTTCGGCCAGCCGGTGGTGTTCCGCGGCGAGCTTCGCCGCGACGCTCTCGATGGTCCAGCCCGGCCGCGACGCGAGCCGGGCGGCGGCGATCCGGATCGCCAGCGGCAGGCCTGCGCAGGCGTCGAGGATGGCCGCGGTGGCGCCGGGTTCGGCCGCCGCCCTGCCGCCGCCGACGATCCTGGCGAACAGGTCGAGCGCGTCGTCCTGGCTCAGCTCGGTGAGATCCAGCCGCCGGACGCCAGGCAGGTCGGCGAGCCGGGCCCGGCTGGTAATCAGGACCACGCAGCCGTCGGTGCCGGGCAGCAGCGGCCTTACCTGCGCCGTGTCGTGCGCGTCGTCGAGGACCAGCAGCAGCTTCTTCCCGGCGAGGACGCTGCGATACCGGGCCTCCCGTTCGTCGTCGGCGGCGGGCACGTCCTCGGCGGGCACGCCGAGGTCGCGCAGCAGCCTGGCGACGACATCGGCCGGCACGGCCGGTTCCCGCGACGCGCCGGCCAGGTTCACGTACAGCTGGCCGTCAGGGAACTCCTCGCCCATCAGGTGCGCGACGTGGGCGGCCAGCGCGGACTTGCCGATCCCGCCGGTGCCGGTTACCGCCGCGATCACGACGGCGCCGGTGCCTGCGGCCAGCGTGTCACGCAGCTCCTTGACCTCCAGCGAGCGGCCAGTGAAGTCCCCGGTCGCCGCCGGGAGCTGAGCCGGCCTCGGCACCGACCGGTCGGCCGCCGGGCGCGCCGCGTCCCAGTCGCCGGTCAGGATCCGCTGATACAGGTCCTGGAGCTCCGAGCTGGGGTCGACCCCTAGTTCATCGGCCAGGCGCTGCCGCAGGTCGTGGTAGACGGCGATGGCGTCGGCCTGCCGCCCGGTCCTGGCCAGGGCCTGGATCAGCGGCGCGCGCAGACCCTCGCGGAGCGGATGGCGGGAGACCCACTCCGGCAGCCCTCCGGCCAGCTCGGCGAAATCGCCGGCGACCACTTTCAGCCCGGCGTCGTCCTCGACCGCCGCGACGTACTCCTGCTCGATCACGTCCGCCGTCGCGTCGAGCTCGATGCAGTCCAGTCCGCTGAACGGGCGCCCTCGCCACAGCGTGAGCGCGTCCTGCAGCCAGCTCGGCTCCTGCTGCTCGCGAGCCCGCTGGACGAGCGCGCGGAAGCGGGCCAGGTCGGTCTGCGCGCGAATGGCGTAACCGTCTTGACTGGTAGCGATGAGGTCTCGCTGCGCGGGGCCGAAGGCTCGGCGCAGCGCGCTCACGAAACCCTGCACCTGGGTGGCGGCGGTGGCCGGCGGCGCGCCGTTCCACGCGGCCTCGATCAGGGCGTCGCTGGATACGGTGTGCCCCGCCCTGGCGCACAGCAGCGCGAGCACGACGCGGGCGCGGCCGGCCGGCAGGTGTACCGGGCTCCCGTCATCCCCCGTCACCTCCAGCGGACCGAGGATCCTGAACTCCACCGTTTCCCCTAAGCACTGTTTGCCCCATATGAAACGGTAGCGCTTCGGCTCAGGATTCTGGCCTCGAATCCACAGGCCTCCTGTGGAGAAGCTGTCTACGCGTTGGCCGCGGCAGCGGCTGCCGTGGCAGCGGCCGGCAGTGCGCCGGCGATGCGCTCCAGCGCGGCCTCGTCGTGCGCGGCGGAAAGGAACCACGCCTCGAACGCCGACGGCGGCAGGTAAACGCCGCTGTCCAGCATCGAGTGGAAGAAGGCCGCGTACGCCGCCGAGTCCTGCCCCTTGGCGCCGGCGAAGTCCCTGACCGGGCCGGCGACACCCCAGAAGACCGAGAACAGGTTGCCGGCGACGGACAGGTAGTGCGGAACGCCGGCCGTGCTGAGCGCGTCGGTCACCAGCGATGACACCGTCTTCGCCGCCGCGTCGACGGCGGCGTACACGGCGGGCGTGCACTCGCGCAGCGTGGCCAGCCCGGCGGCGGTCGCGAGCGGGTTACCGGACAGCGTGCCTGCCTGGTAGACGGGCCCGGCGGGAGCGAGCCGCGCCATGACGTCCGCACGCCCGCCGAACGCGGCGCACGGCAGTCCGCCGCCCATCACCTTGCCGAACGTCACCAGGTCGCCGCGGACGCCGTCGACCCCGTACCAGCCGGACGACGTGACGCGGAACCCGGTCAGCACCTCGTCCATGATCAGCAGCGCGCCGGCTTGATCGCACAGCCGCCTGAGCAGCGCGTTAAAGCCCTCGGCCGGCGGCACGATGCCCATGTTGGCCGGGCACGCCTCGGTGATCACGCAGGCGATCTCGCTGCCCCGCGCGGTGAATGTCTCGTTGATGGCCTCGACGTCGTTGTACGGCAACACGACCGTGTCCGCCGCCGCGGCACCGGTCACTCCGGGGGAATCCGGCAACGCGAACGTCGCCACGCCCGAGCCTGCCGCCGCGAGCAGCGCGTCCACGTGCCCGTGGTAGCAGCCGGCGAACTTGATCACCACGGACCGGCCCGTGTATCCACGCGCCAGCCGGACCGCCGACATCGTCGCCTCGGTCCCCGAGTTCACCAGACGCACCTGCTCGACCGGTGCGCGTGCCACCATCTCCTCGGCGAGGTAGACCTCGCCGGGCGTTGCCGCGCCGAACGACGTGCCGTTCGCCAGCGCTTGCGACACGGCCGAGACCACCGCGGGGTGCGCGTGGCCGAGGATCATCGGTCCCCACGAGCAGACGAGGTCTACGTACTGGGCGCCTTCCGCGTCGTACAGGTAGGCGCCCTCACCGCGGACCATGAAGCGCGGCGTGCCGCCCACCGACCCGAACGCCCGGACCGGCGAGTTGACCCCGCCAGGCGTCACCGCGAGCGCCCGCTCGAACAACTCGGTCGAGCTCATTGTTCGCTCGCGGTGCTCACACGGCCTCGCAGGCGTCCACCAGGTGCTCCAGCAGGCGCAGCGCGTCCGGGAGGGGGTATTCCTCGGGGGTGCGCATCCACCGGCAGCCGGTGCCGGCGGCAAGCCGTGACGGCGGCGCGAGCACGTAGCTGTCCCGGCAGTGCCAGCGCAGCCCGTGCGTGACCGATTCCGGCTCGGAGTCCAGGCCGCACGACCACCATTCGTCCTCGTCCGCCGGCGAGCCCCTGGTCAGGACGAAGAACAGCATCCGGTCCCCGCCGAGCGCGGCAACCGGCCCGGAGGTGACACCGGCCTGCGCCATCCCCGCGAGCGCGGAGGTGCCCGTCATGGCCGGCACGTCGAGCACATCAAAAACCCGGCCGGTGGCGAGCATGATGTTCGCCTCCGGCCGGGTTTCCCACCAGCCTCGAATGATCGCAATGTCCACTGTTGCCTGCATTTGCCAGGCCGGGGACATGGGATGCGCGGCGGGCGCCGGGCATCCTACGCGGTCACAGGAACACGCGCGGCCCACCTCGCCGCGAGACGGATACGCCCCCAGGCAGACGGGCCAGCCCATGGCCGCATAACGCTCGGCCGCTGCGCCGAGCGGCTGCTGTCGCTCCGCCGCTCGCGCCCGGCCCCGGCGCCGCACCACATCGACCATAGGCTGAGAACCCCTCAAAGAACTGTTGAAAACCGAGCATACAGAACAGCCGCTGGTGCTTGTCCCCGTGCTGCTCATGGTAGGGGATGTGGCCTAGACCATGCGGGCGGCTTCGGTTGCCCAGTAGGTGAGGATCGTCCGCGCGCCCGCTCGCTTGATCGCGGTCAGCGTCTCGATCATGATCCGCTCGCGGTCCAGCCAGCCATTGGCCGCGGCCGCCTCTGCCATCGCGAACTCGCCACTGACCTGATAGGCGGCCACCGGCACGGTCACCGCGTCGGCGACCCGCCTGATGATGTCGAGGTAAGCGAGGGCCGGCTTGATCATGACGATGTCCGCGCCCTCGTCGATGTCGAGCAGCGTCTCGCGTATCGCCTCGTCCGCGTTCGCCGGGTCCTGCTGATGAGTGCCGCGGTCGCCGAACTTCGGTGCCCCCTCGGCCGCCTCGCGGAACGGACCGTAGAAGCCCGACGCGTACTTCGCCGAGTACGCGCAGATGCCGGTTTCCGCGTATCCGGCGTTGTCCAGCGCCCGCCTGATGACGCCGACCTGGCCATCCATCATGCCGCTCGGCGCGACCATGTGCGCACCGGCACGCGCCTGCGCGACCGCGATCGAGGCGTACCGGTTCAGCGTCTCGTCGTTGTTCACGTAGACATCCGAGGGGTGCGGGTGGTCCTCCCCCCGCACCGGAGAATGCGTGAGCACGCCGCAGTGACCGTGGTCGGTGTACTCGCACAGGCACAGGTCCGCCATCACCACGAGGCCGTCGCCGGTCTCTTTGCGGATGTCCTCGATGGCGAGCTGCGAGATGCCCGCGCTGTCATCGGCGGCACTGCCGCGGGCGTCCTTCGCCGTCGGCACGCCGAACACGATGATGCCGCCGACCCCGGCGTCAGCCGCTTCGTGCGCCGCCTTGCGCAGGCTGTCCCTGGTGTGCTGGACGACGCCCGGCATCGAGCTGATCGGCTGCGGCTCGGCGATGCCCTCCTTGACGAACACGGGGAGCACGAAGTCGGCCGGGCGCAGCGACGTCTGCGCGACCAGACGCCTGATGGCCGGCGTCCCGCGGAGCCTTCTCGGACGTACCTGGGGGTATTGGCTCATCCGCTTGTTAACGCCTCCTGCGTCCGCCGCGGCGCCGCTCGCTCGGACGGCGCACCTGCTCGCCTGCCTCCACCGCCGCGTCGCGCAGCCCGGCTCCGTACTCCGCCACGGCGTCGACCAGCGCGTCCATCGACGGCACCGGCGCGGTAACGTCCACCCGCAGCCCGAACTCCGCCGCGGTCTTCGCGGTCTGCGGCCCGATGACGCCGATCACCGTGACCGCGTGCGGCTTGCCCGCGATGCCGACCAGGTTCCGCACGGTCGACGAGCTGGTGAACAGCACCGCGTCGAAGCCGCCGCCCTTGATCGCCTCGCGGACCGGTGCGGGCGGCGGCGCCGCCCGGACCGTGCGGTACGCCGTCACGTCCTCGCACTCCCAGCCGAGCTCAGTCAGCCGGGCGAGCAGGGTCTCGGTGGCGATGTCGGCCCGCGGCAGCAGCACCCGGTTGATCGGGTCGAGCAGGTCGTCGTACGGCGGCCATTCCTTGGCCAGGCCTTCTGCCGACTGCTCACCTTCCGGTACCAGGTCGGCACGGATGCCGAAGTCGAGCAGCGCGTTCGCGGTCTGCTCGCCGACCGCGGCGATCTTCACGCCGGCGAACGCGCGGGCGTCGAGCCCGTACTCCTCGAACCGCTCCCGCACGGCGCGGACCGCATTCGCCGAGGTGAACGCCACCCACTGGTACCTGCCGGTGACCAGGCCCTTGACCGCGCGCTCCATTTGCTGCGGGGTGCGCGGCGGCTCGACGGCGATCGTCGGTACCTCCTCGGGCACCGCGCCGTACTCCCTGAGCTTGTCGGAGACGGCGGTGGCCTGCTCCTTGGTGCGCGGCACCAGTACCCGCCAGCCGAACAGCGGCTTGGTCTCGAACCAGTCAAGCTTGTCCCGGCCGGCGACCGCCTCACCGACCACCGCGACGGCCTGGCCCTGCGTGTTCGCCAGGCTGATGCCGGCCGCCTTGAGGTCCGGTCCGATGTGACCGAGCGTCGAGGTCACCGTCTGCTGGCCGCTGGTCGTGCCGTCCCAGGTGATGGCGAGCCTGGTGCTGTCCGGCCAGCCGTTCGCGATCAGCATCTTCGCCAGGTCCGCCGGGCCGGCGTCGGCGCCGAGCACCACCAGCGGGGCCGGGTTGTAGCCGACGCGGCTCGCCTCGGCAGCGTGGATGACCCGCAGCTCGGCGGTGCGGTCGCTGGCGAGCGCGATGCCGGCATAGGCGGGGACCGCGGAGTGCGCGGGCACACCCGGAACGATCTCGAACCTGACCCCGGCCTTCGCGCACGCCATGGCGTCCTGCGCCGCACCTGCCAGCAGCGGGTCACCGTCGTAGACCCGCACCACGACCTGGCCCGCCTTCGCGGCGGTGACGAGCTGCTTGGCGGCGGCCGCGCCTGACGCGCCGTCGGCCGGCGCAATCAGCTGCGTGTCGTCGCGCTTGAGCCGTTCGGCCAGCGCTGAATGCTCGGGACTGGCCACGATAAGATCGGCGCTGCCGAGTAGTTCGGCGCCGCGCACCGTCAGCAGGCCCTCATCACCGGGACCGGCGCCAACAAGCGCCACCCAGCCTGCCTGCTGCTCGTTCTTAGCTGGGCTCTGCTTCCCCGCGTCCTGCTTGCTCACTGCACATCATTCCCGGTACTCACCGGTGCCTGCGGCACCCTGATCAGTTCTGCTGCCCCCGCGCGCAGCAGTTCGGCAGCGATGTCGCTGCCGAGCCGCCGCGCTTGCGCTGGTGTCCCGCGCCCGTGCGCGCGCAGGACAGTGCTCCCGTCGGTGCTCAGCACCACGGCGCGCATGTCGAGCCCCTCGTTCGTGGCCGCCGCGTACGCCGCCACCGGCGCGCTGCAGCCGGCCGCGAGCGCTTCGAGCAGGCCACGTTCCGCCGTGGCCGCCGCCATGCTCATCTCGTCGTTGACCGTGGCCAGCAGCCGGACGAGCTCAACGTCGGCGGACCGGCATTCGACGGCGAGCGCACCCTGGCCGGGCGCGGGCAGCATCTCGTCCGGCTCGAACACCTGAGTGACCGCGTCGAGCCTGCCGATCCTGGCCAGGCCCGCGTAGGCGAGCACGACCGCGTCAACTTCGCCATCGCCGATCCTCGCCATCCTGGTGCCGGCGTTCCCCCTGATCGGCACGCAGCGCAGGTCATTACGCAGGGCGAGCAGCTGCAAAGCCCGGCGAGGCGAACCGGTGCCTACCCTCGCCCCGGTCGGAAGGTCGGCGATCTTGGCACCGTCCCTTGCGATGAGCGCGTCCCTCGGATCGTCCCGGCTCGGCACCGCCGCCAGCGCCACATCGGCTGGCTGTACCGCCGGCAGGTCCTTCAGCGAGTGAACGGCCAGGTCGACCTCGCCGTTGAGTATGGCCTCACGCAGCGCGCTGACAAAGACACCGGTGCCGCCGATCTGGGTTAGTTGCGCCTTGCTCACGTCGCCAAGCGTCGTGACGCCGACGATCTCCACCTCGCGCCCGGTCGCGTCCCTGATCTGCTGAGCCACCAGACGGGACTGGGCGATGGCCATGGGGCTCCGGCGGCTGCCCAGCCGCAGCGTCACCGCATTCACTGTGAACCCTCCTGCTCCATGGCGGCACGGGTAACCGCTTCGACTGCGCGCGGATCGAGGTCGAAGAGAACCCGCAGCGCCGCGGCGTACTCCTCACCCCCCGGTGATCCTGCGAGCTCCTTTACCCGCACGGTCGGCGCGTGCAACAGCTTGTCTACCACCCGGCGGACCGTCTGGGCTATCTCTTCCAGTGCGTGGCCGCTCAATCCGTCCGCGCTCAGCCTGCCCGCGAGCCGGGCCAGCTCCGCATCCACGACCTTGGCCGCCTTCGCCCGCAGTGCCACGACGGTGGGCGCCACGGTCGCGGCGTCGTTGGCCAGCCGGTAGGCGGCGAGTTCTTCCTCGATGATCGCGCGCACCCCGGACAGGTCCTGGGTCTGGATGACGGCGCTGTGCTCGCTGAGCCGGTCCATGCCGATCAGCGTCACGCCGGGCAGGTCCGCCACCTGCGGATCGATGTCGCGCGGCATGGCCAGGTCGACCATGACCAGCTGCCTGCCGCCGCGTTCGGAGATCATGCCGGCGGTGATCAGCTGACCGGACGCGCCCGTGCAGGAGATGACCACGTCGGCCGCCTCGATCGCGGCGGTGAGTGCGTCCAGCCCGATCGCGGTCGCGCCGGTTGTCGCGGCCAGCCGCTCGGCGTTTCGCCGGGTGCGGTTGGCTACCACGATCCGCGCCGCTCCCGCGCGTGCCGCCGTGGTCGCGGTCAGCGCGCTCATCGAGCCAGCCCCGACGACCAGCACCTCATGCCCGGCGAGTTCCTGACCCGAGGACAGCGTGGCTTTCTGCCCCAGGGTCCGCGTGTCTTGCCCCAGGGTCCGCGCGGCGAGTTCGACGGCCACGCTCGCCAGGCTAGCGCCCACGCGGTTGATCGCCGTTTCCGAGCGCACCCGCTTGCCCGCGCGCAGCCCCATCCGGCCCAGGTCGCGCAGAACGCGGCCGACCGTGCCGAGTTCCTCGGCGAGCTTGAGCGCGGCCCTTACCTGGCCGAGTATCTGGCCTTCGCCGACCACCATCGAGTCGAGCCCGCAGGTCACCGACAGCAGGTGGTTGACCGCGCGCTCCTCGTAGTGAACGTACAGGTGCTGGGTAAGGTCGGCGGGCGCTACATCGCAATGGCGGCCGAGTAGTTCGCAGATGGCGGTGACACCCGCGTGGAACCGGTCCACGTCGGCATAGACCTCGACCCGGTTACAGGTGGAGACCACAAAGGCCTCGGCCACCGGTTCGGCCCGCGCAACGTCGTACACCAGCTTGGCTAGCTCGTCACCGCTCACCGCGGCCAGCTCAAGCGTCGCGACCGGGGCACTCTTGTGGCTGAGCCCGACCACCAGTACGCTCACGCGATCATCACCTATGCCTCCGCTGCCTGGGCCAGGTGTCCGTTTACTGCCCGAGCGCCAACCGAGCGGCGCTGCGCGTGGAAGGCGAGAATCTGCAGCTCGATCGACAGATCGACCTTTCGCACGTCTACCCCTTCCGGGACGCTCAGCACTAGGGGAGCGAAGTTGAGGACGCTCGTCACGCCGGCCGAGACGAGCCGGTCACAGACGGCCTGAGCGGTTCCTGCCGGGGTCGCGATCACGCCGATCGCAACCTTATGCCGTGCGACCACGGCTTCAAGCTCATCGACATGCTGGACTGTTAGTTTCGCGATCCTGGAGCCCACGATAGCCGGATCCGAGTCCAGCATCGCGGAGATACGAAAGCCTCTGGACACGAAACCGCCGTAGTTCGCGAGCGCGCGGCCCAAGTTACCGGCGCCCACGATCAGTACGGGCCAGTCCTGGGTCAGCCCTAGCCTGCGGGAAACCTGGTAGACGAGGTAGTCCACGTCATAGCCGACCCCGCGGATCCCGTACGAGCCGAGATGCGACAGATCCTTGCGCAGCTTGGCCGAGTTAACGCCCGCCGCCGCGGCGAGTTCCTCACTCGCGACTGTGCTGACACCCCGCTCCGCGAGCCCGTACAGGGCACGAAGGTAGACGGGCAAGCGCGCGATGGTGGCCTCTGGGATGCCGATGGCGTGTCCGCCATTGACATGTTCGCCGTTCAGCTGTTCGCCGTTCAGCTGTTCGCCATTAGCTGGCAGCATCTGCTCACCGTTGCCCGGCTCGTGGCCCGCATCCGGCGGCAGAACATTACTTTGCATGACGGCAGCGCTCCCGGGGGGTTAGCGGAGCTCCTGGTAAGTCAGGAGCCTGAGTCAGCCGGCTTCCCCTCCACGGTACGCCTTTGTGCACAGATTCACAAAGTCGGCCAAAGGCCCTCCATGCTGGGCAGGAGCCTAAGAGGCGCCGAGAGCGGACCTGAGGCGGCTCTCGCTGATCCTCCAGAAGTCGATCAGCACCCCGTCAACGAAGGCCACCGGGATCTTGTCCCAGTAGTCGGCCTGCTCCCGCTCCGAGGACGCCGTGATATCCCGCTCTTCCCAGTCCACCCCTAGCTCACCGGCCACCTTGGCGACCACCACCCGAGCGTCGTCGCACAGGTGGCAGCCTGGTCGCCCGAGCAGTTCGAGCCGGCTAGACACGGCCGTACCTGTAGTCAGCGGACGGATGAGCCCACTGCCCGTTGGGCTGCGCCTGCTGGCCGTTGGGCTGCGCCTGCCCGTTGTGCTGCGCCTGCCCGTTGTGCTGCCCGTTAGGCCCCGGCTGGCGCGGAGCCGAGGCGGCTGGCCTCGCGGTGGTCGCCTCGTAGCGCGGCGCGGTCGCCTCATGCCTCGGCGCCCCGCCCCCGCCACCGGTCCCGGTCCCGGTCCCGGTCCCGGGAGGGAGCTGCGCCCGCGCGGCCCTGCCCGTTTCTAGCTGCCCGGAATCAACGGGCAGCGGAGCCACCTTGGCGTATTTCAGCCTGAGCTCGATGACATTCGTGGCTAGAACGTAGCTGCGCCGTTCAGAAACGAATCGTTTCGTATATGACTTGTTCTCGTGGCTATCGAATGCGGTCCGATCGCGGTAAATCTCGTAGAAGATCCGTTGCATTGGCGCGTTCGGCACGAGATGAATGACATAGACAAGGGTGTCCGGCTCGCCGATCCGTACTTCCTCTGCTGTTTGCTCGGCGAGCCGGTCAAAATCGGCCGCCTTATCGTCGAGCAGCGTAAAGATCTGTATCCGTCCATAAGGACGGGACTGCGCGCCACCGCGGGAGGCCGGGGACTCCGTGCCGAATTCGGCATCGGCCATGGCCGCGGATGTCTGGCCGAGCGGCACGCCTGAAGACATGGCTGCCCCCGAGCCACCGGTTGCCCGCTGATCCGGCTGGGCCGCTGACCGCGCGCCCCTCCCGGTTGCCTCGTACCTGCCGTCATGCCCGCCAGCGTCACGTTCGTAGCCGCCGTAACCGGCGGTCGGCGCGTACGGATCGGGACCACGCCGCTCCGTGCCGCGCTGGCTCTGCGCGTACGGGTCGGATGCCGACTGACCTGCCCCGTACTGATCGGGGTAGGAACCTTGTCCGTACCGGTCGGTCCCGTAGGGGTCCGGTGCGTGCTCTTGGCCGTACGGGTCGGGTGCGTACTGCTCTTGGGCGTACTGCTCCTGCCCGTATGGGTCGGGTGCGTACCGGTCCTGCGCATGCTGTTCCTGCGCGTACTGCTCTTGACCGTACTGTTGCTGCGCGTACTGCTCCTGGCTGTACGGATCGGGTGCGTACCGGTCCTGGGCATACTGATCCTGGCCGTGCTGGCCGTGCGGGTACGGGTCGCGCGCGTGCTGGCCGTGCGCTTGCTGGCCATGCGCGTACGGGTCGGGGACATACTGGCCCTGCCCGTAGGAGTCGTAGCCATTCTGGCCTTGCCCATATGGATCCGGCGTGTGCTGCCCGCGCCCGTACGGATCAGGAACACGTTGATCCTGGCTGTACTGGCTCCGGCCATAGCGGTCCCGGCCGTACTCATCCTGCCGGTACTCATCTTGCCGGTAGTCGTCCTGCCGGTACGGATCCTGCTCGTACCGGCCTGACTCGTATCCTTGCGGCTCGGAACCGCGCCCATCTCGCCGCGGGCCGCGAGTCTCGTCCCGCTGGTCTGGCAAGTCACGGTCGTCACGCCGGGAACGAAAGCCTCGCCGCGACCTGTCTCCGCGCCCCGCGGGGCGCCACGAATCATCCACAGTGCTCAGACCTCTTGTGACCCCGAACCAGACAAGCCCGCCGGCGATGGTCGCCAGCAGCGGATAAGCAGATCGGGTGGGCAGCGAAAACCGCAGCGCCACCGTCAGCAGAACGGCGAGCGCGAGGGCGCCGACGCCCGGCACCGCCGGAGCCCATTCCCGCTCGTTACGTGCCCGCGCCCAGGCCGCGCCCGCCGCCGCGAGCGCGCCGGCGACCGCGAACACCTGCGCCAGCAACAGCGCGTAGTGCGATACCGGCTGATAATGCTGGTTGGCCGAAGGCCAGGCCTTCGAGAACGGCACCGGGCTGAGGGTGTCCGTCGCGAGAATCAACCCGATGACGACCGTCAGCGCGAAACCGTAGATGAGGCGGACACCGAATCGGACCGCCTCACTCCCGGCGACGAACTCGACGAGTCCCCAGGCCAGCCACAGCGGTGCGATCAGCTGTCCGCCTAGCTCGACCGCGCGGAAGGTCACCGGCCCGAAGCCGGTGGCCAGACCCACGCTAGCCGCCGCCAAGGCGACCATGAGGCCGAGCGCGGCTACGCTCCACACCGCGAAGCACAGGCGGAGCCCGCGAACGCGGCGGCCGGCCAGCATACCGGTAGCCACGGCCGCGATCAGCACGCCAGCGAACGCGATGAGGACCGGAAGCATCACTTCCTATGGTGCACCCATGCGTCCGCCGGGGGCTCGACTTCCTACTTCTTGTTCCGGCGCTGGATACGCGTCTTCTTCAGCAGCTTGCGGTGCTTCTTCTTCGCCATGCGCTTGCGGCGCTTCTTGATGACTGAGCCCATGAGACCACCCCTTCCTGGGCATTCGCGGATGACGGCTACGCCAACACGCTCGCCCGGTACGGGCGGCTGGACACACAGGTTACCCGCGTTGCGGCGCGGCCACGCGCTCAGCCCGCGAGGCGGGTTCCGGGCGGCCCGCACCAAGCCGACGCGAAGGGGAAAACCCCTAGGTCGCCGCGGTGCCCGCCAGCCGGAACCCGCTGCCCGCTCAAGCAGTACCGACGAAGGCAGCCCTCAGGTACTGGTTGACTGCCTGCTCAGGTACCCGGAAGGAACGACCCACGCGGATCGCCTCCAGCTCACCGGAGTGGACCAAGCGATACACGGTCATCTTAGACACGCGCATGATCAAGGCCACTTCGGCAACGGTAAGGAACCTTACGTCGCTGAGGGGGGTTTCGCCTGCCATAGGTTGCCTCTTCCGCACGAAGCCGAGCACTTGACCGGATTCTGCGCACCAGTCACGTACGTCTCCAGGGTAAGTCCCGTACAGAAAAGAGCAAGCCCGACGATAGCCTCATTGTTGTTACTGTTTGGCTGCAATCATCGAGACCTTCCTCGGTAATCTCCCTGACCTGGGAGGCCTTCGCTAGGCCCCATTCGCGGCGTCAACCGAAGAAACGTTCCGGCAACACGCCGACGGCCGCGCGCACAGCCCGGCGAAGGCACGGATCCCACCTAGAGCATGCGGGCGACGACGATCCGGTAAGCATCCGGAGCCCGGCCTTATTTGGTATACCAAACTGTCCGCAAGCGCTTATCTCATGATCGTTACGATGCCGGGCCAAGCCTTATCGCCCGCCATTATTCAAGGCCAAACGGCGGCGTTGTCGATATGAGACTGCCGTGACTGCGGGGACAGCGGGGCGCTCGGCCGCCTGTTCCGTCCGTACGGACATAAAACATCAAAACGGGCACCGTCCCCCCGTGCTCCGCCAAACAACGTGGAAGATTGCCCCTTCGTGGTAGCCCGACCCCCGTAAACGGGGGGTAATCCGACACGAAGGGAAAAAGTGACACGTTAATCCCGCGGCGACGGACCGCTTAAGCACCGGACATCACGACAATCCCAGAAGTCACACGCAACAAAGGCGCCACGGCAGGCGACGCCCCTACGGCACGGCGAGACGCCACCACGGCACGCCCCGATGGCACGGCGAGACGCCCCTACGGCACGGCGCTACGGCACGGCGGGACGCCGCTACGGCACGGGCAGGTCGTGCCAGCCGAACACGGCCTGCTGCGTGTTCAGGATCGCGCGGTCTACCGGGTCGGCGGGGTCGATGCCGGACTCCGCTACCGGCAGGAAGCGGGCGTCGGCTCCGTCGGTCATCAGCGCCGGCGCGCTCTCTCCGGTCAGCTCCAGCGCCAGTTCCCGCCACGACGCCGGGATTTCCCGCAGCGGGTCCACCGGCGCCCCGGCGGCGATGCCAAGCAGGTGCGTCCAGCACCTGGGCACGACCTGGACCCGCTGGTACCCGCCGCCACCGGTGAAGATCCAGCGGCCGCCGGTGAACGTGTGGGCCAGCTTGTGCATGAACCCCGCCGCGCGCCGCTGCGCGTCGAGCGAAAGCGCCAGGTGAGCGAGCGGGTCAAGCCGGTGCGTGTCGCAGCCGTGCTGGCTGACCAGCACCTCGGGGCCAAACGCCGAGACCAGCGGCGCCACTACCGCGTCTAGCGCCCGCAGCCAGCCGGCGTCACTGGTCCCGGCCGGCAGCGCTACGTTCACCGCGTAGCCGCGCGCCGACGGGCCGCCCGACTCCGAGGCCAGTCCGGTTCCGGGGAACAGCGTGGACGGGTGTTCGTGCAGGCTGATCGTCAGCACGCGCGGGTCATCGTAGAACGCGGCCTGGACCCCGTCGCCGTGATGGACATCCAGGTCCAGGTAGGCCACCCGCTGGCAGCCGGCCGACAGCAGCCACGCGATCGCGATGGCCGGGTCGTTGTACACGCAGAACCCGCTGGCTGACTTCCGCATGGCATGATGCAGGCCGCCGGCCACGTTGCCCGCGTGCAACGCCGAACCATCCCATACGGCTCGCGCCGCCGCGAGCGTTCCCCCGGCGATGAGCGCGGATGCCGCGTGCATGTCCGGGAACACCGGGTTGTCCGGCGTGCCCAATCCATACCGGCCATCAACCAACCCTTGCCAGAGCCCGCCGGCGCCTGCCTGCCGGACCGCGGCGATGTACGCGGGATCGTGCACCAACTGGAGTTCTTCGTCACGAGCGGCCGGAGGCGAGATCACCGGCACATCTGAAAGCACCCCGAGCGAAGTGGCGAGCTCGATGGTCAGCGCGACCCGGACCGGAGCCAGCGGATGATCGGGGCCGAAGTCGTACGCCGTCATCCGAGGATCCCAGAACAACGTGAACGAGCCCGCCACGGTTAGCTCCCGGAGCCGAGTTCGCGGCCGCGGTCTCGCGCGGCCTCGATGGCGGCGAGGAACGCCGCGCGCACGCCGTGCCGCTCCAGTTCCCTGATCGCGGAGATCGTCGTACCGCCCGGCGAAGTAACCGCCTCGCGCAGGATGACCGGGTGCTCACCCGACTCACGGAGCATGGTCGCAGCGCCGTAAACGGCCTGCACCACCATCTCCAGCGCCGCCGCCCGGCTCATGCCGAGCAGAATCCCCGCGTCCACCATCGACTCGACGAGGTAGTACACGTAGGCCGGCCCGCTGCCGGACAGCGCCGTCGCCGCGTCCTGCTGGGATTCGGGGATGCGCAGGACCTTGCCGACTGGCCTGAGCAATTCCTCGGCCCGCCGCAAGTGTTCCTCGCCGGCGTAGGCACCGGCCGAGATCACGCTCATCGCCTCGTCCACCAGAACTGGCGTATTCGACATGACCCGGACCACGGGAACCTCGCCGGACAGCCTGGACCCGATGAACACCGTGGTTATGCCCGCCGCGACCGAGATGACCAGTTGCCCCGGCGAGACGGCCGAGGCGATCTCGTCCAGCAGCCGCCCCATGTCCTGCGGTTTGGCGGCGAGCACCAGCGTGTCCGCCGCCTTAGCCGCGGACGCCGCGTCGGTCACCTCGATCCCGTATCGCTCGCCGAGCTCGCCGCCGCGTTCGGGACGCCGGACGGCCGCGATTACCGAGGACGGTGAATATCCGGACCTGAGCAGGCCGGACAGCAGCGCCTCGCCCATCTTGCCGGTACCGAGGATGGCGACGGTCACGACTTGGACCCGAGGGAGCGCAGGAAGAACGCCAGGTTGCGTGGTCGTTCGGCAAGCCGCCGGACGAGGTAGCCGTACCAGTCGCCGCCGTAGGGCACGTAGACGCGCATCCGGGCACCGGTGTTGGCCAGGCGCTGCTGTTCGGCGGGCCGGATCCCGTACAGCATCTGGTACTCGAAGCTGTCCAGTGACCGCCCGGCCAGTGTCGCCAGCGATCCGGTGATCTCGATCAGCCGTGGATCGTGGGTGGCCATCATCGGATAGCCCGCGCCGTTCATCAGCGTCCGCAGGCATCGCGCGTACGCGAGGTCGACCTCGCGCTTGGCCACGAAGGCGACGCTTTCCGGTTCGCTGTAGGCGCCCTTGCACAGGCGGACACGTGATCCGTAACCGGCCATCTCCTGGCAGTCCGCCTCGCTGCGGCGCAGCGAGGCCTGGATCACGCAGCCGAGGTCGGGGAAGTCGGCGCGCAGCGATTTCACGATCCGGTGCGTCGGCTCGATCGCGTCGTAGCCCTCGGCGTCGAGCGTGACCGTGGTGCCCGCCTCACGCGCGGCCTCGCAGATCCGCTTGATGTTGTCAGCGGCCAGGCCGGGCCTGACGAACAGGCCGACCGCGGTGGCCTTCACCGAGACCTCGGTGGCGCCGCCGTGGGTCAGCCCGTCGGCGGCCAGCTTGCCGAGCAGGTGGACGTACTCCTCGGCAACGGCCGTCGCCTGTGCCTCGTCGGTGGTGTCTTCACCGAGGTAGTCGAGCGAAACCAGCAGGCCCGACGCGCGCAGTGCCCGGGTCACCCGGACCGCGTCGTCGGCGGTCTCGCCCGCCACGTAGGAGTCGACGATCGCCCGCGTCTGCGGTGCGGTCACGATGAGCTGGCGTAGCCGAGGACTAGCCGAGGCGGCAAGCAGTACCCGACGCAACACGGGCTTAACCTCCCTGGTAGTGGACGGCCCTCAGCCTATCGTGCGCCGCTTCAGCGTTACTTTGACGTTGGCCCCTGCCTCTGGCGGAACGATGACCTCCTGTGCCGCCGCTACCCCGCCGGCGAGCAGCGTGGCCTCGAGCGGCACGGTCCGCTTGACCAGGCCGAGCCCGATCGGCCCGAGCTCGTAGTGCCGCGCGGCCGATCCGGTGAAGCCGACCTGGTTACCGTCCAGCTCGACCGGGTCCTCGTGGGCGGGCAGCTTGTCCACGCTGCCATCCAGGTCGAGCAGGACCAGCCGCCGTGGCGGATGACCGAGGTTGTGCACCCTGGCGACCGTTTCCTGGCCCCGGTAGCAACCCTTGTTCAAGTGGACGGCGGTCTCGATCCAGCCCACCTCGTGCGGAATCGTCCTGTGGTCGGTGTCCACCCCGAGCCGGGGCACATGCGCCGCGATCCGCAGCGCCTCGAACGCCCACATCCCCGCGACGCTGCCGCCGCGGCGGGCAAGCTCCCGCGCCGTACCATCGAGCAGGTCTCGTCGCACGATCAGATCATCTATCGCAAAACTGCCGTTGGTTCCCGTGACCACGATGGCGTCGAGGTCAGCGGCGAGACGCCGGCGGTCTGGCCCCGCCACGGTCACAATGGCGTACTCGCCGGTGACGTCGGCGACTTCCACCCGGAGCATGAACCGCATCGAGTCGAGGAACGCGACCAGCGCGGCCGCGGCGCCTGGCTCGGTGTGGATCCACGTGGTCTCGCCGTCGTCGGTCAGCGTCAGGTGGTGCTCGACGTGCCCGTTCGGGTCGAGGATCAGCGCCTCCGCCGACGCGCCGGGGGTCAGGTCGTCCAGTTTCTGCGAGGTCAGGCTGTGCAGCCAGGTCAGCCGGTCCGGGCCGGTGACGGTGACGACGCACCGGTTGGACCTGTCGGTAAATCCGGCGCCGGTATCGAGCGCGCGCTGTTCGCGAGCCGGGTCGCCGTAGTGGGCAGCGACGCCCTCGTCGGGCCAGGCGGCCGGCACGGAACCTGGCCAGCTCAAGATCGGGTTATCAGCCATATCCCTATCAGCCACGGCCGGCCGCCCCGCATTCCGCGCAACGGCCGAAGATCGTCAGGTGACCCACGTCGGTCTCGAACCCGTGCTGCTCCTCCAGGACCGTGGTCAGCGGCCGGATCGTTTCCGGGCTGAGCTCGGTCACCCGGCCGCAGTCCCGGCAGACCAGGTGCACGTGGTCGGATGCGGTGGCCAGGTGGTAGGTGGGCGCCCCGTGGCTGAGGTGCGTGTGGGTCACCATGCCGATCTGTTCAAGCAGCTCAAGCGTCCGGTAGATGGTCGAGATGTTGACCCCGCGAGCCGTCTGCTGGACCTGGGCGCCGATCTCCTCGGGCGTAGCATGGCCAAGCCGCTCAACGGCCTCGAGAACAAGCTGGCGCTGCGGGGTGACCCGGTATCCACGGGCGCGCAATTGCTCGTCCCATGTCCGTTCCATGGGCCCATCGTAGTTCGGCTCCGCGAAAAATCTCTTGCCTGCCTCGCCGGAGCCGGATAACGTGCGATGTACACGGGAAAGGAGGTGGTCCAGACACATGCATAGTTCTAGGACTCGTGAGGTGGCGGCCAGCTAGCCGCCTTCGTGTCGGCCTCTGTCGCCATGGCGGCGGCCGGCTAAATTCTGGCAGTCACCGGATCCTCGGGCTGACCGGCCTTGTCCAGCCGGTCCCCGCAGCACCGCCGAGGCGGAGCGCGGGAGTCGCCCGGGGATCTTTCACGTCCCCGCCACCACCTTCCCGCCACGCCACGCCAGGTTGGCCCACGCCACGCCACGCCACGCCAGCTTGGGGTCGATTGCGTAATTGACACCGCTAGGGCGTGTCAATCGCGCATTTGAGTCGGCTGAGGTTGGGGTGTACCCGACCGGGATCGAGGCTTACCCGGCCGGGGCCGGGGCCGGGCCGACCCGCTGCAGCAGCGCGGACAGGTGCGACTGGAGCGGCTGGCCCATCGCCGCCAAGTCATAGGCCCAGCCGAGATCCGGTCCGGCCAGGCCGTAGATCCGCTTCCCTCCCGCCACTTCCTTGGCGGTCGAGGTGCGGGCCACCACGTCGGTGGCCATCTCGATCTTCGTGCCCGATATTTCGCCGAGGTAGATCTCCACGATCCCCGTGGGGTGCGCGAGCATGACCTCAAGCCGCCCTTCCGGCTTGGGCCGCCAGAAGCCGGTCTCCCTGCCTAGCGGCGGCCCGATGGTGCCGTCCTCGTCCAGCCGCCAGGAGCGGCTCTCGTAGGTCAGGAACGGCTTGCCGTTGTGGCCGAATACGATCTCCTGGCCGAACCTGAACGACTCGATGGTCGGGTAGCCGCCGACACCGACGCCCTCCCACCGCCCGAGCAGGAACAGCAGCGGTGCCAGGTCAGGATGGGTCGGGATATCGCCCTCGCCGGGCAGCGTTCCAGAGGTCTTGCTGACACCAGTCATGATTCCTCCCCAGGCTCTGCGCCGATACTAGGCTGGCCGGCGCTCACCTGCGCACTCGTAGGCTGCCCATCGCCGAACTGGCCGTCACCGAATTCGCTGACGCTGACCGGGGTGCCGTGGGTACCGTGAGCGCCACCCGCCAGATGGACCCGGACAGCGACATACAGCGCGGCGACCGCGACCAGGGCGAGCACCCCGATCAGGATTCCGGCGCTCAGCATCCCATGCATGGTCGGCAGTGTACGGCCCGCGGCCGCTGCAAGTCCCGGCGGCATGCCCTACCCCGCGACCCCCGCGCGCGATTAGAGTCTGATCATGGCCGGACGGTCTCTCGTCATCAAGGTGACAGCCGGGAAGGACGATCCCGAGCGCTGCAACCAAGCCTTCACCGTCGCGTCGACCGCTGTCGCGAGCGGGATCACCGTGTCGCTGTGGCTCACCGGTGAATCCGCCTGGTTCTCGCTGCCCGGCCGCGCGACGGACTTCTCGCTGCCGCACGCGGCCCCGCTGGCGGATCTGCTCGCCCTCGTCCTCGCCGACGGCTCGGTCACCGTGTGCACCCAGTGCGCCGCCCGCCGCGAGATAACCCCTGACGACCTGATCCCCGGCATCCGCATCGCCGGCGCAGCGACGTTCGTCGCCGAGATCATGGCCGACAACGCCCAAGCCCTCGTCTACTAGG
>DASXDG010000472.1:0-37061 GCA_036490795.1 Streptosporangiaceae bacterium
GCCCATCGATCCAGCCTTCCCCGACAGCGACCCGCCGCCGGACAGTGACCCGCCGCCCGATAGCGACCCGCCGCCGGACGGGGCCGAAGCCGATGTGCAGCCGTTGCCCTGCTGCGTGTCCTTGTCGAACTTGCTCACCGAGGCCTTAGCCACGTCGCCGAACAGCGGCACACCGCCGACGGCGCAGAACGCGTCTGCCGCCACGCCCGTGGCGAGCGGCCCCAGGATCGGGACGGCGTGGAACAGGTCACCGATCGCCGCGAACCCGTCCCCGGCCAGTGCCACGAGCGGATTGGCCGACGCCGCGGACGATGCCGTGGTCGGTGCCGCGGACGGTGGCGTGGTCGGTGGTGTGTCCGCGCGGGTACCCGCCACCGGCAGGGCGAGCGCGCCCGCCATGGCGACCGCGATCATTGGTCCCAGAATCATGTGCTACCCCCAGGCACTTGGTTATCTCTAGTAACAGAGCATCCAGTAACAGAGCATCACCGTTCAAGCACCCAGGGTCAAGCACATAAAGCCACTAGGAAGCACCAATGCTGTTATGAGGTCAGGGCAATTTCTGCAGGCCAGCGGCGGTCAGCAGATAGCCGGGAGCGAGCCCGGCCGGATCCGAGCGCACCAGCTCGACCACCGCGGCCCCGGCCGTTTCCGCGGTAAGCGGCTCTCCCAGGCCGGCCACGAAGTCCGCTGGCGTGCGGCCGCTCCTGGCGGCGTAGGCCCGGATCCCCTCTTGGCCCACCCCGCCGGCCGGGGTCATCACCGGCAGCACCGTGGTGAACGTGATGCCCAGCCCCGCACGGCCGGATTCGTCCTGCGCGTAGGCGGCGATGAACCGCTGGGTGGCCTTGGCGCCGGCGTACCCGCCGCTGACCGCAGAGCCGTTGACCGCCGCTCCGCTGCTCACCACGATCACCCGGCTGCCCGGCGGCAGCGGTCTGACCAGCGCCTCCCGCACCCAGCCGAACGCGATCTTCACATCGGAGTGCCAGTGCACCGAGAACGTGTCCCAGGTGTGTTCGTGCAGGGGGCGTGACACCGGCGTGGCCCCGGCGACCACGACGAGGATCTCCGGCTGGTAGGTAGCGAGGATGCGCGGCGGCGTCGCCGGATCGGCCGCGTCCGCGGCTTCGAAGCGGACGTCTGCGACTTCGAAGGGAACGTCTGCGACTTCGAAGGGAACGTCCGCGGCCAGGTCACCGGGGGCGCTTCGCGCTATGGCGACGACCCGTGCTCCCGCGGCGGCGAACACGTCAGCGATCCCGCGGCCCAGGCCACGGCTAGCACCCACCACGACCGTGCTCCGGCCGTCAAGTTCAGTATTCATATCCTTACTGATCCGGGCAGCGTGCGCGATTCACCGGTGAATACCGGACGGGCACGGGATCTATACGGGAGAGGAGGGGACCATGCCAGCCACAGAACAGGCCGAGTTCACCCGTCTGACCGGCCCGTACCGGTCGGAGCTGTTCGCGCACTGCTACCGCATGCTCGGGTCGGTCCATGACGCCGAGGACCAGCTGCAGGAGACCATGCTGAGGGCGTGGCGGTCCTATGACCAGTTCGAGGGGCGTTCGTCGCTGCGGACCTGGCTGTACCGGATCGCGACCAATACGTGCCTGCGGGCCATCGAGACCCGCCAGCGCCGCCCGCTCCCGTCCGGTCTCGGCCAGCCGGGCGACCCGTCGGGCCCGCTGGATCCTCCGCTGCGCGAGGTGCCCTGGCTCGAGCCCATCCCCGACTCGCTGATCAGCACCGACCCGGCCGCGGTCGTCGCTTCGCGGACGAACATCAGGCTGGCGCTGATCGCGGCCCTGCAGTACCTGCCGCCGCGGCAGCGCGCCGTGCTCATCTTGCGGGATGTGCTTGGCTGGCGGGCGGCCGAGGTCGCCGACCTGCTCGGCACCACCACGATCGCCGCCAACAGCGCGCTGCAGCGGGCCAGGGCGCAGATCGAGCAGGCCGCGCCCAGCGAGGACGAGGTGCGCGAGCCCGCCGACCCTGAGGTCGTCGCGCTGCTCGACCGCTACGCGTCCGCCTTCGAGAAGGCGGATGTCGCCGCGCTCGCCGGACTCCTCCGCGACGACGCGGTGATCGAGATGCCGCCGAACCCCGGCTGGTTCTCCGGCCGGGAAAACGTCGAGACGTTCCTGCGTACCTATGTGCTGCGCGAGCCTGGCCACCTGCGCCTGGTCCGGACCGCCGCCAACGGCCAGCCCGCGCTGGCCGAGTACGTGCGCGGCGACGACGGGGTGTACCGGGCATTCGGTATCCACGTGCTGACCATCGCCGGACTGGAAATCACCCGGATCTCGGCGTTCCTTGACCCGGGCCTGTTCGTGGTATTCGGCCTGCCGGTCAGACTCGAGTGAAGGGCTCGGCGTAGCGGAAGGCGCCGCGCTCTGCGGCGTACGAGCTCAGCGTCCTGACCTGGAAGTGCGGCTGCCAACGCGGCTCGGGCGGCACGATCTCGTACTCGGAGCTCGGCCGGAAACCGAACCGCCGGTAGTAGGCCGGGTCGCCGAGCAACGCCACCAGCGGCTCGCCGAGCGCGTCCGCCGCGCCGAGCACGGCGTTCATCAGCGCGCTGCCCACGCCGCCGCGCTGGCTGTCCGGCCGCACGCCCAGCGGGCCGAGGCCGAGAGCGGGTGAGTCGCCCGCATACCCGCGCGTGCACAGCACGTGCCCGGCCAGTTCGCCCGAACCGTTGACCGCTACCAGCGACAGCGCGGGCAGCCAGGCGTCGCTGGCGCGCAGTTCCTCGATCAGCGTGGCCTCGGCCGAGCGCCCGAACGCGGCCGCGGTGATGGCGCGGATGCCGTCGGCGTCACCGGCGCTCTCGCGCCGGATCAGTACCGTCACCGGCCCGCGGATCGCCGCGCGCGTGCACGCGCGCAGCAGGTCCAGGTCGCCGGCGGCGTCGGTACTGTCGATGAACTGGTCCACCGCGCCGGTGAGCGGCAGCCGCGCCTGCCGCAGCGCCGTTGTGAACCTGTCCGCGCCGATCACCAGATAGGGCCGGTCATAATAACTACGCACGTGCGTGTCCACGGGCTGGGTGACTCCCAGCTGGTTGTGCAGCGCGGCGATCGCCTCGTAGGCATCGCGCAGGTTCTGTTCGCGGGTGCGCCAATCCTGGCCGGCCAGCGCACCGGTCAGGGCCGCTTTGATCCCCTCGATGCGGGGCAGCCGGGCGAAGGCGGTACCCAGCCATTTGCTGTAGGGCGGGTAGCGGCGGTGCATGAGCAGGCACAGCCGCATCAGGTCGCGGGTCAGGCGCGCGGTGACCACGGCCGATCCCAGGTGGTCGCCCGCTTCGGCGCACCGGCCGGGAAATGCCTCCTCCTGCGCGATGCGCCGCCACTGGCAGGCCAGCACGTGCAGCCACAGATCATGCGGGTACCAGGCGAGTGCGTCGCGGATCCGGGTCAGCTCACCCGGCGCGTCGTGGAACACCTCACCGCTGGTGACTTCCGCCAGCCGCTGGGCTGGCGTGGCCAGCCAGTCGGGCACGGTGACGCCACGGCGGGGATCGAACCCGAGCGTCCCGGCTAGCCAGGCGCCGAGGCCGGTGACCCGCACCCGGTGCCTGGCGGCTCCGCCGGGTTCACTGGTGACCGGAAACGCCACCGGGTAACCGCCGAACGAGCCCGGGAGGCTGTTCGCGAGCATGCCGGTGATCGTCTCGGCCTGTCCGGCGTCCGCGTCGCTGAGCAGGACCAGCAGGCGCGGGCCCCAGTCGTGGTCGGTGGATCGCTCGGTATCGAAGCCGGCCACTTCCGATCCGGGACCGAGCAGGGCGGCCGCATAAGGGACGGCTTGCCGGTCAAGCAGCGGGCGGACTGCCTCGGCGTAGAACTCGCGGGCAAGCTGGATGCCTGGAATGAAGGCGGCGGTCACCGGGTGATCATGCCCCGTCCCGCTCAGCTTGTCGCCTCGATTTCCGTCGGTTCCTCGTTCGGGTCGGCCGGGACCAGCTTCGCGAGCGCCGCCTCGATGCGGTCCAGCCGCTCATTCAGTTCGGTCATGTCCTGGCCGGATTGCTGACCGACGAAATAGCTGGCTATGGTGGCGGACAGCACCCCGACCAGGCCGATCCCGGTGCTCATAAGTACGGCCGCGATGCCGCGGCCGGCCGCGGTGACCGGGTACTGGTCGCCGTAGCCGACGGTGGTGACCGTCACCACCGCCCACCACAGCGCGTCGCCGTAGCTGTGGATGGTCGCTCCGCGCGCGTGATTCTCGAAGCCGGGCTCGAGCGCGGCGCCGACCAGGATGATCGCCAGCACGGACAGCAGCACGAAGTGCGGCCCGCGGTGGGTGAGCACGCTCCGGGCCCGGCCCAGCAGTTCGGTCAGGGTCAGCCCGGTCCTGGCGAACCGCAGCAGCCGCAGCGCCCGCGGCGGACGGAACACCGGTATGGCGATGACGATCAGGTCGATGGGATGGGTGCGGACGAAACGCCATCGCGTCGGCGTGAGGTACAGCCTGATCAGGTACTCGGCGACAAAGGCCGCCCAGACCAGGTAGTCCACCGTGTCCAGGGTGTGCCCCGCGCGGCCAAGGCGGACTGAGCGCACCTTCCGAATGGCTATGCCGCGCGGATAGTGATCGGACAGGGGGCCAGCGTAGCGTCGGTGCCCGGCCAGGAAGTGAGCCCAGTGAGTTAACACAGTGAGTTAGCACAGCGAGTTAGCACAGTGAGTTAGCACCGGAGGAGAGTCCTCGATGATCGAGTTCGATGTCCGGCCGTCGAGGCAGCCGGTTCCCGCGAAGCAACGCGATGCCATTCTCGCCGCGCCGGAGTTCGGCAAGGTCTTCACCGATCACATGATCACGATCCGCTGGACCGTGGCGGACGGCTGGCATGAGCCTCGCCTCGGCCCCTACGAGCAGCTGCCGTTCTATCCAGGCACCGCGGTGTTCCACTACAGCCAGGAGATATTCGAGGGGACGAAGGCCTACCGGCAAGTGGACGGCCCGGTCGTCCTTTTCCGGCCGCGGGCCAACGCGGCACGGTTCAACAATGCCGCGCGCCGCCTCGCGATGCCCGAACTGCCAGAAGAGGTCTTCGTCCGCGCGCTCGAGCTGCTCGTGGCCCAGGACCAGCAATGGGTACCCGGCGGTAATGGCTTCAGCCTCTACCTCCGCCCGTTCATGATCGCCACCCAGCACGGCCTCGGCTTCTCCCGTCCGTCTGACAGCTGCCTGTTCTGCGTTATCGCGTCCCCGGCGCCGCCGTATTTCGGTACCGGGCTGCGGCCGATCACGGTCTGGCTCTCCGAGGACTACACCAGGGCCGCTTCCGGCGGCACCGGGGCCGTCAAGGCCGGCGGTAACTACGCTGGTGCGTTCGCCGCCCAGCGCCAGGCGCTGGACAGCGGCTGCGACCAGGTGGTCTGGCTGGACGCGGCCGAGCACCGGTGGGTCGAGGAAATGGGCGGGATGAACCTGTTCTTCGTCTACCGGTCAGCTGCCGGGATAGGGATCAGCACGCCGCCGCTGACCGGCACCCTGCTGCCGGGTATCACCCGTGAATCGCTGCTCGCGCTGGCGCCCCGGCTCGGCATGACGGCCACCGAGGAGCCGATCAGCGTCAGCCAATGGCAGCGGCGGTGCGCGGACGGCGAGCTGAGCGAGGTGTTCGCGTGCGGCACGGCGGCGGTGGTCGCGCCGGTCGGCACGGTGCGCGGCAGGTCGGGGGAATGGCTGGTCGGTGACGGCCAGCCGGGTCCGGTGACCAGGCGGCTGCACGCCGAGCTCACCGGGATCCAGTACGGAAGTCAGCCGGACCCATTCGGCTGGGTGCACAAGGTTTGCTGACACAGGGTTTGCTGACACAGGGTTTGCTGGCACAGGGTTTGCTGACACAGGGTTTGCTGACACGGAGGCCGAGATGCCCGACGACCGTTTCCATATCTACGACACGACGCTGCGCGACGGGGCTCAGCAGCAAGGGCTCTCCCTCACCGTGGGGGACAAGCTCGCCATAGCGCGGTCCCTTGACACGCTGGGCGTCGGCTTCATCGAGGGCGGCTGGCCAGGTGCGATCCCCAAGGACACGGAGTTCTTCCGCCGCGCCCGCGGTGAGCTTGAGCTGACCCACGCGCAGCTGGCCGCGTTCGGGTCGACCCGGCGGCCTGGACGGCGGGTGACCGACGACCCGCTGGTCCTCGCGCTCCGCGACGCGCAAGCGCCCGTTGTGACGCTGGTCGCCAAGAGCCACGACCGGCATGTTGAGCTGGCGCTCAAAACCACGCTGTGCGAGAACCTGGCCATGATCGCGGAAACTGTCGAGTTCCTGCGGGCCGGGGGCCAGCGGGTCTTCCTCGACGCGGAGCATTTCTTCGACGGTTACCGGTCCAACCCCGGGTACGCGCTCGAAGTGGTGCGCACCGCGATGGAGGCGGGCGCGGACCTGGTCGCGTTGTGCGACACCAACGGCGGCATGCTGCCGGACCAGATCGCCGAGACCGTGGCCGCCGTCCTGGGTACCGGCGCGCGGCTCGGCGTGCACTGTCACGACGACAGCGCCTGCGGCGTGGCGAACACGCTCGCCGCCGTCGACGCCGGGGTGACCCACGTCCAGGGGACCGCGAACGGGTACGGCGAGCGGGCCGGCAACGCCAACCTGTTCAGTGTCGTGGCCGGGCTCCAGCTGAAGAAGGGTTTCCAGCTGGTCAGCGGCGAGCGGCTCGGCGAGATGAGCCGGATCGCCCACGAGATCAGCCGGATCGTCAACGTGCCGCCCGATTCCCACCAGCCGTACGTGGGCGCCAGCGCGTTCGCGCACAAGGCTGGCCTGCACGCGTCGGCGGTCAAGGTCGACCCGATGCTGTACCAGCACATCGACCCGCTGGTGGTCGGCAACGACATGAAGATGATCATCTCGGACATGGCCGGCCGCGCTTCGGTCGAGCTGAAGGGCCGCGAGCTGGGCATCGACGTGACCAGCGACCGAGCGGTGATCGGGCGGGTCGCCGAGCAGGTGAAGGACATGGAAGCCCGCGGCTACACCTTCGAATCCGCCGACGCGTCCTTCGAACTGCTGCTGCGCACCGCGCTCGGCGAACAGCACGAGTACTTCACCGTGAAGTCGTGGCGGGTCACCGTGGAACGCGGCACCGACGGCGTCGTGACCAGCCAGGCCACGGTCAAGGTGACCGCGCAGGGCAGTACGGCCGTCGCGGCGGGCGAGGGGGACAGCCCGGTCAGGGCGCTGGACAACGCGCTGCGTGCGGCGCTTGAGCGGACCTATCCCGAGCTCGCGAGCCTGACCAGGACCGAGTACCGGGCGCGCGTGCTCGAGGCGCCGAACACCGTCACCAGGGTCGTGCTTGAGTGCGGTGAGGGCGACTGCGTCTGGAATACCGTCGGCGTGGACGAGGACATCATCGCCGCGTCCTGGGAGGCGCTTGAGCAGGCAGTTACCTATTGCCTGCTTCGTTCTGGCCGTTCGGCGGCAGCGACGACGACCGCCACGGCGCCGGTGGCGTACTTGGTCTCGGCTGGGTAACGACCGGGCGTGGCGCGTCATATCCGGACTTAATAGGATGTACACCGGACGCGTGTCACGTGCGCCCCCACGCGTCAGCATGGGGCAAACCTGCGGTTCCCGCCGATCGCTCCAGTGAGTCAAACTCGGGCGCGGGGCAGCAGGGGACTCGGTGCAGTTCAAGATCCTAGGTCCGCTTGAGGTCACGGGAGGAGCGGACCGCATTGACCTGGGCGGTCCGCGACAGCAGGCCGTTGTCGCGACGCTGCTGCTCAGCGTGAATCAGCTGGTCACGACGGAGCAGCTGCTCGAAGCCATGTACGGTGACGACCAGCCGCCGACGGGCCGCTCGCAGGTGCAGATCGTCATCTCCTCGCTGCGGCAGACCTTCGCCAGGCACGGCCGTCCCGCCATCATCAGGACGCACCCGGTCGGCTACGTGCTCGAGCTCGAAGGCGACAGCCTCGACGCCGGACGCTTCGCCGAGCTCGTCGCGGCGGGCCGAAAGCTCGGCCAGTCCGAGGCCGCCCGGCGGGCCTATCGGGACGCGCTGCGGCTGTGGCGCGGGCCCGCGCTCGATGGCATGGACAGCCCGGTCCTCCGGGACGCCGGCAGCCTGCTCGATGAACAGCGCGGCATCGTCACCGAGGACTGCGTCGACCTCGAACTGGATCTGGGCCTGCATCACGAATTGATCGGTGAGCTTGCCGAACTCGTCGAGCAGTACCCGCCGCGTGAGCGGGCGTACGGGCAGCTGATGCTCGCGCTGTACCGTTGCGACCGGGCCGCCGAGGCACTGCGGGTTTACCGGCAGGCATGGCAGCGGCTGCGCGACGAGCTGGGCATCGAGCCAGGCGAGCGGCTGCGCGAGCTTGAGCAGGCGATCCTCATCCAGGATCGCGCCCTGGCGCCGCCCGCGCAGCCGGTCCGGCACCAGCCACCGGACGCACGAGTGCCCAGCCTGCTGCCCGCGGACATCGGGGATTTCATCGGGCGAGCCGAGCAGATCGGCCAGGTCCGGCGGCAGCTCAACGGCACCGGCCTGCACGAGGCAGTGCCGGTCGTCGTCCTCACCGGCAAGGGCGGGGTGGGCAAGACCAGCCTCGCCGTGCACGTCTCGCACCAGCTCATCGCGGACTTCCCTGACGGGCAGCTGTTCGCCAGCTTCCATGGCGCGACCGACCATCCGGTCAGCCCTATGCAGATACTCGAGCGGTTCCTGCGCTTGCTCGGCCTGCCCGGCTCGGAGATCCCGGACACCCTGGAGGAGCGGACCGAGGTGTACCTGAGCCTGCTCGGCGACCAGCGAGTGCTCGTGGTGCTCGACGACGCGGTAACCGAAAGCCAGGTGGTACCGCTGCTCCCCGGCCGGGGTGGCGCGGCCGGCATCGTCACCAGCCGGCAGCGGCTGACCGGACTGGCGGGCGCCACCCACGTGGACGTGGAGGTCCTCGCGCCCGCGAGGTCGCTGGACCTGCTCGCCCGCATCGCCGGGGCGGCCAGGGTGGAATCGGAGGCCGGCCAGGCGGTGCGGGTGGCCGGCTACTGCGGTCACCTGCCGCTCGCGCTGCGCATCGCCGGTGCCCGGTTGTCCGCGCGCCAGCACTGGAGCATCGAGCAACTAGCCGACCGCTTGGCCGACGAGACCAGGCGGCTGGACGAGCTCAGCTACGGCGACATGAGCGTCCGGCCGACGATCTCGCTCAGCTACGAGAGTGCGGACACCGATGTCAAGCGGCTGTTCCGCAGGCTCGCGCTGGTCGATCTGGGGGTGTTCTCCAACTGGCTCGCGGCCGCCTTGCTCGACGAGCCGATCGGCCGCGCCGAGGATCTGCTCGATGACATGGTCAGCGCCCAGCTCATCGAAGTCGACGTGCCAGAACCGGGCGCGCCAAGCCAGTACCGCTTTCACGACCTGCTCCGCGTCTTCGCCCGGGAGCGGCTGGCGGCGGAGGAGCCGGCGGCTGAGCAGGCGGCCGCGCTCGAGCGTGCGTTCGGCGCGCTGCTCTTCCTCGCCGAGCAGGCACGCTCACGCCACTGGGGCGGTGAGTACGCCCGGCTGCGCAGCGACGCGCCGAGGTGGACGCTGCCCGAGGACGTGGTGGTGGAGCTGATCAGCGATCCGGTCACGTGGTATGACCGGGAACGGGCCACGCTGGTGCCGGCCGTGCGCCAGGCTGCCCAGGCCGGCCTGACCGAGCTGTGCTGGAGCCTGGCCTATAACGCGGTCACGCTGTTCGAGACCAGGGCATACCTCGATGACTGGTGGGCCACGCACGACGTCGCCCTGACCGCGACCAGGGAGGCCGGCGACGTCCGCGGCCAGGCGGCGATCTTGTACTCGCTCGGCTCGCTGCACGTGACCCGGCAGCGGTTCGACGTGGCCAGGGAGAGCTTCGCCAGCGCGACGCGGCTGTTCCGCGAGGTCGGCGACGATCAGGGCATCGCGCTGGTGACCAGCCAGGTCGCGTACATCGACCGGCTGAGCGGGCGGCTCGCCGAGGCCGAGGCCGGATACGAGCAGGCCCTGGCCATCCTCGGCAAAACCGCGGATCTGATCGCCACCGCCTACGCGCTGCAAGGCCTGGCCCAAGTCAAGCTGGAACACGGCAAGATGGCCGAGGCGATCAGCCTGCTGTCGGAGGCGCTGCGGCTCAGCCGTGCCCTGCGGCCAGGGCGGGCCGAGGCGCAGGTGCTGCACCGGATCGGCGAGTCATACCTGCTCTCCGGCGAGCTGGACCAGGCCTTCAGCACGTTCCAGCTGGTCCTGGGGAAGGTCCGTAACTTGCGCGATCCCATCGGCGAGACGTACGCCCTGCACGGCATGGGCTGCGCTCAGCTCCGGCAGGGAGCGCTCGACCACGCGCGGAGTACGCTGCGGCAGGCCCTGGACCTTGCCCGTACCTCACACGACCGGCTGGCCGAGGGGAGGGCGCTGCTCGCCCTGGCCGAGGTCACGCTCGCCGACGGCGACACCGCCGGGGCCATCGACCTCAGCCAGCAGGCGGCGGGCCTGTTCCGGTTGATGGGCGCCCTGCTCCATGAGGCGAGAGCGTTCGCCCTGATCGGTGAGGCCCACGTGGCGCAGGGCGACCGCCAGGCCGCCGCGACCGCGGCGGACACGGCGATCGCCCTGCGCGCCAAGCTGACTAGTGACTCGTCGTAGCGTTTCCCGGCCAGTCGATATCCCTCGTGTTCAGTCGCATCGCGATCAGCCCCACGGCCCGCCGCTGGCGACCGGGACAGATGGCCCGTGACTGACAGACATCCCCATGACCGGAGCAAGGATCCCCAGGCAGATACCGCAAACGATGATCACTTTCGCGCCGATACGGTGAGTGTTCATGGCACTCAGCCTCTCCTCTGGCTTCACTGTCGCGCCGGCCCCGTTGCCAGCTGAACCCATGCTCGCAACCGGGTCCTTCATCCCGGCATCAGCCAGGGAAGGCGGTTCGATAGTGCGGCCTGCGGCTCGATCACCTGCACGTTTGCGGTGGTGTAGCCGTCGTTGCCCTCGTCATGCGCACATCCCGGCGCAAGCACCGGGGTTAGTTATGGCGGATAACGCGGGGGCGGAGGCTCGCAGCGAGTACAGCATGGGCACCGGAGTCCGGCCGGCCGGCAGCCGGTAGAGCCCGTCCGGGCACCGCCGGAGTGCCTCGAACCTGGCCCACACATCAAAGTCGTACTCGTTCAGGAACTCGATCCGCAGTCCCGCGCCGGCGAGGGCGGTGATGACCGAGCCCATGGAGTGCCGGAACCGTACGATCCTCGTGTGCTCCACCTCAGGGCCGTCGGTGTAGGTCGAGGCGAAGTCGGCAGCGTGCGGGCCGGGGTCGAAGTAGTCGTGGGCGACGTGTGCGCCGCAGGCGCTGTCGAGTACCTGGGCGAGTGGATGTCCCTCCACCAGGTACAGGAAGCCGCCTGGGGCCAGCAGGGAAGCCACCACCCGGGCCCAGCGCGGGATGTCAGGCAGCCAGACCAGCGCTCCGGTGCCGGTGTAGACGACGTCGAACCGCTGCCCGCCCAGTGCGGCCGCCGCGTCGTAGACATCCGCCACCGCGAACGACGCGTCGATGCCCGCCTCGGTGGCGAGCGAGGTGGCTCCGCGGATCGCTGGCGGAGAGAAGTCAAGCCCGCTGACCAGCGCGCCGCGCCGGGCCCAGGACAGCGTGTCCAGCCCGATGTGACATTGCAGGTGCACGAGCCGCTTGCCGCGTACGTCGCCTGCCTCGCTGGCCTCGAACGGCCGGAGCGTATCCGCTCCCGCCAGGAAAGAATGAGTGTCGTAGAACGCGCTGGCCATGTGGATCGGCACCCGGTCGTTCCAGTTCGCCAGGTTTACCGATCGCCAGTCCCCATCGCCATGGCCGGCTTGCGCCAGGGTGAGCTCGCTAGTCACGGTCATGCTGCCCGCCTTTCTAGTTGCCAGAACGTGCAATCTTTGGCATTTTTTGGCAATATAGTCCTTGCGTGGCCGCTAGGGGAAGTCGGCTCATCAGGAAGGGTGAGGGATGAAGGGATTCGATCCGCTGCGGGCGTTCGGCGACGAGGTGTCCCGGCGGTATGACGCCGAGGATACGCGCGGGGACGAAGAGGAGACCGTGGCCTTCCTGGCGAAGCTGGCTGGCGGCCGGGACGCACTGGAGTTCGCGGTGGGCACCGGACGCATAGCGCTGCCGCTGACGAGGGCCGGCGTCCGGGTGGACGGTGTCGAGCTGTCACCCGACATGGTGGCGCGGATGCGGGAGAAGCCGGACGGCGATCGCGTCGAGGTGGTCATGGGCGACATGTCATCGGCCGCCACGGGGCGCAAGTACCGGCTCGTCTACCTGATCTACAACACCATCGGAATCCTGCTGACCCAGGACGACCAGGTCCGCTGCTTCGAGAACGCGGCACGGCACCTGAGCGAGGATGGCCTGTTCGTGCTGGAGGTCCGGGTTCCCGCCGCTCCTAGCTGGGCTGGCCACCAGTCCCTGCGGCCCGAGCGGATCGAGATGGACAACGTCGTGCTCGAGGCGGAGCGGTTCGATCCGGTGACCAGGATCCTGGACGAGAACCACGTCCGCATCGGTCGCGACGGGGTCGTCTTCACGCCCGTGCGTACCCGGCTGGCGGACCCGCCCGAGTTCGACCTGATGGCGCGGATCGCCGGGCTCCGGCTGCGGGAGCGGTGGGGCGGCTGGAACGCGGAGCCGTTCACCGCGCAGAGCTGGCGGCAGGTAAGCGTCTACCAGCGGGCGGCTGGCGCCGGGTAGCGCTCGGGCGGGCGGCTGCCGTCTCCGCCCGCCGGCTTCACGTATTGCCAATATTGGCAAATTCGTGGCACGATATTGTCAATGCGCAGGTGCGGGCAATCTGCCCGGCACGGCAGATACGTCGAGGAGCTGGACATGGCGCAGGTGAAGGTACTCATGCTCGGCTGGCGGCCGGAGTCCCTGACCGCGCTGCGCGCGCTCGGAGCCGATGTCACCTGCGTGCTCACCGCCGCTGACGATCACAGGCGCGGCGCCCTGCTCGATGATGCCCAGGCCATCCCCGTGCGGGATCCAGCCGACGTCGCCACGGTCCTGGCCGGTCTGGCGCGATATGGCCGGTCGGTGACGGACTTCCAGTACATCTGCGCGCCGGGGGAGAACCCGCTGCTGTGCGCGGCCGTGCTCTCCGCTGCCGGAGACTGGACCGGCGTGCTCGACGCGGTGCTGCTGCGCGATAAGGACCTGCAGAAACGGGCGGTGCGGGTGGCCGGGATCGCGGTCGCTGACTCCCGTGTGGTCGTCCGCGGCCGGGACCTGCTGGCCTTCACGCAGCCGTGTGGCGTGCTGAAGCCGCTGGACGGCACGGGCACGATCGGCGTCAGGGTCTGGCAGAGCGAGTCCGGGCGAGCGGAGCTCGGGGAGCAGATAGACGCCCGGCCGGCCGGCGGCCCGTGGCTGGCCGAGCAGTGGGTGGACGGCCCCGAGCTGCATATCGACGGCGTCGTCAGGGCCGGGCAGGTGCGCTTCATTTCCATCGCCCGCTACCTGCAGCCCCTGCTCGGGATTCGCGATGGCGGGCTGGTATCGAGTTATGTCCTGCATCCGGACACGCATGCCAAGCTGCACGCGCGTGCCACCGACTTCATCGGGGAGGTCGCGCGGGCGCTGCGGCATCGTGACGGGGTGTTCCACATGGAGGCCTTCGAGCGCGGGGATGAGCTGGTTTTCGGCGAGTACGCGGGACGTGTCCCCGGTGCCGATATCCCGTCCATGATCCGCTTCCAGCACGGTGTCGATCTCGATCAGGAGTGGGCGCGGGTGCTGCTCGGCCTGGAAACCTCCAGGGTGTCCGCCGTGGCGTCCAGCTGTTTCGGCTTCGTCTCCCTGTTCACCCCGCCCGGCGTGCTGGTGTCCTGCCCCAGCGAACGGGAAGTCGTCCGCCACTACGGCGTCCGTCAGGTCACGATGCGCGCTCGTGCCGGTGACCTGAGGCCTGACGCGACGCTCGCGTCCAACGTGCCCGCGGCCATGGCCATCGTCGAAGGGCGGGACGGTGCGGAGGTCGTGGACCGGATGCGGCAGCTTGCCGCCTGGTTCTCGTCAGCCTCCGTGGTCCGCCCGGATAGGACGGGGCCGGATGGGACGGAGCCGGATAGGACGGGGCCGGATGGGACGGAGCCGGATGGGACGGAGCCGCACGTGCCCGGCCCGCGGCTGGCGCCGACGGGACCGGTACCCCGGCCGCGTCTGCTTATCGTCGGCGGGGCCAGCCCGCTGCCGTCGAGCATCGATATCGTCGGCATGGCCTTGCTGCAAGCCGCCTCCCGCGGTATCCAGACCCACCTGACCCACCGGGCCGAGGTGCTGCCGCGGATCGGCAGGGCGGCGAAGCTGGCGAGCGCGGTCTCGGCGGCCGACCCGGACAGCGCGGAGCAGACGCGTCGCTGGGCGGCCGGGGCGCGGGCCGAAGGCGAGTGCTTCGACATGGTCCTCGGCCTGCGCGACTCGGTGCAGGCGGCGACGGCCGGCGCGGCCGAGTTGTTCGGGGCGCCCGGCAACCCGCCGGACGTGGTGCGCTGTGTGCAGAACAAGGACTCCTGCCGCGCCGCCCTGGCGGCGGCGGGGTTCCGGCAGCCGCCGCTGCGCCTGTGCACCAGCGCGCGCGAGGCGCTTGAGTTCATGGCGGGAACGACGGGGCCGTGGGTGGTCAAGCCAAGGGACGCCGCGGGGAGCCTCGGCGTGCGCAAGGTCACCGGCGCGGATGACCTCCGCCAGGCGCTGCGTGAACTGCCCGATCCTGACCTGTTCCTGGTGGAGGAGATGCTCAGCGGCCCCGAGTACAGCGTCGAGGGCGTCTTCCTCAGCGGCAGGCCGAAGGTTCTCGCCCTGACGGCCAAGTACCTGCTCCCGCCGCCGCATTTCGTCGAGGCGGGCCACGTGATCCCGGCCGAACTCCCCGCCGGGAAGCGGGCAGAGATCGAGCGGGAGGTCACCCGCGCGCTCACCGTGCTCGGCCTCCGCGCCGGGGTCTTCCATGTCGAGTTGTGGCTGACCGCCGACGGGATCGTGCTGGGCGAGGTGCACCCGCGTCCGGCGGGCGACTGGGTGCACCGGCTGATGTGCCACGCCATCCCCGGGCTGGAGATCTTCGGCCTTCTCTACGACGACATGACCGGCTTCCCGGCCAGCACCGACCTGCGTCCGGTGCGGGGGGCGGCCATCCGCTACCTCGCCGCCAATCCTGGCCGGGTGGTCGCCGTGCGGGGCTGGGACGCCATCCTCGATCATCGCGGTGTACTGCATGCCGAGCTGAACGTCGCGCCGGGCGACATTGTGCCGCAGGTCCTCAGCTCCGGTGACCGGCCTGGGTTCGTCATCACGGGCGCGAACAGCCCGGCGCAGGCACGGGAACTCGCCTGGGCCCTGGCGGATTCGGTACGGATCGTAACCGAGCCGGCCAGCGAGGCGGATGTTGTGCCGATCCTGGGTAGGGACAAGTAGCTAGGTAAGGACCGCACGGTGGGAGGGTTCATGCAGGGCTACGATCCGCGGATGGCCTTCGACGACGAGATTTCCAGGCGCTACGACGCGGAAGATCTGCGCGGCGACGAAGGGGAGACCGTCGCGTTCCTGGCGAAGCTGGCGGCAGGCGGTGACGCGCTGGAGTTCGCTGTCGGTACCGGCCGCATCGCGCTGCCGTTGACGCAGGCAGGGGTGCGCGTCGACGGCATCGAGCTATCGCCGGACATGCTCGCGCGGCTGCGCGAGAAGCCGGGTGGCGACCAGGTCAAGGTCGTGGAAGGGGACATGACCCGTGCGTCCACCGGGAGCACGTACCGGCTGGTCTACCTCGTCTATAACACGATCGGCAATGTGATCACCCAGGACGACCAGGTCCTGTGCTTCGAGAACGCGGCCCGGCACCTGGCCGAGGACGGCGTCTTCGTGCTGGAGGTCCGCGTGCCGGTCGCGCCCTCCTGGCCCGACCATCGCAAGATCGAGGCGGAAAAGGTAGAAGTCAGCAACGTCGTGCTGGATGTCTGCCGCTACGACCCGGTGACGCAGATCCTCGATGAGACGCACGTCCACCTCGGTAAGGACGGCGTACTGTTCTCTCCGGTGCGGCTCAGGCTGGCGTATCCTCCCGAGTTCGACCTGATGGCCCGCATCGCCGGCCTGCGCCTGCGCGAACGACGGGGCGGCTGGAACGGCGAGCCGTTCACCGCGGCCAGCTGGCGCCACGTCAGCGTGTACGAGCGCGCCTAGCCGGCTACCGCCGCACCTGGAGGGGCAGCGTCTGCGGGCCATTCACCGCGAGCGAGCACACGGGGGTGGTAGGTCCGGCCAGCTCGATCGTGAACGGGCTCGCGAGCAGTTCCGTGAGCAGGACGCGTAGCTGGGCGCGGGCCAGCACCGCGCCCAGGCAGAAGTGCTCACCGCCGCCGAGTGCCAGGTGGCGGTTGGGACGCCGGCCGACGTCGAACTCGTACGGCCGCTCGAAGACGTCCTCGTCACGGTTCGCCGACGGCAGCCACAGCACCGCCAGTTCCCCCGCGCTGATCAGCTGGCCCCGGACGCGGGTGTCCCTGGTTACCGTCCGCATGCTGTGGGTGGCGCTCGATGTCCAGCGCAGGATCTCCTCCGCGGCGGCCGGCACCAGTGCGGGGTCGGCGGCCAGGCGCCGCCACTGATCGCGATGCTCAAGCATGGCGAGGATGCCTCCGGCGATGGCCAGCCGCCCGTTTTCCGTCGCGCCGATCAGGTTCTCGCAGTTCATCAGGATTTCCTGCTCGGTCAGCAGGCCCCCGTCCAGCTCGCCGTTGGCCAGCGCGCTGACGATGTCATCCCTGGGCTCCGCCATCCGCTCGTACATCAGCTCGCTGAAGTAGGCCATCAGCTCATGCTGGGCGGCGAGCGGCTGATGAGCCGCGTAAGCCTCGTTGGTCCAGCCGAAGATGCTCTCGTAGTCGGTAGCGGGTACACCGAGCAGAGCGCAGATGACGTGGCTGGACAGCCGGCCCGCGATGTCGAGCACGCCGTCGCAGCCGCCGAGTTCCGCCGCCGTCGTCAGCGTGGCGCGGACGGCAACCCGGATCGGCTGCTCGAGGTCCCGTACGCTGCGCTGGCTGAACCAGGAGGCGACGAGCGAGCGAAGCTGCTTGTGGCGCGGCGGATCGGTGAGCGCCAGCGTCATCCCCGCGCCAGGGTCCGCGCCGCCCTGAGCCGGGCGCAGCAGCACGCCGTGCGCCGAGCTGAACAGCTCGTGCTCCCGGTACGCCGTCCGGATGTCGTCGTACCTGGTCAGTGACCAGAACGCGGGCAGGTCACCGGCCGCGTGGTAGTAGACAGGACAGTGCCCCCGCATCCATCGCCAGAGTCCGTGCGCGTCTGCGCTGGCGTGAGTTCTGGGGTAGATCAGAACAGCTGGATCAATCAGATCAGTAACGGCCGCGGTCATCGCTGGCTCCCTGACGGTGCGCGCAGCCGAGCGGCGAAGTGCCGCGCGATCTGCCGGGCGGTGGCCGGGGTCACCCAGCCTGGCCGGAACGAGATCTCGATCCGCAGCCCGCCGTCTGGCTCGGGCCACAGCTCAGTGTGCAGTTCCAGCGGCAGATCCACGTACGGCTGCCGCAGGAACGTGCTGCGCAGGCCGGCTAGCTCCAGCCGGGGCGGCGTGTTGTCCTGCACGGCGAACAGCACCTGGAATAGCGGCGGGCGGCCGGTTCTGGGACGGCTGAGTGCCTGCAGCAGTACGGGCAGCGGCACGTCCTGCGCCGCGAAGGCCCGTCCGGCTATCCGTGCCACGGCGTGCCGGTCGCCGGTCAGCGCGCTGCCGCGCAGCCGCAGTGGCACCATGGCGATATGGCAGCCGACGACGTCGGCGAGGCTCGCTCCGTCCCGCTGAGCCACCGGCACGCCGACCGCGAAGTCGTCCTGGCCGGTCACCTCCGCGATAGCCGGCCCCCACTCGGTGAGCAGCGCGACGAACCGGGTGGTGCCGGCCGCGGCGGCAGCCGCGTCGATCCCGGCCACAGTCCGCGGGTCCAGCTTGGTGACGATCCGCCGTGGTGCCGCCGCCGGCCGCCCCATCGGCTGTACCGCCGGATCCGCGGGCCAGCGAAGATCTGGCACATCGGCCAGTTCGGCGATCAGTTCAGGCGTGGCCGGGCGCTGACGCCGCGCGTACAGGCGGCGCGTCCTGGCCAGCCCGGGTGGCCGAGGCGGAGCCAGCGCGCCGTTGTAGGCGAGGGCGAGATCGCGGGTCAGCACCGACTCCGACCAGCCGTCGAAGGCGATGTGATGGACGACGCAACCGAACAGCGCGGACGTGCCGTCGGTGCGGGGGATCAGCACCGTACGCCATACCTCGCCCTTGCCCGGGTCCAGCGGCCGGGCGAGTGCCGCGCGCAGGGCGCGGAGCGCGGAGCGCGTCCCGCGCTGCGGCGGCAGTTCCTCGAGCACGGGCGGGGCCGCTTCGTCCAGCCAGGCGGCCGGCCGGGGATCCGCGGCGTAACACGCGCTGAGCGGCTCATGCCGCACGTGCACCTCGTCGATCGCGCCCTGAAGCGCGACCGTGTCGACCGGCCCGTCGATGCGGAAGGCAAGCAGGCAGTGCGAGGTACGGTCCTGCGGGTAGAGCAGGTGCCGGGTCAGGTAGACCAGCTGCATCGCCGTCAGCGGCACCGGTCCGGCCGTCTCGGGTCCGGCCGTCTCGGGTCCGGCCGGCTCGGGTCCGATCGGCTCGGGTCCGATCGGCTCCGGTTCGTCCCCCGTGCGGCCGGCGGCGCATCCGTCGGGCGCGGTCAGTAGCGCGGCCAGACCGGTGGCGTCGGGCCGCTGGTAGAGCCAGGACAGCCAGACCGGCCTGCTGAGCTCAGCGGCTAGCCGGGCACAGACCCGGCCCGCGTCCAGCGAGGTGCCGCCAAGCGCGAAGAACGACACGTCGGCGGGAACCATGTCACGGCCGAGTACCTGCGCGAAGGTCTGCGTGACCAGGCTCGCCACCGGCCCCGCCACCCCGGCGCTGGCGACGGCCTCGAGCTGCCGGTGGTGGTCGGCCGCCAGCGTGATCAGCGTGCGCTCGTCCACCTTCCCCTGCGCCGTGACCGGCAGCGCGGGCACGCTGAGCACGGCGGCCGGCCGCTGGAACAGCGGCAGTCCCTCGGCCAGCACCGGGCCGGCTCCGGCCAGCGCGTCACCGTCGGTCTCAGGCACGCAGACCGCGACCATGTCCACGGCGGTCCCGCTCTGGTCGCGGCGTACCAGCACCCGGCACTGCCGCACGCCGGGCAGCAGGGTGAGGATCTGCTGCTCTACCTCGGCGGGCTCGATCCGGTGACCGCGGATCTTGACCTGCCGGTCGGCCCGGCCGCGGAAGCACAGCAGGCCCGCTTCGTTCCAGTAGCCGAGGTCTCCGGTCCGGTACAGGCGCACCGCTTCGCCGTTGATCTCCGCGTGCACGAAGGCGGCATCGGTCAGTGCCCGCTCGCCGAGGTAACCGACCGCCAGGCCGGTTCCTGACAGGCAGATCTCACCGGTACGGCCGACGGCGCAGGGCTGGTCGCCGTCGAGCACGTGGATGCCGGTACCCGGCACCGGGCGGCCGAGCGGGATTCCGTCCGGCCGCGCGCAATCGGCCTCGGTGATCCGGTGGGTGCTGGCGAACACCACGCTCTCCACCGGGCCGTAGCCGTTGAGCAGCGCGATACAGGGATGGGCGCGCAGGAACCTGAGCACGTGCGCCGGGCTAAGCCGCTCGCCACCGGTCATCACCTGGTCAAGTCCGGTGAACGCGGTCAGATCCTCGTCGACGATCATGTTGAACAAGCTGCTGGTCAGCCACACGGTATTGACGCCGGACCCGGCGATGCCCGCCCGGAGCGCCGCGGCGGTTAGGTACCGCTCCGCCGTGATGACGGACGTCCCGCCGTTGAGCAGGACCGACCAGAGTTCGAGGGAGAACACGTCCCACGGCACCGGCGCGGCGAGTGGCATCGAGCTGCCAGGGCCGAACCGGGCGAAGCCATTGCCCTGGAACAGGCGGGCGGTCGCGCGGTGCGTGGTGAGAACTCCCTTGGGCTTGCCGGTCGTCCCCGAGGTGAAGAAGACCGCGCACGGGTCGGTGTTCCGCACCCGGGCTGGCCGGAAGCCAGCCGGCGGTTCGGCAGGGCCAGCCGGCGGTGTCCATAGCCTGGCCGAAGACCGGGTACCCGGTCCGGCGACTAGTACCGGGCTGTCCAGCCTGGCTGTGGCCTGTACCACGCGGCGTTCTGGCCAGAAGGGATCGAGCAGGGCGTACGCGGCCCCGGTCTTGAGTACGGCGACCAGCGCGATGATCAGCTCCTTGCCGCGAGGCAGCAGGACGGGCACCTGGTGGCCGGGCCGCACGCCGTGCCGGATCAGGCTGGCGGCCCACGCGTCCGCGGTGCGATCCAGCTCGCGGTAGGTAAGGCAGCCCTCGGCAGACCGGATCGCGGGCGCATCCGGCCACAGCCGGGCGACCCGGGCGAGCGCCTCGTGCAGGCCACCTGGAGGCGCCAGGCACGCGTCCCCGGCCACCCATTCCGTGTCCGGCGGGCCGGTGGTGTGCTCTCCCCGGGTCTTGCCGGCGTCAACCGCGACGTTCATCTCGCCCCTGCCTTCCTCCGTCAAAGCCATGCCTAAATATTGCCAGAGCGTTGCCAAATCTGGCAATATGGGCGTGGCTTTCTCGCGCATTTCCGGCCGGAGGTGGATTCATGGACCGCGATCGTTCCCTCGACATCGCCGTGACCGGGATCGCGGCGCGTTTTCCCGGCGCGACCGATCTCGCGGGGTGGTGGTCCGCCCTGCTGGCGGGCCGGGTGCTCACGACCCGCCTGGACCGGCGGCAGTTGCTGGCCGAGGGTGTGCCGGCCGGCCTGGCCGACGATCTTGACTACGTTCCGGTCAGGGGATACCTGGCGGGCGCCGACCGGTTCGACAACGCGCCGTTCCGGATCAGCCCGCGCGACGCGGAGATGATGGACCCGCAGCACCGGCTGATGCTGGAGGTGGCATGGTCCGCGCTGGAGGACTCCGGCCCCCGAATAGCGGATACGGGTGCAGCGGGCACGGGTGCAGCGGGCACGTCCGGGGCCGGTTCGGTCACCGCGGTGTTCGCCTCCGGCAGCGGCAGCGGTTACCTGCGCGCGATGCTGGCTTCCGGCCCGCTCGACCCCGCCACGCTGGACATGGCCATCCACGGCACCGAGCCGGACTTCATAGCCAGCCTCATCTCGTACAAGCTCGGCTTGACCGGGCCCGCGATCGGCGTGCAGACCGCGTGTTCTTCCGGGCTCGTCGGGGTGCATCTCGCCGTGCAGGCACTGCTGGCCGGCGACTGCGACCGGGCTCTGGTCATCGCGGCCGGCATCGACTATCCGCAGGCGGGCCACCTGCATATGCCCGGCGGGATCCAGTCCGGCTCCGGCCATTGCCGGCCGTTCGACGCCGCCGCGGACGGGGTCGTGTCCGGCTCCGGTGTGGCCTGCGTGGTGCTGCGCCGTCTCGCCGACGCCGGGGACGGCGCCGCGCCGCACGGCGTCATCGTGGGTACCGCGATCAACAACGACGGCTCGGCCAAGGCGGGCTACTACGCTCCCGCCGCGTCGGGCCAGGAAGCGGTGATCCGGGCCGCCTACCGGACAGCGGAGGTAGACGCGGCGTCGGTCGGCTACCTGGAGACGCACGGGACCGGAACCAGGATCGGCGATCCGATCGAATGGAGCGCGGCCTCGGCGGCGCTGACCGCTCTCGGCGCCCAGCCGGGCCAGGTGGCGATCGGTGCGCTCAAGGCCAACGTGGGCCACCTGGACGCCGCGGCCGGGCTTGCTTCGCTGATCAAGGCGCTGTTCGTGGTCCGCGAGGGCATCGTCCCGCCGGTAGCCGGCTTCACCACGCTGAACCCGTTGCTTGCGGCCGAAGGCTCGCCGCTGTTCGTGCCGTCCCTGGCCAGCGCGTGGACCGGACCAGAACCAAGGCGCGCGGGCATCAGCTCCTTCGGCATCGGCGGCACCAACGCGCACGTGCTGGTCGAGCAGGCGCCGGCCGGTCAGCGTCGCTCGCCCGGTCCCGGTCCCGCGGATACGGGCCCCGCGGATACGGGTCCCGCGGATACGGGTCCCGCGGATACGGGCCCCGCGGATACGGGGGAGGCCCGGCTTGTGGTGCTCTCCGCCGCCGACGCGGCGGCGCTGACCCGCTCGGCCGTCGCGCTGGCCAGTCATCTCGCGGCCGGCGACGAGGACCTGGCCGACGTGGCGCACACCATGGTCAGGGGCCGCCCCGCTCTGGCCGAGCGGCTGGCGGTGACGGGTCGTAGCGCACGGGAGGTGGCGGCCGCGCTGGCGGCCGGTGTCCGTGGCCGCTGCCCGACAGGCCCGCCGGCGCCGCTGATCTTCCTGTTTCCCGGGCAGGGCAGCCAGGTGCCCGGCATGGCCCTGCCGCTGGCCGCCACGCTGCCAGGATTCGCCCCGGCACTGGAGGAGTGCCTGGCTGGCTTCGACAGCACCCTGGCGATCTTCGGCCATGACCCGTGCAGCGACGGCATGGGCGCGATGAGTGCCTTCGGCGGCGCCTGGGCAGGACGGCTTCGCCGTGCGCTGCATGACCCCGGCTTTCCGGCGACCGAGCTCAACGCGACCGCGCTGGCCCAGCCCGCGATGTTCGCCGTCGGCTACGCCGCCGGTGTCGCCCTGACCGGCTTTGGGCTCGCGCCGTCGGCGGTGGCCGGGCACAGCCTGGGGGAGATCACCGCCGCGTGCGTCGCCGGGGTAATCAGCTTGCCGGCCGCCTGCGCCCTGGTGGCCGCCCGCGGACGGGCAATGCAGGCATGTCCGGAAGGCGCGATGCTTGCCGTCGGCCTGGGCGAGGAGGCGGCCGCTGACCTCGCCGCCGCCGCCGGGCTCGAACTGGCGGCGGTTAACGGGCCGGACAGCTGCGTGCTGGCGGGGCCGGTGGCGGCGGTGGACGGCTTGCGCGCACGACTGGACGGCCAGGTGTTCGTCCGGCCGCTGCGCACCACGCGGGCGTTCCATTCCGCGCTGATCGAGCCCGCGTTGCCGGCGCTCGTCCGCGCGCTCGGTCAGATCCGGTGCACGCCGCCGACCGTGCCATTCGCGGCTAACGGAACCGGGCAGCTGATCCCGGCCGGAGCCGTGGTCGACCCGGCGATGTTCGCCGAGTCCGCGCGCAGTCCGGTTCGCTTCGCCGCCGGACTGGCCGCGCTCGGCAAGACCTTGCCCGGTGCGATCGCCATAGAGGCGGGGCCCGGCCGGGCCCTAGCAGGGCTCGCGGAGGCGGTAGGCCTCGCGGCCGTTCCGCTGAGTCCTGGCCGGACTGCCGCGCCCGGCGAGGAAGTGCTGGCCGCGCTCGGCACCCTGTGGACCCGGGGGCAGCCGGTCGACGTCGCGGCACTGTGCCGCGACGGGCGGCCCGTTCACCTGCCCGGTTACCAGTTCGCCGGGCCGCGCTGGCTCGCACCGGAAGTTCAGGCGGCCGCCGCGCCGCCTGAACCAAGGCCCGAACCAACGCCCGAGACAGAACCACGGCCACAGATACCGGAGAGCGCCCGGGTGCCGGATGCCGAGGAACTGCTCTGCAGCCTGTGGTCGGAACTACTCGGCCACGGGGAGCTGACCAAGGACTCGGATTTCTTCGAGCTCGGCGGCGATTCGCTGCTGGCCACTCACCTCGCCCGCAGGATCAACCGCGAGCTGGGGATCCAGATGCCGCTGCGCGAGATGCTCGCCAGCAGCACGCTCGGCCGCCAGACGGCGCTCGTCCGTGACCTCGTCGCCGCCACCACGACAATCGACTAGCCCAAAGGACTGTGAAGATGCTTGACCAGATCGAGGCTCACCCGACCCTGCTCGGCCAGGGGGATCCGCTTCCCGATGCCGGCCCGGTGACTCCGGTACATCTCCTGGTCGCCGAGTACGCGCGGACCGCGCCCGCACGGGTGGCGGTCTGCTGCGGCGAGCAGGAGGTGAACTACGCCGAGCTGGACGCGTGGTCCCGGCGGATCGCGGACCGGCTGGGCATGGCAGGAGTCGGCCGCGGTGACCGCGTCGGCGTGCTGATCGAGCCTTCGGCCGCGATGGTGGCCGCGGTGCTCGCCATCATGCGCCGCGGCGCCGCGTACGTGCCCGTGGATCGCGCGCATCCAGATGCCAGGGTCGCCGCGATCCTCGCCGACGCGCGGGTCACCGCCATCATCGCGGGCGCCGCCGACGCTACCCGGCCGGTGGCCGGCGCCCTGCCGGTGCTCACCCCTGGCGGGCCGGCGGACACTTCCCCCATCGCGACCTCGTTCGCCGAAGACGCCGCCCTCGACGACCCGGCGTACCTGATCTACACCTCGGGCAGTACCGGCCAGCCGAAGGGTGTCCTCGTCGAGCACCGCCAGCTCGCCCTGTCTACCCTGGCACGCCGCCAGGTCTACCCGGGCCGCCCGGTGTTCCTGCTGGTATCACCGCTTGCCTTTGACTCCTCGGTCGCCGGGCTCTGGGGCACGCTCACCGCCGGCGGCTGCCTGGTCATCGCCACCGAAGCCGAGGTGCGCGATCCGGCCGAACTGCTCGACCTGATCCGCAGGCGGCAAGTGAGCAGGACGCTCTGCGTGCCGTCGCTGTACCGGGTACTGCTCGACGCCGCGAGCCGCTACGGCGGCCATCACCTGGCCTCCCTGGACACGGTTATCGTGGCCGGCGAGACGTTGCCTGAACCGCTGGCCCGCCGGCACTTCGCGACCTTGCCCAAAGCCGTGCTGGTAAACGAATACGGGCCGACCGAGGGCACCGTCTGGGCCAGCTACCACCGGATGACGGCACCCGGCCCGGTCTCCATCGGCCGGCCGGTGCCTGGCGTGGTCCTGTACCTGCTCGATGAGCGGCGCCGGCTGGTCCCGCGGGGGAGTGCCGGTGAGCTCTACATCGGCGGCGCGCTCGTCGCCCGTGGGTATTTCGGCAGGCCGGAGGCCACCGCGAGCTCCTTCGTGGCTGACCTCTACGCCGGAATCCAGGACGCGCGGATGTACCGCACCGGTGACCTGGCTCGCTGGGCTCCCGACGGGACACTGGAGTTCCTCGGCCGTCGCGATCATCAGATCAAGATCCGGGGCCACCGGATCGAACTCGGCGCGGTCGAAGCGGCGCTGTGCGCCGTGCCCGGTACCGGCGACGCGGTGGTGCTGCCGGACGAGTCCCTGACCGCCCTTACCGCGTTCGTGCTCGCCCAGCCCGGCACTACTGCCGCGGCGGTACGCACCCAGCTGGCCGAACGCCTCCCCGACGTCATGGTTCCCGCCACCATCCACCTGCTTGACGAGTTCCCGCTGACCGCGAACGGCAAGGTTGACCGGGCCAGGCTGGCCGCTCTTATCCAGGCACCGGTGCGGGCCCAGGCGCCGGTGCCCGGGCCCGCACCGGCGGGCCCGCCGGGCGGGCTGACGCAGGCGGTCGCGGCGGCGTGGGCTGAGGTGCTGCGGGTCGACCAGGTGCCACCCGACGTCAACTTCTTCGAACTCGGCGGGCATTCGCTGAGCATGTTCGCGCTCCAGGACGCGCTGGAGTCGCACACCGGCAGCCGGCCTTCGGTCGTGGCGCTGTTCCGGCACGTCACCGTCGCCGAGCAGGTGACGCTGATCAGGGACGGCTCGGCCAGCGAGTCCGCCGCCGGGATGCGGGAGGCGTCGGTACGGCGCAACGAGGCCTTGCGCGCCCGCCGGGAGAGGGCGCGTGCCCGATGAGCATCTGGTTGCGCCGCATCGGCGCCGCGCAGGGCACCGATGCCGCTGTCCGGCTGGTCTGCTTCCCGCATGCGGGCGGTGCCGCATCCTTCTTCTCCGGCTGGGCTGCCCTGCTGCCCGGTACCGAGGTGTACGCGGTCCGATATCCCGGCCGGGCCGAGCGGATCAGCGAGCCATCCGCCACCGACCTCAGGGAACTGGCGGTCAGCATCGCCGAGGCAATCGCCGGGGAAGGCTGGGATGGCCCGGTCGCGCTGTTCGGGCACAGCCTAGGCGCGGTAATCGCGCTGGAAACGGCCAGGGCACTGGACGGACTGGGCAGGCCAGCGCTCCATCTGTTCGCGTCGGGTTCGCGGAACGCCGCACTGCCCGAGCAGGACGGCACGGAAGACGACGCCGACGCCGCGGTCCAGCTGCTTGAACTGGGTGGCACGCCGCGGGAACTCACCACCGACCCGGAATTCCTCGAGCTGGTGCTGCCCTACGTCCAGGCGGACACCAGGCTCTTTCACGGCTACCAGCACCGGACAGCGCCCGCACTGCGCTGCCCGGTGACCACCATCACCGGTGACGCGGACACACACGCCGACCGCAGGCCGTGGCGCGAGCTGACCTGGTCCCTCACCGAGCACATCGTGCCCGGGCATCACTTCTACCTGCTCGATCACCCGCCGGGCGAACTCATCGCGGTAACCGTTGCCCGGCACACAGAAACGGTGCGCTCATGATCATCGAGCAGCTGGCAGGCCCGCCGCTGGACGCCGAACTGGCGGACCCGTTGCGGGCCATCCTGGCCGATCGTCCCTCGCTGACGCCGGAACTCATCTTGACCCGCCGCGCCGAAGGCAAGAAGGCGCGGCTGACCGACGCGCAGATCTGCCGAGGCGGTGCGTTCGAGATCACCGAGCGACTGGTGCCAGGACCGCCGGGTGGTCCGCCGCTCAGCCTGCTGATCTGCCGCCCGGCCGGCGTGCCGCGGCCATATCCGGTCATTTACAACACGCATGGCGGCGGGATGGTGACCGGGGATAACAGGACCAGGGAGCTGATCGGTGAGCTTGATCGCGCGCAGGCGATCGGTGCGGTCGTGGTCGCGCCTGACTACCGGCTCGCCCCCGAACATCCAGACCCGGCACCGGTCGAGGACTGCTACGCGGGCCTGACCTGGCTAGCGGAGCACGCCGACGAGCTGGACATCGACCTGACCAGGATCATCGTGAGCGGAAACAGCGCGGGCGGCGGCCTGGCCGCGGGCCTGGCGCTGCTGGCGAGGGACCGCGGCTGGCCCGCGCTGATCGGGCAGCTACTGCAGTTCCCGATGCTGGATGACCGCTGCGATTCGCCATCGGTGCTGGAGATGGAGCAGGCGGGAATGTGGGACGGACGCTCGAACCGCACGGGTTGGAGCGCGCTGCTCGGCGCCCGGCGGGGGACCTCGGACGTGTCGTGTTACGCGGCACCCGCCAGGGCGGTCGACCTGTCCGGGCTGCCGCCCGCGTTTATCGAGGTGGGAGCCGTGGAGGCGCTGCGCGATGAGGGCGTGCGGTACGCGAGCAGGCTCTTGCGGGCGGGCGGCGATGCCGAGCTGCACGTGTGGGCTGGCGCGTTCCACAGCTTCGACGAGTGGGTGCCTGACGCGATCGTCTCGTCGGCCGCCAGGCAGGCCCGCGTCGCCTGGCTGCGCCGCCGGCTCTTGTGACCGCATCCGGATAAGGGGCGCCTTCCGGTCATCACCGGAAGGCGCCCCTTATGCGCTCGGATGAGTCACATCGTGCCCTCGCTGTAGGCGCTGGTGTCGCCGCTCAGCGCGCGGCTGGGCCTGCCGTCCGGGCCGGCCGGCGTGTCACCGACGATGGTGAGCCGCTCGCCGCGCCGGCGCTCGGTGCCGTAGTCGTAGATCGCGTAGTGCATGGTCGCCTGGTTGTCCCAGATGGCCATGTCGCCGACCCGCCATTGCCAGCGGACGGTGTTCTCCGGCTTGATCGCGTACTCCTGTAGCGTCCGGATGAGGTCGCGGCCCGCGGCCGGCGTCAGGCCGACGACGCTGCGCGCGAACCCGCCGACTAGCAGCGCCTTCTCGCCGGTTTCCGGGTGCACTCGCACCGCCGGATGCTCCGCTTCGTAGGGGGTGGTGATGTAGGTGCTGCGCGCGCCGATGGTGTCGTCGGTGAAGTCGCAGTCATTGCTGTGCACGATGCGCAGCTTGTCGGCCAGTGCGCGCAATTCCGCGGGCAGCCCGGCATAGGCGGCGACGCAGTTCGCCCAGATGGTGTCGCCACCCACGGGCGGGATGACCTTGGCATGCAGCAGGCAGAACGCCGGTGGCCGCTCGATGAACGTCAAGTCGGTGTGCCAGTGGTTGGCCTTGGTGCCCTGTCTGGAATCCATCTCGCGCAGGGCTGGCCGGGACTCGGGGGAATCGTAGATCGGATGTCCCAGGGTTAGCCGGCCGAGCCGCTTGGCGAAGCTCCGCTGGCTGTCGTAGTCGAGCTCCTGGTCGCGAAGAAAGATCACTTTATATTCGAGCAGCGCCTGCCGGACGGCGGCGATGCTCTCGTCGGATGGTTCGGCGGCGGCGTCCACGCCGATGATCTCGGCACCGATATTGCCTGCCAGCCTGCGGATGGTGACCCCGGCTGGGGCCGCGAGCAGCTCAGTCACGGGCGCTCCTCTCTCCGTGGATGATGGGTCGCACTTCAGTAGCTTGTCAGACATTGCCTATCTTGGCAATATTTGGCAAGAGCGACCGCCGGAGAGTGGACGGCCCGCCTACCCGGCCTGCTCGCGCAGCTCGGCCAGGCCTATCGCGAGCTCGCGCCATAGCTCCGCGGCCAGTTCGACGTTCTGGCTGTCGTAGGCCTGCTGCGCCAGCTGCTGCAGCCGGGTAACGCCCTCCTCGGTCCGGCCGTCCAGGATGCCGAGCATGCTCTGCAGCGCTTGCAGCCGGATCCGGTCGCGGAAGGAAAGCTGAAGCTCACGCCGGTCCAGGGCCGCGCACCGATCCCGGGCTTCGTCGTAGCGGCCTTCCTTGAAGGCCAGCTGGGCCTGCAGGAGGATCAGCTCCTGCCGGTTCTGCTCGGTGCCCACCAGGTTGACCGCGGGTTCGCTCTCGGCGAGCCGCGTTCTGGCGGCCTCGGTCTGCGGCGGGGTGATCTGCAGCAGCAACGAGGCTGCCGCCAGCCGCAGCCGCATCCACAGCTCCAGGTCGTCGTGGCTGTTCAAGCTGGCCAGGGCGCGCTCCAGATCGGCCCGTGCCCGGACCGGCTCGCCTTGCCTGATGGCGACCGTCGCCGAGGTCCACAGTGCTCTGGTGAAGGCCGTTCCGCCGCCGGGTTCGGTCAGCGCGACGAGCTCGTCGGCTCGCGTCCGCGCCTGCGCGAGCTGACCGGCCTCCGCCTGGGCCGAGATCAGCGCATCGAGGGCGGCAGCGTGGTCGGCCAGGCTCAGCGGGCCTGCCTCGCTCGCCGCGGCAGCCGCGTGCTCGCACGCCCTGGCGATATCGCCCAGGCTCCTGGCGCTGTGCGCCAGCGCGGTGCTGGTCCTGACCCGCAGCTCCGGAACGCCCATCTCGTCGGAGAGCGCGGCCAGCTCCGTCAGCACCTGGTATTCCTCGGCATGCTGGGCCTGTGCGCCATGCGCCCTGGCCAGCAGCCACAGGGCCTGCCAGCGCAGCGCGGCGGGAGCGGACTTGTCCTCGGCGCGCAGCATCGCCACCAGCTCGCTGCTCAGCACCGCGTCCCCGGCCGAGCTGGCCGACGCCAGTGCCTGGGCAAGGGGGCTGTCCTGCATGTTCTCGAAGGCTCGTGGCGAGACCTGGAGGCGCTCGGCGAGATAGCTGACGACCCTCGCCGTGGGGCGCCGTGCACCGGACTCCAGCCGCGACAGATAAGGGGCCGACATCTCGTCCCCGGCAACCGCGGCCTGGGATAGGCCACGCTCAAGGCGCAGCGCCTTCAAGCGCTCGCCGAAAAAAGGCTGATCCAGCATCGTGTCCCGCAAGCCGTCTTCTGCGTCACGCCAGCCGTGCCCGCAGCCGCCCCATCATGCCACAACGCGCAACTAGCTGGCAACTTATGTCATCCACGCGCGGTGAAGCGATCCTCAATAGGCAATTTTAGGCATAAATACATTGCCAAATCTGTGCCAAGCTGGTTAGCTTGGGTTGGCCGCTAAGCCGCAGTGTCGAGAGGTGGGTTCCATGACGCGCCGTAGCCATACGCCAGTCGACGCGCGACCTGACGCGAGCCTGGACTTCACCCGGCTGTCCCCGCAGATCCGCAAGGACCTGCGGAAGCTATGCCGGCTGGACAACTATCACGCCGTCATCGCGATCGCCTTTGACTATGCCGTGATCGCGGCCGCGGTGTACCTGTGCGTCGGCCTGTCGTTCTGGCTCTATCCGATCTCGCTGGTGCTGATCGGCTCGACGCAGCGAGCGCTGGTGAACATCTTGCATGAGTCGTCGCACAAGGTGCTGACGAAAAGCGGCACGCTGAACGTGATCCTCGGGACCGCGTTCTCCGGCCACCTGGTCTTCCACGTGTACAACGCGTACCGCAGCTCGCACATCGGCCTGCATCACCGCTACCTCGGGGATGCCGAACGCGACCCTGACTACGGCTTCCACCGGGAGATAGGCATCTACGACCCGGCCGGGAGCAACCGCGCGTTCTTCCTGCGCAACTTGCTGCTCGCGGTGTTCGGACTGCGCAGCGTCGAGTACCTGCGCTATGTGATCCAGGACCGCCTGCTGTTCCGCCGGGAGCAGGTCACCGTGTCCATGCCGATTGACATCCGGGTGGAGCGCTGCGTGCTGGTCGCCGTCTGGGCGGCGATCCTGGTGCCCTGCGCGCTGACCGGGCGCCTGCTGGACGTGGTGCTGCTCTGGATCGTGCCGATGCTCACCACCGCGGTCGCCATCGGCTGGCTGTCGGAACTGGCCGAGCATTACCCGCTGCCGGAAAGCGAGGACCGGCAGATCCTGATGACCCGCAACAGGCACGGCTGGGTGATCGAGCGGTTCCTGCTCGGACGGCACAAGGACAACTACCACCTGGTGCACCACCTCAACACCGGCGTGCCGTTCTGGAACATGAAGCGGGCGCACCGGGTGCTGCTCGGCGACCCCGCCTATGCCTGCTGGGACGGACTATGGGCGGGCATCTTGACCCGCGCCCGCGGCGAGCGGGACAGGGAGACCGTGCTCAGCTACGCGGCCAAATACCGCGACTGGCGGCGTTCCGGCGGTGATCCGCGCGCCCTCGGCGGGAGTTTCGCCGAACTGGCGGCACTGCGCGTGCCCGCGACAGCGAACTCCGACGCGGCCGGCGAACGCCACGACCAGCCGCAACCGGTCAGATGAGTCCGGTGAAACCTGTCCATCTGAACACGGCGGGAGCCGGCTTGCCGGCCCCCGGCGTGCTCGCCGCGATGACCGGGCAGCTCGAGCTCGAGGCCGAACTCGGCCCGTACGAAGCGGAGCAACTCCGGGCAAAGGATCTGACCCAGACCGTCTACGCGAGGCTGGCCGAGCTGATCGGCGCCGACGCTGACGAGATCGCGTTGTTCGCCAGCGCGACCGATGCCTGGTGCCGGACGGTGTGCCAGCTCCGGATCCCGCCCGGCAGCCGCCTGTGGGTGACCCGCTACGAATACGCGGGCAACTTGATCGCGCTGCAGCGGATCGCCAAGGCCAGGGGCGGCCGGCTCGAGGTGATCCCGTGCCTGCCCGACGGCGAACTGGACCTGGACTGGATCCGGGCCAGCCTGGACGAACGGGTCGTGCTGGTGTCGGTGGTGCACATGCCATCCGGCGCCGGGGTGACGCTGCCGGTAGCGGAGGTGGGCGCCCTGCTGGCGGCGGGATCCGGGCTGGCGGCGGGATCCGGCGCGGTCTACATCGTCGACGCGTGCCAGACGGTCGGCCAGCTGCCGGTGGACGTGCGCGCCATCGGCTGCCACGCGCTGACCGGCGCGGGGCGCAAGTTCCTGCGCGGCCCGCGCGGCAGCGGCTTCGCCTACCTGCGTGCCGACCTGCGGCGCCGGATCGAGCCAGGCTGGTATGACCTGCACGTCGCGGAGGCGAGGTCGCTGCACGAGTACCGGGTGACGGACCAGTCCGCTGCCAGGTTCGAGACAGCCGAACGCAGCAACGCGATACTGCTAGGCCTGCTCACCGCCGCCGAGTACACGCTCACTGGCCCGGGTGGGCCGGCCGCGGAGGTGAAGGCAGCGCTGCTCGATGCGGTCATGACCACGCCAGGCATCCGGCTGCTCGCGCCGCGGCCGCTGCCCTCGGCCATCGTCTCGTTCGTCCACGAGCGTTGCCCGGCCGCGCGGATCGTGGCCGGGCTGGCCGCCCACGGCGTCACCGGGTGGGTAGGACACGGCGACCATACCCCGCTCTACCTGGCCAAGGACGGCGTAGCGGAGTTCGTCAGGACGTCGGTGCACCACTACACGAGCGTGGCCGACATCGAGCTGTTCCGGCGCTCGCTCCGCCAGGTCACCGAGGGGGCCTGATGACTGACGTGCTGGACCGGGTGTCGCCGGGTACGGTCGGCGGATCCTTGCTCCGCTACACGATCGGCGCTGATTACCTGGCGTCGGGCTTCGCCCGGTTCTCCCTGGTGCCGGTCCTGGCGATCATGCTGACCAGGAGCAGCGGCGGGGCCAGCTGGGTCACCGGCGTGGGCCTGTTCGGCTTCCTGGTCTGCGCGGGCCTGGGCATGCTGCCCGTTACCCGGCTGGTGTCCAGACTGCCCTACGTGGTCACGATGCCCGGTGGCATGCTGTGCTCGGCGGCCTGTTTCGGCCTGTTCGACTACGTTCACGGTGCCTGGCTGCCCCTTGCCCTGCTCTTCGGCGCCGGGTTCGGCATCAGCGTGCACACCACGTTGTGCCGGGTGCTGGTCGTCCAGTGCGTGCCGAACGAGCAGAGCCGCAACAACATCTACTGCATGCAGCAGGTCGCCACGAACGCCGCGGGCGCGCTCGGCCCGTTCATCGCAGGCCTGCTCTACGTCAATGGCGACGGCAGGCCGCTGCTCATTTTCGTCAGCGGGGGATTCCTGCTCTCCGCCGTGGTGCTGTTCGTCGGCCTGCCGAAGACCCTGGCCCCGCCGAAGACGGGAGCTGGTCAGTCCGCCGCGCAGAACCGGCTGGCCGGCAGCCTCCGGCTGCTCCGCGATCCGGAAGGTCGCCGGGCCTGCCTGGCGACCACGTGCGGATCCTTTGCCTACGGCCAGTTCTATTCCGCGTTCGCGCTGCTCGTTGCCCTTGCCGTTGGCCCCGTGCTGCTGCGCAGCGCGCTGCTGGCCGGCCCGCCGATGGTGATCGCGGCGTTGCAGATCGTCGTCACGATCGCGGTGAACCGACGGCTCCGCGCCGGATCCTCGCCGCTGGCGGTGATGATCGCGGGGATGGTGCTGTTCGCTGTCTCCATCGCGCTGCTGGGCATCGGCATGTCCGTGCTGATCGGTTCGATCGTGGCGATGGTGGTCTGGTCGTTCGCCGAGATGGTGTTCGTGCCCATGGTGAGCCTCACGTTCAACCGGGTCACCGCTGTGTCCCGGGTGGCCGCGTCCAACTTGCAGGGCCTGGCCTGGACGGCGGGTGAGGGCCTGGGCTCGCTGTGCGGTGGCGCGATCTTCTTGGTGTGCTACCGCCATGGCGTGGCGTCCGCGTACTGGCTGGCGCTTTCCGCCGTCACCTTTGCCGGTGTCCTGGGCTGCGTGCGGCGGCCGCGTCCGGTGACCGACGATGCCGCCGCCGAGAGAAGAGAAACGCCATGACCGTCATCCGTCCCGTGTTGCTGGTCGGCTATAGCCGCTTCCTGTACCTAGAGCTCGGTCGGCTTCTGCCCGACGGCGCCGTGGTGATCGTCGAGGAACCGGACGGCGTACGCAAGGGCAAGGTAATGGAGGCCGCCGAGGCGGCGGCCTGCCGGGAGGTGATCGAGGACGAGTATCTCCGGCCCGGCGGCGCGGACAGCTTTTTCCTGCGGCACGCCGACCTGAATCCGGCCATGGTGGTACCGGGTCATGATTACGCGGTCCCGGCCGCCGCGCGGCTGGCCGAACGCTACGGTGTCCCCGGTGCCGGTCTGGGGGCCGCCCAGATCCTGCGCGACAAGCACTTGATGCGCGTGGTGGCGAGCGCCGCGGGCATCGCCAACCCGGTCTCCCGCCCGGTCGCCTCGGCGGCGGAGGTTGCCGCGATGTGGACGGCCACCGGCGGCCCGCTGATCCTCAAGCCCGCCAACAGGCAGGGTGCGGTCGGGACCAAGGCGATCCGCGACCCCGCCGAAATCGACGCGGCCTGGCAGGAGTGCACCACCGACGTGGCGAAGGCGGAGTATTGCCTGCCCGAGCGGGACGTCGAGGCGAGAATGCTCGCCGAGCAGCTGATCACCGGCCCGGAGTTCAGCGTCGAGATGCTCTGCCGGCAGGGCAGGCGCCTGTTCGGCAACGTCACCGCGAAGACCCTGTACCCAGGCCCTCGCCCGGTTGAGCTCGGCCATTGCGTGCCCGCCCAGATTCCGCCCGAGCTGACTGCTCTGCTGCTCACCCAGACCGAACGGCTGCTGGCGGCGGCTGGCTTCGGTACGGGCATGGTGCACTGCGAGTGGATCGTCCAGGATGGCGTGCCCTACCTGGTGGAATGTGCGGGCCGGCTGCCCGGTGACCTTCTGCCCGAGCTGATCCAGGGCGCGTATGATTTCGACCTGATGCGCGGCTACGTCGAGCTGATGCGCGACGCCGAGCCGGACTGCCCGGAGGTACCGGTGCAAGCCGGGGTGTGCTGGCACGGCCGCGCGGAGCCCGGCGTGGTGGTCGCTATCGACGGAGCCGATGAGGCAACGGCCCTGCCCGGGGTGCGCACGTGCAGGATGCTGGTCGAGCCCGGCGACACGGTCGGTCCTCTCCGCGACTCCTGGGACCGCTCGGTGATCGTCACCGCGTTTGCCCCTTCCGCCGCGGAGGCGCTCGGCATCGCCCAGGGCGCTATCGGCACGATCAAGGTCACCACAGTGCCGCCTCAGCTAGCGAGGCAGCCTGATCATTCATAACCGGCGGTGGTGCCCCTCCCGTTGCACCGTAGGGACTGTCGTTGCATGCGCAGATAAGCTCTTGAGCTGCGGAATAAGCCTCCCACTTACGTTCGGCTAGAGCCTGGACTCGTAATTGCTGCTCGTCAAGAGGTCTTACATCAGGGTCTTGATCGTAAGCGGATCGCACGGTAGCGGCGGTTGGGGCTGTGCGGAGGCGCGGTGGCCTCGACGAACCCGAGATCGACAAGTTCTTGCAGTGCGCTCGTCAGCCGGCTCCGGGTCGTGCTGGTTGTCCGCTGGAGTTCCTCGCGGCTCGCGTCCTCGACTTCGCGCAAGGCGGCCATGATCTTTGCTGCCAGGCCGTTGTCTGGGAGTTTCGGAGCAGGAGATGACTGACGGCGGGAGGCAAGGTCTGCGCTGAGCCGGTATGGCCCTTCATCGCGTGCCTTGCGTGAACGGAGCAGGCCAAGTGTCACGAGATCGGCCAGTTCCCTGCGTGCCGCGCCGGGGGGAAGCCCCAGCATCCGAAAGACAGCCTGGTCGATGTCATAACCGGAGCTGGCGAGGGCCATGGCGGCCCGCTGGGCGTCGGACAAGCGCGCGATGTCTGCGTGCTGGCCCAGCGCGTCGAGGAACTCCGGTGTCACTAGGGCACTGCGCGGGATGATCACGCGGAACTGGTCGAGGTTCGCCGTGAAGATCGGGACGACTCCGGTGTCCTCGCGAACCCGGTCGATCATCAGGCTTACCCCGGACCCGCGGTTCTCCGCTACGGGCCGCCCAGTGACCGGGTCTCCCGTTTCCTGCAGCAGCGCGGCGAGGCGCGCGTTGCGAGACGACGACGTTCCGCTCTCGCCGAGCCCTTCAAGACGGACGTTACCGAAGAGCCCGCCGGGACTAGAAACCTCGACGCGGTCCGGGAACACATCCACCTGCACCTGGGTACCACGTCCCTGCGGACTGTAGTCCCGGTGCATCAGGGCATTGACGACAGCCTCCCGGATCACCTCGGGCTCGATCTCCCACTGGTCCAGACGGCCGGCGCCGATCACGCGGCTGACGACACGCAGATTTCTCTGCACTACCTGGACCGCGTCTACCACCATGTCGGGGACTGCGCCGCCCAGCGCCGCGCTGTCCAGGAACCGGATACCTCTTGGTCCACCTCGGCCACGCTCGACGTGTGGGTAAACCACAACCGAGACCATCAGCTGCGGGAAGAACTGCTGGGGGTACCGGCCAACACTGAGCAGCCCTGCCAGCGATGGAACAAGCACGCCCTCATGGCGAACCAGCACGCCTAGCATCGCGAGCGCGTCGGCCTCGTCGGCATTCCCGAACACCCGCGGTGACCGCCGACGTGCATTTTCGATGAGCCGCGAGAAGGAATCCCGGTCAAGATCCTGCATGGCCGCTTCGATAACCGGCTCTTCATCCCAGTGCGGCTGCCCCGCATTCTCCCGCATCCGGTCAACCTCATACGGCGTCAGCCGCTGGTCACCGTCACCGACCCGCACATAGGCACCGCCATACAGACCTCTTGCAGTCACGTAGCAGGGGCGCTGTGCGGGCGGCAAAGGCTCGACCTCTGCGGTCACCAAGTTGACGCCCTCGAATGGCGCGACCTCGACACTCGGCGTTAGCGGCGGGGTCAGCTTCTCTCGTGCGGTGCTCACGACGGCATTCCGCGTCGCCGCCGTATCGGCTACGCCTGTGGCCGCAAACCCCTGCCGCTCGTCGAGTCCGAGGATGACGAGACCACCGCGTGCGTTCGCGAACGCCGCCAGCGTGGAAGCTAGGCTCTCCGGCAAGCCCCCCGCCGCCCGTTTTGCCTCTACATCCTCGAACTCAGCCCCGGTCGCCCGCAGTCCAGCAATGATTTCATCCAGATTCATGACCGGTCTCCGCTCGCTCGCCCGAACTTACCGGAGCTTACCATGGTCACTCTGGTAAGTTCTGGTAAGCTCCCGAGCGGACAACCTGTGTGGTTATCGCTTGCACATCGGGTGTCCGTCGCACCAGCAGGTGGAGCCTGGGGGCCAGGGGGTGGTCGCTCAAGCTTCCCCGGGCCACTCAGGGCGAGTCGCGGCTATCAGGAATGGCTCGCGAAAACGCCGCGACGCACGGGGGGCGCCTAGGGCGCGGTTGGTCCGGCCAGGATCGCGTCGAGGAGCGGCCCGGGTCCGTACCGGAGCACGTCGGTGGCGGGCAGGCCGGTCTCGGCTGACAGCGCGGCTAGTTCGGCGCGGGCCTCGGCGTCGGGCA
>DASXDG010000473.1:0-1821 GCA_036490795.1 Streptosporangiaceae bacterium
CTCCGCGTCGTGCTCCGGGGTGATTACCCTCTCAATATGCCTCAGGAGGGGGTCTTTATCCAATTGTTCTGGCTTTGTACTTCGCCCGTTTTTCGTGGCGAACGTCCGATGTTCCCTCGGCCGTCTCATGCCCCGTTCAGCGGCAGGTTACGCCACTAGCCTGGGACGGCCTGCGTTGCCTAGGGCAGGTTGAATACTGACAACGATGCGTGGCGTGTCAGACTTGCCACCATCGAACATCCATTCTACCGTGGAGAGTATGCGCTGGGACAGTCTGCGGCTCGACGAGCCGCTGGAAGCCGAGGCCGGTGACCTGTTTACGGCCGCCGGCCAGGGGGCCGTCCGCCGGGAAGGGACGCTCCCGCTGATCGAGCGCGGCGCGGTCACCCGCACCTTCGACACACCGGGCTTCCGCGGCATGACCTTCTACGAGGTGCAGGCCAGGTCCGTGGTGAACCGGGTGCCGGAAGCCTCCCGGATGCCGTTCCGGTGGACCGTCAACCCCTACCGTGGCTGCCAGCATGCGTGCAGTTACTGCAGCGTGGGTGAGACGCCCATCCTGATGGCGGACGGCCGCACCAAGCCGCTGGCGGAGGTGCGTGTCGGCGATGAAATCTACGGCACGGTCCGGCAGGGCTACTACCGCCGGTACGCGCTGACGACGGTGCTCGCTCACTGGTCCACGGTCAAGGCCGCCTACCGCGTCATCCTGGAGGACGGTACTCAGCTGATAGCCAGCGGGGATCACCGCTTCCTGACCGAGCGCGGCTGGAAGCACGTCACCGGGACCGAGTATGGTCCCCTGCAGCGCCCGCACCTGACCGTCAACAACAAGCTGATGGGCGTGGGCGGGTTCGCGGAGCCGCCGAAGGAGACCGCCGCCTACCGGCGCGGCTACCTGTGCGGCATGATCCGCGGAGACGGGACCATCGGGCACTATCCGGGCCGTCACAATGACAAGCATCACTTTCGCCTGGCTCTGACCGATACGCAAGGACTTGAAAGGACCGCGAACTACCTCGCTCGGGTTGGCATCGGCTGCCGGGAGTTCACCTTCTCCGAGGAGTCGGCCACACGCCGCCGGATGACGGCGATCGCCAACCAGGGGCGCGATGAGGTCCGGACGATCGAATGGCTGATCGGCTGGCCGGATAACCCGTCCGCAGACTGGCGCAAGGGTTTCCTGGCCGGGATCTTCGATGCCGAGGGGAGCTACAGCGGAAGCCTGCGGATCCCGAACACCGATCCGGAGATCATCAACTGGACAGTGTCCTCGCTGGAGTCGTTCGGCTTCGATTTCGCCGTGGAGCCGAGGAACCTGCCCAACGGGATTGTCTACATCCGGTTGCGCGGTGGCCTCCGAGAGGCGCTGAGGTTCTTCCATACTGTCGACCCCGCCATCACCAGAAAGCTCTCCATCGACGGCGTGGCCATCAAGAGCGACGCCAGGCTCCGCATCGTGGCCATCGAATCGCTGGGCTTGGACGTGCCGATGTACGACATCACCACCGGCACCGGCGACTTCATCGCCAACGGGGTGGTGAGCCACAACTGCTTCGCCCGGAACTCCCACACCTACCTGGACCTCGACGCGGGCACCGACTTCAACACGAAGGTCGTGGTCAAGGTCAACGCGCCCGAACTGGTCCGCAAGAAGCTGGCCTCGGCGAAATGGGCGGGCGAGCACATCGCGGTCGGCATGAACGTCGACTGCTACCAGCGGGCCGAGGGCCGCTACCAGCTGATGCCCGGGATCATCGGCGCGCTCACGGCGGCCGCCAACCCGTTCTCGATCCTGACCAAGGGCACGCTGATCCTGCG
>DASXDG010000474.1:0-1749 GCA_036490795.1 Streptosporangiaceae bacterium
CTGATCGGCCTGATCATCGCGTTCGGCATCTTGATGATCACCTTCGGTGCCTTCGCCGCCGCCGGGATGCCCATCCTGGGCGCGATCATCGGCGTGGTCACCACCTTGATGGGCATCACCGCCGTCGCCTCGGTGGTGACCATCGCGTCGGCCTCGACCACGGTCGCGCTGATGCTCGGGCTCTCCTGCGGCATCGACTACGGCCTGTTCATCTTGTCCAGGCACCGGACCAACCTGCTCAACGGCATGACGCCGGAAGAGTCGGTGCCACTGGCCATGGGCACGGCCGGCAGTTCCGTCGTCTTCGCCGCCCTCACGGTCATCATCGCGCTGTGCGGCCTGACCGTGGTGGGCATCCCGTTCCTGACCGTCATGGGCCTGGCCGCCGCGGCCTCGGTCACCGTCGCGCTGCTGATCGCCCTGACCCTGCTGCCTGCCATGCTCGGCTTCGCCGGCCCCAAGGTCGCCCGGTTCACCCGGCTCCCGCTGCTCGGTGCCCGCGCGGAGCGGGTCGCCCGCCGTTCGGCCGCCGACCCGGACAGCCCGGCCGGAGCGCGCTGGGCCCGGTTCGTGGTGCGGCACCGGGTGCCCGTGCTCATCGGCGGCATCGCCCTGCTCGGCGTGCTCGCGGTCCCGGCCGCCTCGATCCACCTGGGCCTGCCCAGCGGGGCCTCGCAGCCCGCCGGCAACACCCAGCGCCAGGCCTACGACCTGACCACCAAAGGCTTCGGCGCCGGCTTCAACGGCGCGCTGCTGATCGTCGCGCAGGACGTGAGCGGCCCGGCGGCCACCCAGCAGCTCACGGCGGCGCTCGCCAAGCTGCCCGATGTCGTGAAGGTAACCCCGGTGACCACGCACGATGGCATCGCGCTGATCAAGCTGACCCCGAAATCCGGGCCGGGCGACCTCGCCACCACCACCCTCGTGCACACGATCCGCGACGACCGGGCCGCGATCGAAGGCCAGACTGGCGCGCACATCCTGGTCGGCGGCACGACGGCGTCCAACATCGACGTCTCGGCCAAGCTGTCCAGCGCCCTCCCCATTTTCCTTGTCGTCGTGGTGGGACTGGCGTTCATCCTGCTCACGTTCGCGTTCCGGACGATCCTGGTGCCGCTCAAGTCGATCCTGGGCTTCCTGCTCTCGATGTCCGCGGCGCTCGGCGCGCAGGTCGCGATGTTCCAGTGGGGCTGGGGCCAGCACATCTTCGGCATCACCCCGGCGGCGACGATCAGCTTCCTGCCGATCATCATGCTGGCGATCATCTTCGGCCTGTCCAGTGACTACGAGGTGTTCGTCGTGTCGCGGATCAAGGAGGAGTACACCAGGAACGGCGACGCCCGCCGCGCCGTGCAGCGGGGCACCGGGCTGTCAGCCCGCGTTGTCACCGCGGCGGCCATGATCATGTTCTCCATCTTCGTGGCCTTCATGTTCACCAATGACCCGACCATCAAGGCGATCGGCTTCAGCTTCGCCGTGGGCGTGTTCCTGGACGCCTTCGTCGTGCGCCTCACGCTGGTGCCGGCCGTCATGGCGATCGCCGGGTCAAGGCTCTGGTACCACCCGCGGTGGTTCGCCCGGCACATCCCCGACCCCGACATCGAGGGGCAGCGGCTCGAGCACCAGCTCACCGGGGGAGAGCTCGCTGCCGCTGGCACCTCGGCCCGGAAGGGATAGGGCGCTGGTAGATTTCGCGGGGTGCGACCGCTGCGGAAGCTGGGCTTCCTGACCATCGGGCTGTTCGATGAG
>DASXDG010000475.1:0-5061 GCA_036490795.1 Streptosporangiaceae bacterium
CGGACAGGCGCTGACTCCTACCGTGATCGGAGAGGCCGTCAACGCCGGCCTGATCGACAAGGACCAGACCGCGCTCACCTGGTGGGGTATGGCGGTTCTCGGACTGGGCATTGTCCAGGCGCTGGGCGCCATGCTCGCCGAGCGTTACGAGATGAAGGTCAGGGTCAGGCCCGGGTACGAGACGATGCGGCTCGTTACCCGCCATGCGTGCGACTTGGGCGCGACGATCACCAGGCGGGTATCGGCCGGGGATCTCGTCACGGTCGGCGGCTCGGACATCGTCCTGATCGGCCAGGCGCTGGAGGTGGCAACACGCGGTGCCGGCGGGGTCGTTGCCTTCGCGATCGTGGCGGTCCTCATGCTGACCGTGTCGTGGCAGGTCGGACTGCTGGTCCTGATCGCGGTGCCGGCCATCGTGTTCGTCACGACCCGTTTGTCCAGGACGCTGCGCAGCCGGCAGGCCGAGGTCCGGGCGCGGCAGCGCGAACTCAACGACCAGGCCGTCGATATCGTGCGGGGACTGCGGGTGCTGCGCGGGTTCGGCGGCGAGGCGATATTCGCGGACCGGTACCGCGACGGGTCGCAGCAGCTCAGGTTCACGGCGGTACAGCAGGCACGAGCGGCGGCGTTCCTGGGAGCGGCCACCACGTTCCTGCCGAGTCTGGTGCTCGTCGGCGTAGTGGCGCTGGCCGCGAACCTGGTGCTGTCCAGGCAGCTGAGCGCCGGGCAGATGGTGGCCTTCTACGGGTACGCCACGTACCTGGTCTTCCCCATAAGCCGCATGACGTTCGCCGTGACCAAGGCCATGCAGGCCCATGTGGCCGCCGCGAACATCACGCGGCTGCTCAGCGTGAAACCCGACATCGAGTCCGCCCCGGATCCGGCTGAAATGCCATCCGGGCCGGGTGTCCTGGCCGATCCCGATTCGGGCCTGGTGGTGCCCGCGCACGGGCTTACCGCGGTCGTGTGTTCCGCGGGTGACACGATCGCTGTCTCGGATCGTCTCGGTCGTTACGCCGACTCGGGCGCGACATATGACGGCCGGCCGCTGACGACGCTGCCGCTGGCAGAGGTGCGTGAACGGATCCTGGTCGCCACCGGTAACGCTCACCTGTTCGGCGGGTCGCTGGGGCAGGAGCTTGATCCCGCGGTCAGGCGCGGGGACACGGACGGTGACGATCTGCTGTGGGAGGTCGTGGACGCGGCCGCCGCGAGGGACATCATCGAGGCGCTGCCCGACCGGTTCGCTACCACCGTCGCCGCCGGCGGCCGGGAGTTCTCCGGGGGCCAGCAGCAACGGCTGCGGCTGGTCCGGGCCCTGATGGCCGACCCGGAAGTGCTGATCCTGATCGACCCGACGAGCGCGGTCGACGCGAATACGGAGAACATGATGGCCGCGGGGATCGCGCGGCAGCGCCAGGGCCGCGCCACCGTGGTGTTCACCACGAGCATCTTGCTGCTAGGCCAGGCCGACCGCGTTGCCCTGATCATCGACGGAACGGTAGCCGCCGAGGGAAGCCATGAATCGCTGATGACGGACGAGCGGTACAGGTCCCTGGTCGAGCGCGGGATGGCCACCGCATGAGCGCGCTGCCTGTCGCCGCGAACCGCGAGCTGGGCGCGTACGCGCGGCGCGTGATCCGGGCCTACCGCGGCGAATTCGGCGTGGTGGTCGCCTTGCAGTCGTTCGCGGCTGTCGCCGGGCTGTTCGTCCCGTGGCTGCTCGGGAACCTGGTCGCGGACGTGTCCCACGGCCACGACACGGTCACCCGCACGGTGGTGCTGATCCTCATCTTCTTGACCATCGCGGCGGTGCTGGTCCGGATCGCCACTTACGCCGCCGCCAAGCTGGGCGAGAAGATCCTGGCCACGCTGCGCGAGGAGTTCGTGGCGGACATCCTGGCCCTGCCGCCGGAGATCGTCGAGGACGCGGACAGCGGCGACCTGATCACCCGCACCAGCCGGGATGTCGACATGCTGTCCAACACCGCTCGCTTCGCGATCCCGCTGTCCATGCGCTCGATCGCCGTGATCGGCTTCACGCTCGGTGCGCTGCTGCTGACCAGCCCTATCCTCCTGCTGCCCTGCCTGCTCCCGGTACCCGTCCTGTTCGCCGCGGTCCGCTGGTACCTGCGCCGGGCACACGAGGGCTACCTGCGCGAGGCGGCTACGTACTCCCGGCTGACCGAGACCCTGGCAGAGACGGTCGAGGGGGTCAGGACCGTGGCGGCGCTGCGGCTGACCGCCCGCCGGATGGACCAGGCCAGCGAGGACATCGCGGCCTCCTACGCGGCTGAGCGGTACACCTTGTGGCTGCGCAACATCTTGCTCCCGCTGTGCGACACGAGTTACGCCCTGCCGGTCGCCGCGGAGCTCATCATCGGCGGCATCTTGTACCTGCACGGAGTGGTGTCGCTCGCCGCTGTCACCGCCGGGACGCTGTACGCCTCGCAGTTGCTCAGCCCTGTTGACGGGCTCGTGTACTGGGCGAATGAGCTTCAGTCATCGGGCGCGGCGCTCGCTCGCCTGCTGGGACTCGCGCAATTCCGCGACCCGAGCCCGGTACTGGCCGGCCGGGCCGGAGCAACCGGTCCGGAGCAGCGGGACATCGCGATACGAGACGTGCGGTACGCCTATCAGCCGGGTCATGACGTGCTGCGCGGCATCGACCTCAGCATCAGGCACGGCGAGTGGCTGGCCATCGTCGGGCCATCCGGAGCGGGCAAGTCAACGCTCGCCAAGCTGCTGGCCGGCATTTACCAGCCACGCACCGGCAGCATCGCCGTCGGCGGCCAGGAGATCGCCGGACTGGCACCCGCCGAGCGGCACGGCACCGTTGCGCTGGTGACCCAGGAGCATCACATCTTCCGCGGCACGCTCAGGGACAATCTCGCCATCGCGCGGCCGGATGCCGGAGACGACGAGATGGCTGCCGCCCTAGCCGCCGTCGACGCGTGGGACTGGGCGGAAGGCATCGGCCTCGACACCGCCGTCGGCTTCGGCGGGCAGAACCTCGATCCGGGAATGGTGCAGCAACTGGCTCTGGCCAGGCTTATTCTCGCGAACCCGGACATCCTCATCTTGGACGAGGCGACCTCGTTGCTGAATCCGCGGGCGGCCAGGCACCTGGAACGGTCCCTGGCCGCTGTCACCCACGGCCGTACCGTGATAGCCGTCGTGCACCGCCTGCATACCGCCATGGATGCCGACCGGATCGCGGTTCTCCAGGACGGCCGGCTCACCGAGCTGGGCACGCATGCGGAACTGCTCGGCAAGGACTCCGGTTACGCGGAATTGTGGCACGCCTGGCGAGGGCCCTCGGAACGGCCGGACGCCGGCTAGCCAGCCGGGCGCCGGATCGATCACGGGGTTGAGGAATCCTCGGGTGCGGCCGGGCTTCCCTCCGCGGGAGGCGGGGACGCGGCCTCGCTGCCCTGCTCGGCCGGTGTCGGAGTCGGCTCGGCGGCCTGGGTGGGCTCAGCCGGCTCGACCACCGGTGCGGGCACGCCTGGTGCCGGCAGCGCGGGCTCGACGCCGGAGTGCTGATCGGCCTTGTGCTCGTGGTCATGGTGGTGATGCGTGCCCGGTGACGGCGTGGCCAGCAGGGCGATCCCGCTTGGCAGCGGCGCGGGCCTGAACACGGCCTTGGACTGCTGGACGTTGGCGGTCGCCCAGAGCGTGTCGATCTGCTGGATGTGTTCCGCCGTCGTGACGAATGCCTCGGGATCGACCCGGATCGCACCGGAGAACGGATGGGTGAACTCCGCGATCATGAACAGCACGAAGGCCATCACGCCCGCGGTCAGGAACGACAACATGCCGTGGACCAGCCGCCTGGTGCTGCCGAACAGGACGGGCACGAGCACCACGATGCTGCCGCTGATCACCAGGGCCAGCCACAAGATGCTCGGTATGCTCTGCCGCACCTCGTCCTGGCGGGTCAGCCGGTCGTCGTAGACGTTCTGCAGTTCGCCGAGGGCTACCTGGTAGCGGCTCACCTCGGCCTGGGACTTCGGCGTGTAGACGCTGAACTCGTACCGGATCGCGTCCAGCGTGTTCCACGCGGGCTGGCTGAGCGTTCCGGTCTTGCCCATATCCGGCCAGTCCTGGTTGACGACATCCTCGGTGTAGGTCTGCAGCAGCGCGGTCACGCGATTCTGGTACGGCTGCGGCATCGTGTGCGCGAACCAGGCGAGATCGTCCAGTGAGCGTGCTTCCCCCGCCGCGTTGTCCTTCGCGGTGCCGATCGCGCCCCACGACGCGACGATGAGCATCCCGACCGTGATGGCGAACAGCGTGCCGGACACACCCGACACGAGCCCGCTGTGGTCGCGGAAATCGGTGAGGGTGTCCTTCTTGATCCGCCCGTGGATGGTCATGGCGAGAACAGTCGCCACGAGCCCGGCACCCATAACCGTGACGATGCCGGTCAGTACGATCCCCACACCATCTCCCTGGCTACTATCCGAATTTGTGAGTGTACGGATAGTAGCGTAGGGGCTGAACCTGCAGGCGACAGGGCTAGCGGTACTCGGCCAGCCGCCGCCGCACGCCGGCGATCGCGATGACGCGATCGCGGCTACGGCGAGACCCGGTATCAGGCGCAGCTGCCTGTCGTCCCGCTCGTACACCTGGTAGGCCAGCAGCGCCTTGGTGGCCGCCGCCCGCTCGCCGGGGAACGTGATGTTGCGGAACTCGGTGCCGAGATAGCCGCCGAACCTCACATCGGCGTTGCCGGCCTGGTACGCGCTGATGTCGGAGGCGAGCGCCGCGTCGTACCCGAAGATGGCGACGTTGCCGACACGGGCTAGTTGCTGGGACTGGACAAGGAAATCGTTCTGGTACACGCCGGCCCGGCCCGGGTCGACCAGGTACCTGCTCTCGTTGGCGTTAGCGTTATCGCTGCCGGCGAGCCTGACCGACCAGGCCGCCGCCGATGATCAGCCGCTGGATCTCGCTGGTCCCCTCGTACAGGCGCAGCAGCCGCACGTCACGGTAGATCCGCTCCACGGGAACGCCCCTCATGTACCCGGTTCCGCCATGGACCTGCACGGCCAGGTC
>DASXDG010000476.1:0-23540 GCA_036490795.1 Streptosporangiaceae bacterium
GCCGACGCGGACCAAGCGATGATCGCCCTCGATGGCACCGCGAGCAAGAGCAGGCTCGGTGCCAACGCCATGGTCGGCGTCTCAATGGCGCTCGCCCGCGCACTCGCCGCGTCGGCGAAGGTGCCGCTGTGGCGGTGGCTCGCCCCCGAAGGCGTTGCCCCGTCACTGCCCGTGCCCCACTTCAACGTGCTTAACGGAGGTGTGCACGCATCCAATGACCTGGACTTCCAGGAATTCATGATCGCCCCGCTCGGCGCACCGTCGATGGCCGAAGGCGTGCGAGCGGGCGCCGAGGTATACGCGGCACTGCGTCGGGAGCTGACCAGCGGGAACTTGTCGGTCGGCCTAGGCGACGAGGGCGGGTTCGCGCCGGAGGTCAGCGAGCCGGAAGCGGTGCTGCGGCTGCTCGTCCGGGCCATTGAGGACGCCGGGTACAAGACAGGGCCCGACGGGGTGTCGATCGCCCTGGACCTGGCTGCCTCGGAATTCCGCCAGCCCGGCGGGCGCTACCGGGTGGCCGGCGAGCTGCTCGACAGCGGCCAGCTCATCGACCGGCTGGCCGCGGTCATCGACCAGTTCCCTGTCCACCTCATCGAGGACGGGCTCGGCGAGGATGACGAGGACGGCTGGATCGCGCTCACCGAGCGGCTCGGCGGCCGGGTGGAGCTGGTCGGCGACGACAACTTCTGCACCAACCCCGCTATCATCGCCCGGGCCATCGACCTGGACATCGCGAATTCCTCCCTGATCAAGCTCAACCAGATCGGCACCGTCACCGAGACCCTGGAAGCCATGGCCATCTGCCGGCAGGCTGGCTACCGGCAGTTCGTGTCGCACCGTTCCGGGGAGACGGAGGACTCCTTCATCGCCGACCTGGCTGTCGGCACCGGGTGCGGCCACCTGAAAGCCGGCGCGCCGGCCCGCGGCGAGCGCGTCGCGAAGTACAACCGGCTGCTGGAGATCGCCGCCACCGACCTCGGCCTCCGCTACGGGATGCCTGCGACGTAACGCTAAAGCGCATCGTCGAGCGTGCCGAGCACGTGACGCACCGCCGTCTCCCTGGCGGCCAGTTCCGTTTCCATCCGCGCCGCCTCCGCGGCGGACGCCTCACGCAGACTTGCCGCTGCCGCCAGTGCGGCCTGCATCCGCCCGGTCGCGTCCGCGTAGCGCTGCTTGACGACGCGGACCAGCGAGCGGGTCGCCTCGGCGAGCCGGTACTGCAAGTCGGCGCGTGCCCGGCCGATCTGCCGTTCCACCAGTCCGGGAATCTCGTTCCGCAGGTGGTTTCTCGCTGCGTTCCTGCCGAGGGCGCCAGGTAGCCGGCGCCGGATCGCGCCTGCCAGCAGCTCGGTCTGGCCGGCGTCCTCGGCGGAAGTGTAGAAGAAACGCGGGTCTTCGATCAGCCCGCTGGATGGCTCGGGGACGGCGAGGTCAAGGCCGAGCAGTTCTGCCGCCGAGGTGCGCAGCACGGCGAGCCCGGCCGCTAGGTCTGCGGCTATGCGGGTATCGGTCCGGGTCAGGCCCTGCTCGATGTTTTCCCGTTGCTGCTGCCGCCAGGCATCCGCGTCCGCCACGGTCAGCTCGACCAGCCGATCACGGCCTCGCCGCTCGATCTCGCCAGCTGCGGCATCCCGCAGCCCGTCCTCGAGCAGGACACAGAGGTCCGCGGTGATCTGGCGGGCGAGCCGCGGCGCATCCGCCTCGGCGGCGTCGTTGAGGGCGGACAGCAATCTGGCCGACTCGGCATTCGCGATCGCGACGGCGTCGCGGCCGCGCACGGCGACCTCAGCCAGCCTGACGGCGAACCGGTCCACTCTCCCGGCCGCGTCCCCGGCGCGCATCCGGATCGCCTGGCGGGTCAGCGCCGCTTCATCCAGCAGGGACTCGGCGATCCGGCGTGCCTGAGCGACCGCCGACGCAACCAGGTCTGAGCTGGCGCGGGCGGCGAGGTAGGCGGCGAAGTCGGCGGCGAACACGGCGAATCCCGGGTCGCCGCCGTCGAGCGCGGCGCGTGCCGACATCGGGTAGACCCGCCCGTCCTGGCCCGCCTCGGCCAGGACCTGGCCGGTGAACTCTGCCGCTTCGGCCAGCCCGGCCGGGTCGAGGTGGTCGGCTTTGTTCAGCACCGCGAACGTCGTCACCGACAGGCCGCTGACCGTGCCGAGCAGTGCGCGTTCGGCCGCCGATACCGGCGGGTCTGCGGCCAGCACGAACACCGCGGCATCCATCGTGTCCAGCGCCTCGAGCGCGGCGTCGGTGTCCCATTCGAAGACCGACCCGGTGCCCGGCGTGTCCACCAGCTCCACCCCGCCAGCCAGCACCGGCGCGTCGGTGAACACCGTGACGGCGGTGATGCCCCGCCGGTTGCGCGGGTTGCCCCGCTCGGTCACCAGGTCGGCGAGGGCGGTCAGCGGATGCTTCTCCTGGTGCCCGCCGGGGAGCCGGACCAGTACGTGCGGATCATCGCCGTACCGGACGGTGGTCGCCACCGCGGTCAGCGGAGTCACTCCGGATGGCAGCAGCCTGCGGCCGAGCAGCGCGTTGATCAGCGTGCTCTTCCCGCGCTTGGCCTCCCCCACCACCAGGACCCGCAGCCGCGCCTCGGCCACCCGGTCCCGCACCGCCGCGAGCTGCTCCCGGTCCCGGTCCGTGCCGAGGGCAGCCAGGTCCGCGAGTGCTCTGGCCAGCACATCCCCGGCGGAAGTCATCATCCCCCGTCAGCCTCCTACCCGCGTCACAAGCTCTGCCAGGTAGGGACCGTTGGCGGCTGCCGCCGCGGCGAGGCCGCCCGCGAGGATCCGCCGGGCGGGGACACAGCGAGCCCCTCCGCCGTGCCGTTCCCAGCATAACCGGGCGTGCGGCACATCCGGCACGGGCGTAAAATAGCCAGCACGGCGATGGAGCTCGCCGAACCCGCCCCAGCGGCTGAACGCTGTGGCTGATGGCTCCTGGTGAACACAGGAGGCATGCCATGGCCCTTCATCTCCTGCCCAGCCTGCTGCCCGGTCAGCAGGCGGCAGCCAGCTACGGTGCGGAGGATCCGGCCGTCCGGGATCTGAACCTGGACCAGATCGTGGCGGCGGTCGCGGGTGACCGCGAGGAACGGGACTTCATCGCCGCGATCCTGTCCGGCCGGCTGCGGGACGCCCGCGCTGTCCGGGGCCGCCAGCGGGTTTTCCAGGACCTGGATGAGCCCGCTGTCTTCGGCCAGGTGAGCCAGTTCGCGGCGCGGATGAGCCAGGTGCGGGCGCATCTTCGCCAGCTGGCGAAGATGTCGTACCGCTATCACCAGGCGGCGTGGCTGCTGGACGCGGCGGCGATCTACTGCGACGCGGTGAAGTCCCTCGCCGGGTACCTGGCCACGGCACCGGTCCGTTCTCCCGCCCTGCTCGCCGTCCGCGATTACCTGACCGGTTACGTGGCTTCGGATAGTTTCGCCGCACTGGCCGGCGACGCCCAGGACTGCGAGGACGCGCTCGGGCAGATCCGGTACTGCGTCCGCATCCGGGGCGGCCGGGTCGACGTGACCCGCTACCAGGACGAGGCCGACTACAGCGCCGAGGTGCTCGCCACGTTCGAGCGGTTCAAGCAGGGCGCAGTCAAGGACTACCGGGTCAGGTACCGCACCGAGCAGGGCATGAACCATGTCGCCGCGCAGATCCTGGAGCTGGTCGCCCGGCTGTTCCCGGACCAGTTCGCCGCCCTGAGCGACTTCGCCGGCCGGCACGCCGGCTTCACCGACGACGGGATCAAGCGCGCCGACCGGGACCTCCAGTTCTACCTCGCCTACCTGGAGCACATCAGGCCCATGCGCGACGCCGGGCTGCGGTTCTGCTACCCGGAGGTATCCCCCATCTCGAAGAACATCAACGCCGATGACACCTTCGACCTGGCGCTCGCGGGCAAGCTCACCGGTCAGGGGAGACCGGTCGTCACCAACGACTTCCGCCTCGATGATCCCGAACGCGTCTTCGTCGTGACCGGCCCGAATCAGGGCGGCAAGACGACTTTCGCGCGGACGTTCGGCCAGCTGCACCACCTGGCCGCCACCGGCTGCCCGGTCCCGGGCAGCAGCGCCCGGCTTTTCCTGCCCGACCAGATCTTCACCCATTTCGAGCGGCGCGAAGACCTCGCGGCACTGACCGGGAAACTGGAAGACGACCTGACCAGGATCGGAGCGATCCTGCGCGCCGCCACCCCCGGAAGCATCGTGATCCTGAACGAGGTCTTCGCCTCCACCACAGTGCACGATGCCCGCTTCCTCGGCACCAGGCTGCTGACGGCGATCATGCGGCTGGACGCGCTGTGCGTGTACGTGACGTTCGTCGACGAACTGGCCGCGCTCGGCGACCAGGTGGTCAGCCTGATGAGCACGATCGTCCCCGCCAGTCCGGCCGAGCGCACCTACCGCGTCGTAAGAAAACCCGCCGACGGCCTGGCCTACGCGCTTGCCCTGGCCGAGCAGCACGGCCTCACCTATCAGCTGCTGCGGGACAGGATCGGCACGGGCCAGCCGCGATCCGCGGGCCAGCCGGGAGGCGCGGCATGAAAGTGCATCTGCTCTATGACAAGCAGGACTTCGACTTCGAGGCCCCGCTACCGGACGGCTCCGCTGACCTGATCCAGGATCTCGAGCTCGGCACCCTGATCCGGGCGATGTCCGGTGGCGACAAGTTCCTGACCGAAGTCTCCACCAAGGTCCTGCTCGCTGCCCTGCACGACCCGGACGCCATCCGGTACCGGCAGCAGGTACTGGCGGACTGCCTCGCCCACCCCGGCGTCATCCGCCAGATATACGAGATCGCGGGCGCCGCGCTGGCGGACAAGCGCCAGCTGTGGGGCGGGTACGGCGGCAGCTACCAGAACCCGTCGTCCAGCCTGTCCGGCGCGGTCAACCACCTGGAAGCCTACGTCGCCCGGCTGCGGGAACTGCGCGCGATCGCCGACGAGCACGCCGGGGCGTTCGGCTCCGGCGGCCTCGCCACGCTGATCGCCACCATCCAGATCGAGCTGGACGACGACTACTTCCAGGAAGTCAGCGACCATCTCAAGCGGCTGCGGTTCCGCGGCGGCGTGCTGATCAGCGCCCGCCTGGACCGGGACAACAGCGGGACCGGCCTGGTCCTGCGCGCCCCCGAACGCGGCCGGCGGCGGTGGACCGAGGCGATGGGACTGGGGCCGCGGACATCGCACTCGTTCACGATCTCACCCCGGGACGATGCCGCCGGCCGGATCCTGGAAGACCTCACCGGCCGGGGCATCAACCTGGTCGCCAACGCGGCCGCCCAGTCCGCCGACCACATCGGCAGCTACTTCATCATGCTGCGGCTCGAACTGGGCTTTTACGTCGCCTGCCTCAACCTGGCCGCCCGGCTGGCCGCCAAAGGCGCGGCCGTCGTCTTCCCCGAACCAGCCCCTCCGACCTCGCTGGAGTTCTCGTGCACCGGCCTGCGCGATGCCTGCCTGGAGCTGGCCGCACCGGATCCGGTGACCGGCAACGACGTGCGGGCCGACGGGAAACCGCTGGTCATCATCACCGGCGCCAACTCCGGCGGGAAGTCCACCTTCCTGCGCAGCACCGGGGTGGCCCAGCTGATGATGCAGTGCGGGCTGTTCGTCACCGCCGCGTCGTTCCGCGCGGCACCGGTCCCGCGGATCTTCACCCACTTCATCCGGGAGGAAGACCCCGCCATGACCAGCGGCCGCCTCGACGAGGAACTGACCCGGATGAGCACGATCGCCGGGCAGATCACCCCGCACTGCCTGATGCTGTTCAACGAGTCGTTCGCCGGCACCAGCGAACGGGAAGGATCAGAGATCGGCTACCAGGTCACCCGGGCCCTGCTCGACGCCGGGATCCGGGTGTTCTTCGTCTCGCACCGGTTCGCCTTCGCCGACCGGTTCCGCCGCGAGAACGCGGGCAGCACCTTGTTCCTGCGGGCCGGACGCGGGCCTGACGGTCACCGGAACTTCAAGCTCACGGCCAGCGACCCGCTGCCGGCCAGTTACGGAGAAGACCTCTACTACCGGCTCGGCGGATGGCTCGATGAGGACAACGCGGCCGGCGGCGAGCTGAACGGGGAGGCCCGGCAGGCGCCCCACGCCGCGGTCATGTCAGGGAACCCGCCACGAACGGGATGAGTGTCACCGGGTCCGGCCGGCAAGCCGGTCAGCGGATGCGGCCGGCCGCGTAAACGCGCTCAGCGTATTGATCGACGGCGGCCCGGTATGACGGCGGCTGCCGCAGCTCAGGCCAGGGCGGTGACGACCGCGATCACTGCGACCAGAGCGATCAGCATGTAGAGCAGGTAGGCGTCCAGGCGGCCTGACTGGAGCCGTTTCACGGCCGCGACGACGACGGTGAAAGCCCGCTCAGCAGGCCGGTACAGCCAGGTTTCCACGACCTCGACGACGTCGGAGGTGTACCGCAGGTGCGGGACCTGGTCGTCCGCGCCGTCGCGGGCATTGTCCACCTGTTCCACCCCGGCGCGGGTGTGCAGCACGCTGGCAAGCACCCGCCGGGTCGGGTTGGCGTAGCCGAACGCGGTGTAGGAGTCTGCTCCCTCGACGCCGATGGTCGCCGATTTCCAGGCCGGCACTCTGCGGACCCGCAGCAGCCGCCGCCCGGACACCGCGAAGGTCACGACGGTGACCAGGGCAAGCATGACCGGCAGCTCGATCCAGAGCCAGGACGGCGACAGGATGGAAAAGCCCGCGAATACCGGTTGCAGGACCCAGGGAGATTTCAGGGCTCCCATCGTGAGCGTCGCCGGGACGTCGGGCGACAGCCCGGAGGCGATCACCCTGATCTCCAGCGGGGTGACTGCCGCGATCGCCAGCGGGCACACGGCGAGCACGGCCACCGCGAGCCGCCCGGCCCAGCCGTACTCCCGTCCTCGCGGCACACCGCTGCCGGGCGGGCCGAGGACCACCATCGCGGCCAGCCGGACGAACGTCACCCCGGCGAACCCGGCGGTCAGCGCCACCGCGGCGCCGGCCAGCGCCAGGGTGAGCCTGCCGCCGAGCGGCTGGACCCGGAACTGCTGCATGAGCGATTCCAGCAGGAACCACTCCGAGACGAACCCGGCGGTCGGCGGCAGCCCGGCCAGCGTCAGCGATCCCACGGCCAGCCCGGCACTGCTCCACGGCGTCCGCCGCATCATGCCGCGCAGTTCCTCCAGGTCATCGCTGCCTGCCGCCAGCTCTATGCCCGCGGCGGAACTGAACAGCAGTGATTTAGCCGCCGTATGCGCGACCATCTGCAAGGTAGCGGCGAGCAGGCCGACGGCGGCCAGCCGCCGGTCCCCGGTCGCCGCTCCGGTCACCGCGACGCCGAACCCGGTGATGATCAGTCCGCTGTTCTCCACGCTGGAGTAGGCGATGACCCTCGACAGCCGGTTCTGGACAGCGGCGTGGCCGATGCCGAGCAGGGCCGAGAGGCCGCCGAGCATCAGCAGGACGCCGGCCAGCCACTGCGGGGGGTGCCCGAGCAGCGCGAGCGTGCGCCACATGCCGTAGAAGGACACATTGACGCAGACCCCGGCCATCACCGCCCGGGCGGGCCCGGGGGCTGCCGCGTAGCCGCGCGGCATCCACACCTGGAAAGGAACGAGCCCGGCCTTGACCGCGAATCCGGCCAGCAGCAGCACGAGCGCGGTGGTCGTGGCCGCGCCGCCTGGTGCGTGCTGAAAGGATGCCAGCTCGATCGAGTGAGACTTCGCGGCGAGCAGCAGCAGCCCGGCCAGGAGCGCGGCGCCGCTGACTTTCCCGAATGCGACGGTGATCCGTGCCGCGCCCGCCCGGTCCGGTTCCGCACGGTTGGCCCCGGCGAGCAGGTAGAACGCGGCGGTCAGGGCTTCCCAGCCGAACAGGGCGGTGAACGCGTCCTGCGCTGTCATGATCACGGCCGTCGCGCCCAGCGCCAGCGCGTAGCCTTGCGCCAGCATCCGCGAAGCCGGTGCCTGCGGCTTGGCTGCCCAGCTGGCGAACGCGACCGATACCGGGACCGCCGCGCCGAACGCCATCGCCAGGAACATGCCGGACAGCCGGTCGGCGGCGAGGCCAGGCACTGGCCCGGAACCGGCGGGCTGACCGAGCCACCCGGCTACGTGCAGCTGAACCATGCGGCCTGCCAGCGCGAACCCGCCGGCCGCCGCGAGGCACGCGGCACCTGCCGCGCCGGTCAGGTAAGGCGCGCCGCGGATCCAGCGGTTTCCCGGCCTGATGAAGCCGGCCGCGGCGGCGGCTGCCAGGAGGATCAGCCCTGCCGCGAAGAGCCCGCTCACTGCCTCTGCTCCCGCTGGCTGCCCAGCCTGCCGGTAGCGATCAGCAGAGCGTTCAGTATCGCGAACGGCGATGGCGGGCTCCCTGGCACCCACACGTCGACCGGCACGTCGACCGGCACCCCGGACGGCACCCCGGACGGCACCCCGCTCAGCCGGTCGCCGAGCAGGCCGCCGCTGGCAGCGTCGGTCCCGACGGCGATGACCACCTTCGGATCGGGCATCCCGTCGTAGGTGGTGCGCAGCGGCCCGGTCATCCCCGCGGCACCGCACCCGGTCACCAGCAGCACGTCCGCGTGCCGGGGGCTGGCGGTGAAGAAGATACCGAGACGGTGAATGTCGTAGACCGGGCCGAGCAGCGCCTGGATTTCCCATTCCTCGCTGCCGTCTGAACCCGCGTCCACATGGCGGATGTGGACGCTACGGCGCAGTGCCGCGGTCCTGGCAGCCAGGGCGGTACGGGCCGCGGCGATGGCCTGGCCGGTCTCCGGGGTTTCAGGGACGATAAGAGCCCGCCGCGTCACCGCTGCCGCACGCGGGCCGGTAGCCCCGGCCGACCACGCGAACACGTCCGGCCTCTCCGCCACGCACCGCCCGCAGAGGATGCATTTCCCCTGGTCCACGCGCACCACGCCATCGCGGTCCTCGATCGCCCCGGCCGGGCACAGGCCGCCGGTCCCGGTCACAGAGCCAACCCCGGCCCCGGGGCGGACGGTTGCCGGGCCGCGCCAGCTGTCCGCGTATGTGTCAGGCCGGCGCGGCCAGCGCGTGGTCGCGACACCGTCGCGCAGCCCGCGCAGGACCCAGACGCTCACTGTCCCGCCTCTCCGGAAATCACAGGGCTGCCCCCGCGGCAGACAGGCCGAAACTGGCCTCGATGAACGGGAAGTCGGTCAGGATGTCACCGGTGAAAACCTCGTGCATGAGCACGAGGTTGTGGAACGACGCCGACCGCGGCTGGCAGCACGTAATCTGCCCGTCCTCGGTGCTCACGTCGTAGATGACCTCCCCTTGCGGGGCTTCCGCCCAGCCCACGGCGCGTCCGTCAGGCACGCTGCGCAGGACCGGCGGTGCCGGGCCAAGGTGCCCGGGCAGTTCCCCGGCGGCCTCCCGGATCAGGCGGAAAGCCTGGGCCGCCTCCTCGACGCGGACCCGCAGCCGGGCCAGCGCGTCCCCGTTCCGGTGTGCCGGGGCGGCCTGGACACCCAGCAGCGGGTAAGCGTCATAGGGACGGGTACGGCGGGCGTCATCGGAGCAGCCGGAAGCCTTCCCGATCGGGCCCAGGGCGCCGTGCTCGCGGGCCCGGTCCTCGGGCAGCGGGCCGGTGCCGCGCAGCCGGTCCAGGAACGAGGACGTGCCCATCAGCACGCCCGCGTCCGAGCTGACCTGTTTTTCCAGCTGGCGCAGCTCCGGCAGGAGGGCGGCGGGATGCTCGCGCGGGAACGCGGAGATGCCGCCGGGCACGGCGACTCCCCGGCCGAACCGGTTGCCGCACAGCCTGCTGACAAGCCGCATCACCCGCTCTTTATGCAACGCGAAACGTGCCGTGGCGACGGCAAGCCCCGCCGCGTCAGCGAGCCGCATGGCGACATCGAGGTGGTTGGCGATGCGCTCGAGCTCAGCGTGTATCACGCGGACCAGCGCTGCCTCGGCCGGCACCTGGCAGCCGGCGATCGTCTCGATCGCGTGGCAGAAGGCCAGGGCGTGCGCGACAGATGCGATGCCCTCGGCCCGTTCGGCCAGGAGCACGCCGTCGGCCGACGGCATCCCGGTGAACCGGCCGGCGATGCCGCGGTGCTTGTAGAAGATCCGCATGTTCAGGTGCGGGATCGCCTCACCCGGCGTCTCGACCAGGTACTCCATGGATTCGAACACGCCGGAGCGGACCGGGCCATGCGGGATCGTGAACAGCCCGTACCCCGAAACATGACGGGGCAGCGCGTGATCGTGCGGGCTTGCCCCGCTGATCAGCGGGGCAAGCCGGATGTGTCCGTCCGGGACGACTCCGGTCTGGTCGTGAATCACCCGCTCGTACCAGAAGGCGGCACTCAGCCGGGGAGTCAGTGCCGGGTACCCGGCCGCGCCCGCCGGCAGCACCGTCTCAAGGGTGTCGACCCCGCCGGGCGCGTCGACGTGGACGGACAGCGTCAGGGCCCCTTTGCGGTGAGCAGCGGACAGGCCCGCGAACCTGCCGCCACGGGCGATCCTGGAGTCCAGCGCGTCCCACAGCGCCGCCACGCTGGTCTCGGTGCCGGTGATGGTCATGGCGTACCCCCCAGCTGCGCCGCCGCCCGCGTGATGAGGCCGGTGATCTCGCCCGGCGGGTGCACGCCCAGCACCAGCAGGACCGCCACCCCGGCCAGCACCGGGACCACCATCCACACGCTGGGTTCCCCGCGCGCCGGGACCTGTTCCTGGGCGGGGGCCTGCGCCGCCTGCCTGGTGCCGGACCGCGGCGGCTGCGGCGGCTGCGGCGGCGATGTCAGCAGCATGCTGGTCGCGGCGGTGGCCAGCCCGAAGAACGCGACCGTCACCAGGACGACCAGCGCCGCGGCGGCCGCATAGTTGCCACTAGCCAGGCCGCCGGCGACGATCTGGAACTCGCTGCGGAAGATGCCGGACGGCGGGAACGCGGACAGCGCGAAGATCGAGAGCAGGAACAGCGGACCGCTCCACGGCAGCAGCGCCAGCCCGCCCCGCATCGCGGCCATCTGCTTGGTCCGGTACTTGACCGTGAGCACCCCGGCACCCATGAACGCGTTGCCCTTCGCGGCCGCGTGCGCCATCACGTGCAGCATCACGCCCGCCAGCGCGATCGGCGCCCCGAAGGACACCCCGATCGCGAGGATGCCCATGTGTTCCACGCTGGAATAGGCCAGGAACCGTTTCACGTCCCGCTGGCCGAACACGTACAGCGAAGCCAGCAGCAGCGATGCGATCCCGAACGCGAGCAGCGTGTCGCGGGGGAAGCCGCTGCCGAGCGCGGCGGCGGCGACCTGGTAGAACCGCAAGATCGCGTAGAAGCTGGTGGCCAGCAGCGCACCGGACAGCAGCGCGGACACCGGCGTGGGCGCCTCGGAGTGGGCGTCCGGCAGCCAGGTGTGCACCGGGAACAGGCCGACCTTGGTGCCGTAGCCCAGGACCGCGAGCAGGAACGCCAGCCGCACCGGAGTCGCGGGGAGCCGTCCGCCTGCCCGCAGCAGCGGTCCGATCGCGAGGTCGGAATGCACGCCGAGGACCTGCGCGCCGGCGTAGTAGGCGAAGATCGTGGCCAGCAGGGCGAGACCCAGGCCTGCCGATGCGATCAGGACGTATTTCCACGATGCCTCGGCTGCCCCGTCCGTGTCCTCGATCGCGATCAGGAGCGCCGAGACGACCGTGGTCACCTCGATCGCGATCCACAGCAGTGCCAGGCTGCCCATCAGCGGAGCGGCGAGCATCGCCCACGCGAATATGTTGAAGCCGAGATAGAAGCGGCGCGCGTACACGTCGCTCCGGCCGTGCAGGTAGCCGACCGCGTACACCGCCACCGCCGCGTACAGGAAGGCGGTCGCGAGCAGGAAGACACCGCTCACAGCGTCGGCCCTCAGGTACGACAGGTAGCTGACCGTCCCGTGCGCGACGTGCGGGATCAGTGCCAGCACGAGCCCGAAGCACGCGATGCCCGATGTGACGGTGATCCCGGCGCCGGCCCGGGCCGGCCCGAAGAAACTCGCGATCCCCGCGGCCAGCGGGACGGCCAGCAGGGCCAGCATGACACCGATCATGGTCCGGCCGCCTATCCGCGCAGCTTGGTCAGATCGGCGGTCGATAGCGACTCCGAACGCGCGTGGTGCGCGCGGATCAGCATCGCGAACACGACCACGGCCAGCAGCAGGTCGAACAGGAACGCGGTCTCCAGCAGCAGCGGCAGGCCCGCGGCCACCACCAGCGACGCCAGCGATATCGCGTTCTCCAGCGAGAAGAACCCGATCGCCTGGGAGGCCACATCACGGCGCACGATCATCAGCCCGAAAGCGACGAAGACCATGGCGCCCGCGATCGCCAGCGCGGTTGCCGGCGCCTCCGGGCTGGAGATGCCCAGCGACCCGAAGCTGAAGAATCCGAACGCGGCCAGGCCGATCGCGGCCAGCACCGCGCTGGCCGGGCTCAGCGTGTAGCTGCCCGCGACACCAGGCGTTTCCTCCCCGTCCGGGCTGCCGAGCAGGCGGCGCAGCACCAGCGGCACGACAACCACCTTCAGCGTGCCGGACAGCGCGGCCAGCGCGTACAGGTCGGGTAGGTTCCGGTCCGCGGCGATGACGATGGCGAGCACGGAAATCAGCGCCGACTGAGCCGCGTACAACCGGACCTGGTCCCGGACCAGCGCCTGCCGCAGCATCCCGAACTCCAGCAGCAGCATCAGCGCCGCTATGACGTCCGCGGCGCCGTCGTACACACCTGGTGAACTCATCACCCGCCCCCAAGGTACATAGTAAAGACGCCGAGCACCGCCAGCAGGAACGCGGCAGACGCGTACTCAGTGATCTTGAACAGGCGCAGCTTCGCGAACGAGTCGTCGATCACGGCGACCACGCACCCGACCGCGACCGCCTTCGCCAGCAGCGCCGCTATCGCCAGGACCACGTCACCGAGCCGCTGCGTCGAGGCCAGCCCCCACGGCACGACGAACACATCGGCCAGGATCGTGAACAAGATGAACTGCTTGAGCTCGCCGCCCCACCTCAGCAGCGCCAGGTACGGGCCCGAATGCTCGAACGAGCGGGCTTCCTCGATCATCCCGAACTCGTTCGTGCCGGTATGCGTCTCCACCGGAATCCGGCCAGTCTCGAGCAGGATCACCATGAACAGCGCCGCCGACGCCAGCAGATGCGCGGGCCTGATCACCTGCCCGGCAGAAGACCGCACGACGGCGGCCATGTGGTACGGCAGGTCAGTACCGGTCAGCAGCGCCACCGTGAACACGACGAACAGCACGACCGGCTCGGTGATCGCCGAGAACGTCTTGGCCCGGCTCGACCCCAGCTGCGCGTACGGGCTGCCCGTCTCCAGCGCGGCGGCCGCGATGACGAAACTCGCCAGCGACAGCAGGAAACCGCCGCCCAGGATGTCCCCCAGGTAACCCAGCGGCAGGCCGTAGGTGGTCAGCACCGGGATCAGCAGCGGGATCGTCAGGTAAGCCGCGACCGCGACCAGCGGCGCAGCGAGGAAGAACCAGCTCGCACCCTCAGGAGCCAGCGACTCCTTCCGGACCAGCTTGGCCAGGTCGTAATACGGCTGCAGCACCCGCGGCCCGCGCCGGCCCTGCAGCCGCGCCTCCACCTTCGCGATGACACCCGTCAGCCCAGGCGCGGCCAGCGCAACAGTCAGGACCTGCAGAAGCTGGATGAGCGGGATCGGGACGGCCGCACTCACCGTGCGGCCCCACGATCATTGCCTGGCGGACCCAGCGCCTCGTCCATACTGATTCCTCCTACCCGTAAGGCCGGAAAGCCGCAAACAAGGGGTAGAAGCCATCAGCGCGACCTGCGACGCGCGGTTGTGGCGAGCTTCATCGCCAGGGAATTATTGTCTCCCAGAGCCGGCCAGGCTCGCAACCCGGCCCGCGGAACCTGGCTAGAGCGGCTTGTGCTGGTGCTCGGAATCCCCCCGGCGCACTTCGAGCGCCCGGTGGACATGTTCAATCGCGAGCTTCTTGGCGCGTTCGCCGTCCCGCGCCTTAAGGGCGGCGATCAGCTCACCGTGTTCCGCGTGCGCTTCCTCACGCCGTCGGGGTGCGGCGAGAGCGGTGGCCCGGAATCGTTCGAAGACATCGCGAATGTCATCTAGCATGCCCTCGGCGTAGCTGTTGTTGCTTGCCGACGCGATCGCCCGATGGAAATCCCCGTTCAGCCGCGCGAGTTCCGCGTCGTCTCCGCGCTCCCAAGCTTCTGCCATCGCATCATAGAGGTCCTCCAGCCGCGCAAGATCCATTCGGTTGGCGGAAATCGCGGCGCTCTCGGCGGCCAGTCCCTCGAGAACTGCGCGCACTTTGTAGGCGTTAATCATGTCGTGCTCACCGAGCTCGGCCACGATATATCCGATGCCGGGGACGGACCCTAGGTAGTGTTCGAGCTCAAGCCGGTGCAGGGCCTCCCTGACGGGTGTACGGCTCATTTCCAGCTCGCGGACCAGTCCCGCCTCGGTGAGCATCGAACCCTGAGGGAGCTGGGCATCCAGAATCATCTCCCGGATGCGCTCGTATGCCTCGGCACCGCGGCGTTGCGGGATCCGCCGCTTACCCCGGTCTCCCGTGGAAGATGTATTGGCCACGCCGTACATCGTAGTATCCGCGGGATACGGTGTCGAAGTCTCCTGTTGGATGGCGTTGCCGGGCGTGGTTTCCGGGACCGCTGACGGAGCAGCGGTGCGCGCCCGGCGCCTTGCGAGCGGATCGCGGTGACCGATCCCGCCCGCCGCGTCAGCGCATCTAGCCGCGAAAACCGCAGTCGCTACGCTTTGGCATCCTTCAGCGTCCGGGGCGCGGCGCGATCACGCGAACCGCCTCCGGCCGGTTCGGCGACCTCGCCCGACCTCGCCCGACGTTACCTGTGTCAACGGTGTATACCGATGCTGCGGGCCACTCCGCCGGACCCGAGGTATACACTTGACTACAGCGAATTCACCGTGTACGTTCCTTGCATGCTCAGCTCGACAGGATCCGTCCACGCGGACCGGCAGGCCCCGGGCCTGCGCACATCGCGAGCGAGCGGCCGCCGCCAGCGCCCTCCAGGGACCGGCGGCACAGCGGATGAGGGGCGCTGCGAGGCACGGGCTACCAGGCACCAGGATTGTCCGCCGAGTCCACCTACTTCTCATGGACCGCATATGGCCCGACGCATTCCTCTTACTTTCGGTTAAACCGCTGAGTCTCGGCACAGAGAGGTGCATAAACGTGAAGATCCCAATGACTCGACAACCCGCCAGCCCTAGGCGCTTGACCGTGCCTCATTCGGCCTCCCGTCAGAGAACTGCGCTCGCCATCGGTGCCATCGGTGCCGTTGCCCTGATCGTTTCTGCATGTAGTTCGAGCTCGGGCTCGTCGAATTCTTCGGGTACGTCCACCTCGAAAAGCTCGCAGACACCGACCATTTCGGTTGCGCTGACGAACGTGTCTGCCTACGCCGCGGCCATCCTCATTGCTCAGCAGAACGGCTATTTCAAGGATGCGGGCGTCAACGTCAATGTCGAGGTCGTTGGAAGCGTGCTAACGACGACCGATGTCGCTGCTGGCCGGGTGGATCTCGCGGTCACCGGGGCGACCAGCTCGTTTCCGCCGGCATTGCAGGGTCACGCCACCGAGATCGTGGACGAACTGGTCCCTGACTCCGCCTTCACTAGCATCCTGGTCCCGTACAACTCACCGATCAAGAGCCTCATGGACCTCAGCGGCAAGAAGATCACCGTCGTGGGCGTGGGCAGCGCTACATATGGTGCCGTCTTGGCGTACTCGAACTACGTCACGTCGCACGGGGGGAAGCCCATCACCCCGGTACCGGTGACCGATGCCACCGCGCAGGTCTCCCAGGTGCTGTCGGGCCAGGCAACTGCCGCCATCGGCCTGCTGGACACCTACGCGAGCTACCTGGGGGACAACAAGGTCCGGGTGCTCAACCTCGGCGTGGACCAGGCCAGCCAGGCCGCGCTCAATCCGTCGGATGTTGTCGGCTCGGTCTTCTGGGGGTTGCAGACCAAGATCGGCAGCGATTCGGTCGGCGTCAGCCGGTTTGTGGCGGGCATCCGCCGGGCCGACACCTGGCTGGATCATGCCTCGGCGAGCCAGATCGCATCGGTGCTGGCGGGCTCTCCTGTCATTCCTGCTTCCGAGCGAGCGAGCATCTCGGCCCAGGTGCCCTACGACAAGCCGCTCTACTCGGCCTCGGATGGCTACATCTCGGCCGCTGACTGGAAGACGTCACTGAGTGCGTACGCGAGCTGGCATCTGCCCAACATCAACGTCAATGATGACCGGCTTAGCTACGCCAACCACGTCAACATGGACTTCTGGAACAAGGCGACGAGCCTCGTCAACGGAAGCTGACGCTTAACCGGTGCTCTGGACGCAGCCGGGCTACGGAGGGGTAGCCTGCGGAAATACCCTCCGCGGCTCCCACGGGGAGCAGACGGAAGAAAATGAGAGCGAGGTCAGGCGTGAGGTCAGGCGAACACATCACGGCGCTGGATTCGTCCGCTGACGCGCCGCCCGCTGGCACCGGTCAGCCCTGGATACTCAGCGTGCATGGTGTTACATACCGCTACGGTAACGGGGTGCTCGCTCTCAGCGATTTCGATCTATCCGTCAAGACGGGTGAGATCCTGGCGCTGGTGGGGCCAAGTGGCTCGGGTAAGTCAACCTTGCTCAGCATTATCGCGGGCCTGCTGACGCCCACCAAGGGCGAGGTCGTCTGGAACATCGCGCGTGACGAGGCCGAAGGGCGGCAGCGGAAGCCAAGGCAGCGCGATTTGTCGGTGGTGTTCCAAAAGGACACGGTCCTGCCCTGGCGGACCGTCGAGAAGAACGTGGCATTCGGGCTTCAATATATCGATATCTCGGCACAGGAGAAGAAGGAGCGGATCGATTCGCTGCTTCAGCTTTCCAAGCTGAGCGACTTTCGGCATGCTTTTCCGCGCGAGTTGTCCGGTGGGATGCGCCGTCGGGTCGCTCTGCTGATGGCGATAGCGCCGCTACCCAGGCTCCTTCTCCTCGACGAGCCGTTCCTTGGGCTCGACGAGCCGACGCGCGTTGATGTTCACGAAGACCTGCTCGACATCGTCGAGCGGCTTGGGCAGACGGTCATCATCGTGACTCACGATGTAGCCGAAGCGATATCGCTCTCGGATCGGATCTGCGTTCTCACCGGCAGGCCAGGACGTATCCGCTCGACCGTCGAATGTGGCTTCGAGCGCCCGAGGAACCTGCTTGAGCTTCGGTCCGGCCCCGAGTACGGGGAGCTCTATTCCGCGGTGTGGCAGGAGGTCTGGGAGTCTGCGCGACCCCCCGAGGAGGGGGCGGGCACCAAGGAAGGCTCGAGCTAGTTCATTCCTGAGTGGAGGTTATGCATGGCCGCGTCACAAGTCGGACGGGAGATGCTGCGGGAGGGAATCCGTGACTTCCTGCTTACCGAGTCCCCGCCGGACCTGGTGCGGCGTCAAGACGAGGGAAAGTCTCCGCCGCTGGAGTTGCTGCGCCAGCTAGGCAGCCTCGGCTATCTCGGTGTGGGCATGCCGGAAAAATGGGGCGGCAGCGGGGACATGGTCGACGTGACGATCATGATGGAGGAACTCGGCCGGTATAACCAGGGACTGGCCCATCTGGTCGGCCGGACGATGTACGGCCTGCAGCTCCTGGTCACCGTCGGCACCACCGAGCAGCAGGAAATGTGGATACCGCGGCTTCTCTCGGGGGAGTGCGTACTCGCGATCGGGATGACCGAGCCTAACGCGGGGTCGGATGCCGCGGCGATCCAGACTCGCGCCGTGCTCGAGGGAGACGCGTGGCGAGTGAACGGGACCAAGGTATTCACCTCCAGCGCCGCGTATGCGGATGTCGTGCTTCTCGCCGCGCGCACCGGCTCGACCTCTGAGCGGCATTCCGGGGTCACTACATTCCTTGCCGACGCGCGGTCCGAGGGCATCCAGACGAGCCTGATCGATACGATCGGGTACTGGTCGGTGGGTGTCTATGAGGTGCGCTGGACCGATGTCCTCGTTCCGGTGAAAAGCGTGCTCGGCGACGTGGGCGACGGCTGGCGGGTACTGCGCGGGCACCTAGTCCGCGAACGCCTGACCATCGCGGCGCGCGCCGTCGGCGCCATGACTGAGATCCTGGAACTAGCGGTCAAGTACGCGAAGGAACGCGAGCAGTTCGGCAGCGCCATCGCCTCGTTCCAGGCCGTGCAGCACAAGCTAGCCGACATCCGCATCGACCTGCAGATCGCCAGGAGCGCCCTCTACAATCTCGCCGACCAGGTCGTGGCGGGCCAGGCCGACCCGACCGACGCCGCGGTCGTCAAGACGTTCGCGTCGGAGGCCTGGGTCCGGTGCGCTGACCGCGGAATGCAGATATTCGGCGGATACGGCTACACCTACGAATTCCCGATACAACGGCATTTCCGCGATAGCCGGGTCGCTCTCGTCGGCGGCGGAACGTCGGAGATCATGCGGAATATGATCGCACGCAGGCTAATACGCAGCGCCTGAGCGTCGAATGGCAGGATGCGCGCTGCCTAGGATAGGACCCTTGAACGATGACGCTTGTCTCTTATGAAGTCCGGGACCGAATCGCTTCGATTCGGCTGAATCGACCCGAGAAGCTGAACGCGATCAACGGGAAGCTTCTCGATGAGCTGGCCGATGCCGTTTACCAGCTCGATCAGGATGAGACCGCCGACATCGGCATACTGTCCGGCGAGGGCAGCGCATTCTGCAGCGGCGCCGACTACAAGGAGCGGGTGGGGACGCTGGACGCCCGCGGCGTGACGCGAGCGCCCAGGTCGACCGTGCTGCTGTCGCGGTTTTTCAATTACAAACCGATAATCGCCGCCGTGCACGGCTACGCGGTGGGCGCGGGACTCATCCTGGTCCTCACCAGCGATCTGGTCGTGGCCGACAGCAGCGCGCGATTCCAGATCGCCGAGGTTCCGCGAGGGCTCGATGGATCGTCGCTCTGGGAGTACCTGCGAGTCCGGACCTCGGGGGCATTCGCCGACGACATGGCGCTTACCGGCCGCATGTGCGATGCGCGGGAGGCATTCGACCGGGGTCTGGTGAATCGCCTGGCGGACGAAGGCCATCACCTGGACGTCGCTACGGAACTCGCCAGGCAGGTGATCAAGAATCCGCCGCTGGCGATAAGGACCATCGTGCGCTCGAAGCGAGTGCATCTCGAAATCCTGGAAACGCGAGTGAGCGCCATGTGCCGGGAGCGCACCCTGCAAAGTAGCGCCGACTATCGCGAGAGCGTGGCTGCGATGCGCGAGAATCGCGAGCCCGTTTATCGCGGCGAGTAACGGTCTCACTGCATGAGAGCAGCCGTCAGTACCTGAAAACTATCGGTTATGGAAGTGCGATGATGGCGGACAGCGATTACGTGGCCGGACTGATCGACAGCCTGTCTAACTGGGGCCGCTGGGGCCCCGATGACCAACTCGGCACGCTCAACTACCTGACTGCGGCGACCCGCCGTGACGCTGCCCTGCTGGTGCGCGATGGCGAGGCGATCGGCCTGGGCCGTACGCTCTCGCCGCGGGACCGCCCGGAGTTCGGTTCGCCGATGCTGCACTTCATGACGCAAAGCGGTGACGCGGCGCCGGCTGAGGGCCAGGGTCTGGCCAGCGACTGGATCGGCCTGGAATTCCATGGGTACGGGACCACGCACCTAGACGCGTTGTCGCATGTTTTCTGGAATAGGCGCATGTACAACGGCATCCCGGCCGGACGGGTTGACGGCAGGCGCGGCGCGACCGCCGGGAGCGTGGAAATCGCCAAGGACGGGATCATGGGACGGGGTGTGCTCCTCGACGTGCCTAGGACCCGCAAGGCGCTCGGATCGGACCGGATCGGGATTGTCCAGCCCGATGAGCTGACCGCATGCTGCCGTGAGCAGGGTTGCGAGGTGCGGCAGGGCGACATAGTGCTCGTGCGGGCTGGCCGCGATGACGACACTGTCCCGCGACCGGCTGAGGGCGAGCCCGGTTCTGCCCGGCCTGGTATGTACGTCGACTGCGTTCGCTGGATTCACGAGCGGGCCGTGTCGGTACTCGGCTCGGACGGGGTCAATGACGCGCGGCCTTCCGGGATCGCGGGAGTCGTGACGCCGATTCACGCGGTAGCGATCTCAGCTATGGGCCTGTGGCTCATCGACAACCTGTACCTGGAAGACCTGGCCGCACGCTGCGCGGAGGCGGGCAGATGGGAATTCTGTTTCATGATGACCGTGCTGCGTATTAAGAACGGCACCGGGTCACCAGTGAATCCGGTGGCAATCCTCTGACCTGGGCCATCCGACGTATCCCATTGCGTTCATCGGATACGTCGTGTACCGTTGCCTTTGCAGGGACCCACCAGGTGGCTCGCGGACCGGGGCGCGATGCGGCGGCGGACTCATTCCGGACGGCGCTAGGTAAGGGAGACCGACGGCATATGACGCAGACAGCCATCCGGCATCGCGTCGGCACGGCCAAAAGCGAAGACGGCCAGGAAACCCGGACCGTTCTCGCGGTCGCACTGAGAAAGCCGCTGCTGTGGCAAGTCGTCATCTGCGGTGCCGTGCTCGCGATATGGCAATGGGGACCGTCGATACCCGGCATCAGGCGGGGCATCGTCTGGGCCGACCCGTTCTTCATCAGCTCGCCGGAGCGTTGCGCGAACGAGATCGGGAGGCTCGTCGTCGGCACCGCGAACACCCCGGCGATCTGGGCGCCACTGGGACGGACTGTCTTCGCGGCGCTAGGCGGCACCGCCGCGGCGGTGCTCCTCGGCGGTATCTTCGGACTGCTCTGCAGCCACTGGGAGCTGCTTAATCAGATATCCCGGCCGCTGCTCACGCTGCTGAACGCCATCCCGAAGATCACCGTGATCCCGATCATCGTGCTGATCGCGGCTTCCTCGGCCGTATCGGATTCGATTGTGGCGTTCATCATCGTCTTCTTCGTCATCTTCTATAACGCGTGCGAAGGCGGGTCGTCGGTACCCAAGGAAATGCTGCAGCTAGCGTCCCTGCTCGGAGCGCGTTCCGCGAGCATCATGCTCAAGATACGGGGACCGTTCGTCCTGGTCTGGACGCTCAGCCAGATACCGAACGCTATCGCGTTCGGCCTTACCGGCACGGTCACCGCGGAGCTCTTCACCGGATCGAACGGCATCGGCGGGATCCTGATCGCGGCGATCAACACCCAGGACGCCGACTTGACGTTCGCGGTCGTCTTCATCCTCGCCGCGGTGGGCGTCGTGCTCGTGCTCGGCCTGGATATGGTCCGCCGCAGGGTCTTGCACTGGTGGTAACGCATGCGGTGGCCATGGCGGAGCTGGTGATCTGAGTGCATCCATATTCCGATGTCGCGATCGCCGCGGCATGCAATACCCGACAGGCCAGGCGCCTGGAGGGGCACACGACGCAGAGCATTTCCCTTGAGGCGGCACGCCTGCTGATCACGGGAACGGGCATCGAGCGTGCCGACATTGACGGCATCGTCGGCGAGATGTCAAAGGAGCTGACGTACGCCCTCGGTATCGGGCCGGTGTGGTCGTCCACGACCAGGGCGGGCATCCGCGGACTGCTCGAGGCAGCAGCGGCCATTGCCTGCGGTCTTTGCGAATCGGTCCTCCTGGTCGCCGGGGGCGCCGGGGTCCACGGCGATGCCTCGATGACCGCCCCGTGGACGCGCCCCAGCCACGAATTCGTCGCGCCGTTCGGACTGTACACGGCCGCGCATTTCGCGTTCGTCGCGCGCCGCCACATGCTGACGTACGGGACCAAGCCGGAACACATCGCCACGGTAGCCGCCACAATCAGGAACAACGGCAGCGAGAACCCCGACGCCGTCTATTCCGGCCGCGGGCCCTTCACGGCCCAGGACGTCCTGGCCTCGCCGATGATCGCGGATCCGTTCCACCGCCTGGACTGCGCGGCGACGACCGAGGGAGGCTGCGCGATGCTGGTCACCACGGCGGCGCGGGCCAGGTCCCTGACCAGCACCCCGGTCTACATCCTGGGAGCCGGCGCCGACCAGATCGGGCCGTCATACATGCACCCGGTGAACTGGGAGGAGCCGTTCTTGGGCGGCTCCGACACGCCCGCCGGGTATGTCGGCCGCCGGGCGGCGCGTCGCGCGCTGTCGCAAGCGGGCCTCGGCATTCACCAGATGGATTGCCTTGAGCTCTATGACCCGTTCTCCTTCGAAGTGATAAGGCAGATCGAGGCCTTCGGCCTGTGCGAGCCAGGCGAAGGCGGAGATTTCGTCATGGACGGAAATCTCGACTACGGCTCGAAATACCCGGTGGACACGGACGGCGGGCTGATGTCGTACAGCCACAGCGGGACCGCTCAGCTCTTGCAGCGGGTGATCCGCGGCGTTCAGCAGATCCAGGGAACGTGCTCCTCCCGGCAGGTTCCGGATGCGAGCGCCGTGCTCTGCTCGAACGGCGGCTCCGCCTCGCTCTTCTCCGATGTCGTCATTCTCGGCCGGGAGGGGTCATGACGAGTATCTATGACGATCCGGAAATCGTTCCGGTTCCGCAGCCCGGGGAACTGACCGCACCGTTCTGGTCGGCGTGCCGGGAGCGAAAGCTGATATATCAGCGGTGCACGGCGTGCGGCCTGGCCAATTTTGACCCGGTCTTCTCCTGCCGGCGCTGCATGTCGCGGGCACTCGAATGGCAGCCCAGCCTCGGGCTGGGGGATGTCTATAGCTGGACGGTCATCTGGCGCGCGCCCTCGCCCGCGTTCCGTGTGCCCTATGTCGCAGCCGTCGTGCGGCTCGACGAGGGTTATTACATGTTCGCGAACATCATCGGCTGCGACGTATCGGACGTGCACGAGCAGATGCGGGTCGAGGTTGACTTCCTGCACGTTCGCGACGAGATCTGGATACCTTGCTTCCGGCCGCTGCCGAACCCGGACGTCGCATTACATGTCGCGTGCTCCTGTCGTGGTGACGGAAAGCGGCCTCGTCGCGGGGCGAGCCTGCGGCGGGGCGATGGCGTTTCTCGGACTCCGGTACGGGGCCCCGACCTGGGGAGAAGGGCGCTTCCTTGCGCCTGCGCGACCTCAGCCGTGGTCCGGGACGCGCGAGGCCACGGAGTTCGGGCCGGCCTGCCCGCCGACGCTCACCGCCGCCGAGCGGGCGGCTTTCGAGCGTTCGGCCCTGTGGCGCTCATACGCCGGCGTTGACAGCCAGGCCAGTTTCTCCGAGGACTGCCTGTCCGTCAACATATGGACCCGTGACCTGTCAGCCGGCCGCCGCGCACCGGTGTTCGTCTGGCTGCATGGAGGCGGTTTCGCGTGGGGATCGGGATCGACCGAGCTGACCGCCGGGGACGTGCTGGCCAGCCGTCACGACGCCGTGGTGGTGACCGTCAATCACCGTCTCGGCGTGCTTGGCTACCTGCAAGTCCCCAGCGACTCGTTCGAGGAGTCAGGCGTCGCGGGGCTGCTGGATCTGCGCTCCGCGCTGGAATGGATACGCGACAACATCGAGGCATTCGGCGGCGATCCGGCGA
>DASXDG010000477.1:0-12201 GCA_036490795.1 Streptosporangiaceae bacterium
GGGTGCGCTGGGTCGAGGAAGCCAAGAAGCCGGAGACCCGCGCGGCACGCCTGGTCAAGACCGTCGAGTCACTGCGCGAGGGCAAGAAAGCTCGTTTATCAAAACGTGCCTTGGTGCTTCCCCCATGTCACCGCTAACGTAAACCCCGGCAAAGCGGGACAACGACGTCCCGCGCCGTCGGAGGTAATGGCATGCATATCAATGCCGGTGACACCGCCTGGATGCTGACTTCGACAGCGCTGGTGCTGTTCATGATGCCCGGGCTCGCCCTGTTCTACGGCGGCCTGGTCGGGGCCAAGAACGTCGTCACGACGATGGTCCAGTCGTTCATCGCCATCGGCATGATCAGCCTGCTGTGGGTGATCATCGGCTATTCGCTGGCCTTCGGCGCGAACCACTGGGGCGGGATCATCGGCAGCCTGAACAACGTCATGCTGCATGACGTGAACGGCGCGCCGAACAGTTACGCGCCGACGATTCCGTCGCTGGTGTACATGGCGTTCCAGATGAAGTTCGCGGTGATCACGCCGGCTCTGATCGCGGGCGCGTTCAGCGAGCGGATGCGGTTCCGCGGCTACCTGGTCTTCATCGGCCTGTGGTCGCTGATCGTGTACTCCCCGTTCGCGCACGCCGAGTGGGGCGGCGGGATCCTGGGCACCGGCGGTCTGCACGCGATCGACTTCGCCGGCGGGTCCGTAGTGCACGAACTGGCCGGTGCCGCCGCGCTCGCGACGGCGATCTACCTGCGCCGGCAGCACCCGCTGGACAGGCCGCACAACGTGCCGCTGGTATTGCTGGGTGCCGGGATCTTGTGGTTCGGCTGGTTCGGCTTCAACGCCGGCAGCGCGAACTCGGCCGGTACCGTGGCCGGCTACGCCCTGGTGAACACCCAACTCGGCGCGTCCGCCGCGATGCTGGCCTGGATGGCCCTCGAGTGGTGGCGCAAGGGCAAGCCGTCCGGTATCGGCATCGCAGCCGGCGCGGTGGCGGGCCTGGCCGCCATCACGCCCGCATCCGGCTATGTGCAGCCGTGGGCGGCGATCCTCATCGGCCTGGCCGCCGGGCTGCTCTGCTACGGAGCCGTGAACCTGAAGGACATCTTCCACTACGACGACTCGCTCGACGTCGTCGGTGTGCACATGGTCGGCGGCTTGGTCGGCGTGATCCTGACCGGCGTGTTCGCCAGCCTCGCGGTGAACGCGGCGGGCGAGGCGGGCGGCCTGACCCAGTTCGGGCGTCAGCTCGTGCTCGCCGTGGCCGGGATCGTCTATCCGTTCATCATGACGTGGATCATTCTGTGGGTCGTCGACCACACGGTGGGCCTGCGGGTGGGCGCCGACGAGGAAGCGACCGGCCTGGACCTCAGCGAACACGGCGAGGGTGCCTACCAGACAGCGGATGTTACGCCAGTTAGCGGCTGAGACTCGTTATGCGAGATCGGCCCCTGGCGGACGCGCGCCACCCGGGTCAATTGCGCGATTGACCCGGCCTAGCGAACTCAGTTACGCAATCGACCCGGACGAGGATCCGGGGGGCGGGACGCGGAGCGGGCTGGGGCGGATCATCGCGGCGGCACAGGCTTGGGCTATGGGCACAAGCAGGCGTGTTAGTTCTGGTATTGAAATTCCGGCCCAGGGACGGGCGGCGGCGCGGTCGGTGGCCGCTTCCACCTCGGCGTGCAGGTCACGGCCTTCATCGGTGACCGTGCCGTCCGTGTTGAGCAGACCACGGCCTGCCAGGCGGCCCTGCGCGTCCGCCCACTCGTCGTCGGTCCAGCCCCTGATCGGCTGCAGGGTCTCTCGGCTCAGGTCGATCGCGCAGCGCAGCACGGTGGCCTCGCAGCCGTCCACGCCAGCGGCGGTCCAGGCCGCGAAGTGGCCGTCGCCGCGGTGCTCGCGCAGCACGGTCGCGCAGTGCCACAACCTCGCGAAGGGCTCCTCGGGAACGGGGAGAGCGGCGTTGCCGGCGGCGAGCGTCCGGCCCGAGCAGTCGATATCGCGGATGGCGCCGGCGAGCTGGGCCGCCGCCGCTTCGACCTCGGCGTCCTGGCCGGCCAGGACGCGGCGCAGGCCGGTCACCGCGCCGTCCAGCCGGACCCGCAGCGCTTCCTCGGGGGTGATCAGGTCGTAGACGGCGGGGACGGCGCGGGCCACGAACGCGGGCGCGAACGTCTGCAGCGCGCCGGTCACCACCGCCGGGTTGCGCGTGCCGAGCGGGGTGGCTCTGCCGGCGAAGTAGCCGCGCCAGAAACCACGCAAGCCGGCCGCCTCGTACGCGGCGAGCGGCTCCTCGACGAAGTAGGTGACACCGTGTACCGGCTCAACCAACGTCCACATCAGGCGAGCGTCACTCATCAGCCGAGCTTAGCGGTCCAGCCTGTGCGTCAGGGAGCGAGCCGGTGCTCTAGTTCTTCCACCCGGAGCTCGAGCCGGTCGATGCGGTAGCGGAGGATCTCCAGCTGCGCCTCGTCGGAAAGGCGCCGCTCGGCCGAACGGCGCAGGCGCGGTGAGGCCTCGGCACGCTCGGCGACGACGGACAGCGGGACCATCCGCTGCGGCCCGTGCGGGCCGTCCACGAGCCGGGACACGATCCGCCCCGCGCGGTACCAGGTCCGCAGCGCGGCACGGGAGACACCGGTCTCCGCCGCCGCCTTCTCCAGCGTCACCCAGTCGGACCCCTCGAACCGCGCCGCGAGCTCAAGCTCGGTCTCCCATTCATCGAGCCGGTCTTCCCAATCCATGACCCTATTATTAGCATGGTATTGACGGGATAAGAACCGGGGCGGCACCCTGGTCTCATGTTTGAGCGATTCACTGACAAAGCACGGCGGGTCGTCGTCCTGTCTCAGGAAGAGGCACGGCGCCTGCATCACGGCTACATCGGGACCGAGCACATCCTGCTCGGCCTGCTGGGCGAGCCGCAGGGCGTCGCAGGTCGCGTCCTTGACCAGTTCGGGCTGACGCCCGACGGTGTCCGTGATGAGGTCATCACGATGATCGGAGAGGGAGAACACGAGGCTCCGCAGCGCATCCCGTTCACGCCCCGGGCGAAGAAAGTCCTGGAACTGGGGCTCAGGGAGGCATTGCTGCTGAATCACAATTACATCGGCACCGAGCACATCCTGCTCGGTCTCATCCGGGAGGGCGACGGCGTCGCCGTGCAGATCTTGGCCAAGCACGGTGACCTGCCGGCCATCCGCGCGGCAGTGCTCGCCATAGTCCCTGCCTACGGCGGCGGCTCGCGCAGCGCGGCGCTGGCCAGGATGCTCAGCGGCGGCACGGATCCTGCTGAATCCGGCGGAAAACTGCACGTGGCGGCCACGCCCGCCACGGACGCCACCGTGGCCGAGGCCGCCCGGCTGGCCGGCTCGCAGCCGGTCGGCTCGCACCACCTGCTCCTGGCGGCGCTCACCGATTCCACGTCCGCGGCCGCGAAGGCACTCGCGTCCGCCGGCATCGACCTCGACCAAGCCGCGGAAGCACTGCGCAACGTGGATATCGAGGGAACCAGCGACGAGCAACCGGAACAGGCGGGCAGGCGGCAGATGAACATCCAGGTCACCGACGAGCTCGTCACCATCGTGGCGACGGATCCGGCGATTGTCGAGGCCGGCCGGACCGCCCTGCTCGCCCTCGGCACTCACGGCGAAGGCGCCGAGACTCCCCCTCCCGGAGGCGTCATCCGGGGCGCCGACCTGCAAGGCACCGCCGCCACCAGCCTCGCCACCGCGTGGCAGTCCCTGATGGACACCCTGGTTCAGGTCACGCACGCCGCGGGCCAGCCGGACAATCCGGACCAACCGGAAACGGAGGCGTCGTAGCCAGCTGGCTTCCGTCGCGCCACCTTCCGAATACTCTGGGTGAATAAAGGAACCGTTCCGCACGCCGGAACGTCAGAATGGCCATGGGGAGACAGATGAGGTTTGGCGCCGGGATCGTCGCGGTGTCATTGCTGGCGGCCGGGTGCGCGTCCGCCGATGCGGCCCAGCCGCCTGCGTCAGTCACGGTGAACCGTGGTGTCGCCCAGGCGGAACCTGCCGCGGACGCGCGCCCGTACGGGGCCGCCGACACCGAGTTCGGGCTTAACCTGCTCGGCGCCTGGTGCCGGCAGGACCCGCAGCAGAACCTGCTGCTGTCCCCGGCCAGCATGGCGACCGCGCTCGGCATGGCCTATCAGGGCGCGCGCGGCGCGACCGCGCAGGCGATGGCGAAGGTCCTCAAGCTCCCGGCGGCGACAAGCCTGGCCGGCCTCAAGGCGCGGACACAGGCGCTGAACAGCCTGGACGGCCCGGGTGTCACGCTCAACCAGAGCAACAGGATCTGGGCGGACCCGTCACTGGCCACGAAGCAGTCCTACCTGAACGCGCTCGCCACCGGTTACCAGGCTGGGGTCGCGCGGGTTCCGCTGCTGACCGACCCGGCGCAGGCCGCGCGGCGGATCGACCAGGCGGTCTCGGCCGCCACTGACGGGCAGATCAAGCACCTGGTGAACGCCGGCCTGCTGCACGACCTTGGCTGGGTGCTCACCGACGCGCTGTACCTGAACGCCACCTGGGCCGTGAAATTCCAGGTCAGCCAGACCTACGCGCAGCCGTTCACGACGGCGTCAGGCCAGCGGGTCAGGCCGCAGTTCCTGCACGGCGGCGGGTACCAGATCGGCAGCGCCGGCGGCTGGACCGGCGTGACGCTCCCCTACCAGGGCGGCAAGGTCAAGATGGTGGCGCTGCTCCCGCCCGCGACAAGCGCCCCCAAGACCAGTGACTGCGCCATGCCGAGCACGAGCGCGCTGGCCTCCATCGAGAACGGCGGCAAGACCGGCTCGATCGAGATGCCGAAGGTCAAGCTCAGCTCGTCCGGCAGCTTCACTGCCCTGCTGGGGTCGCTCGGCATGGGTCCCGCCCTCGGCGGTTCGGCGAACTTCACCGGGATATCCCAGCGGGCGGGCCAGATCGGCCTGGTCCAGCAGGACGCCACGATGGCGGTCAGTGAGAAGGGCACGGTGGCCGCCGCGGCGACCGCGGTCGGCGTCTCCCCGACGGCGGTGCGCGTAGCGCACGGCCCGGTGGTGACCTTCGACCGGCCGTACCTGATGCTGATCACCACGCCCACGGGCGAACCGCTGTTCCTGGTGCGGGTGGTCAATCCCGTGAACGGGTAGAAGCACCACCGTTAGTTATGAGAGAAAATCGTTCATCACGCTCATGAACTCGGCGGGCTGCTCGGCGAAACACAGGTGGCTCGCCTCCTCGATGACCTCCAGCCGGGAACCGGGGATGCGGCGGCGCATCTCGGCCAGGTGGCTGGGCCGGCATTCGTCGTAGCGACCGCCGATGAGCAGGGTGGGGACGTAGATTTCACCGAGACGGTCCATGACGTCCCAGGTCCTGAGCGTGCCGGTGACCGTGAACTCGCTCGGGCCGTTCATCGTGTTGTACACGTCGTAGCCGGCCTGCGTGAAGCTGCGCTCCAGCCCGGCCGGCCACGGGTGGAGCCGGCACACGTGCTCACGGTAGAAGCCGAGGATCGCCGCCTGGTACTCCGGGCACGCGGTAAACCCGCTCGCTTCGTGCTCGCTGATGGTTTCCCGCACGTCAGCGGGTTGCAGCGCGAGCAGTTCTGCGCAGTCGGCCGCCCAGCGCGCCATGCTGGCCGGGCTCCCGCACAAGGTGAGGCTGCGTAGCGCCGGCCTGCGGTCAAGCACGTACTGCAGGGCGAGCATGCCGCCCCACGAGCTGCCGAACAGGTGCAGGTCGTCCAGCCCCAGCTCGGCGCGGACCTGGGCCAGTTCCTCGACGAACCGGTCCACCGTCCACAGCGACAGGTCGCCGGGACGGTCGGAGTTGCCGCAGCCCAGCTGGTCGTAGAAGATCACCGGCCGCCGGCCGGCCAGGGCTTCGAGCGGCTCCAGGTAGTTATGCGCAAATCCTGGCCCGCCATGCAAGCAGAGCAGCGGGGTCGCGTCGTGCTGCTCGCCGATGATCTTGTACCAGACCCGCCCGCCAGGCACCTCGATATAACTCATAACTCCGGTGATAGAACGGGATGGGAGTGCGCGCAAGAGCCCGTTTGACCTTGACCTGGGGGGAAGGTGCACGCTGAGGCCATGTTCGGAATCGGGGAATTCGCCAGGCTGTCCCGGCTGTCGCCCAAGGCGCTGCGCCGTTATGACGAGCTAGGCCTGCTGCCACCGGACCGGGTCGATCCGTGGACCGGGTACCGGTGGTATGCGGCGACGCAGCTCGCCCAGGCCCGGCTGGTAGCGGAACTGCGCCAGATCGGCATGCCGCTCGCGGACATCAAGGCGGTGCTGTCACCCGGTGCCGGCGGTATTGCGGCCGGCCTGGTCGAGGGCTGGTGGACCGACGCGGAGGCCGACTTCGCGGCGCGGCGCGAGCTGGCCCGGTTCCTCATCGACAGGTTCAACGGGAAGAGGTCAGCGATGTATGAGATAAAGACGCGTTCGGTGCCGGCCCGCAAGGTGCTGAGCTTGCTTCGGCATGTGCACTGGGCCGAGTATCCGGCGGTGTCACGCGAGTTCTTTGACGCGGTCAGGGAGTCGGGCGTGCCAGCGCCGGACGGGCCGTCGCAGGCGCCGTTCATCGTGTTCCACGGGGATGTCACCGAGGACAGCGACGGGCCGGTGGAATGGTGCCGGCCGGTGCCCGCTTCTTTTGCCGGCCTTGACCTCCCGGGCCTCGCGCTGCGGACCGAGCCTGCCCACGTGGAGGCGTACGCGCATCTGGCGCGCGACCCGGCCCGGACGCCGCCCGCGCAGTCGATGCTCGTCTACGAGGCGCTGCTGGCCTGGGCGGCCGACCAGCACCGGCGGCCGGTCGGCAGCGTGCGGCAGGTGTTCAGCGGTCCTTTCCCTGTCGTACCCGGGACCGGGCTTGAGTGCGACTTCGCCATGCCGCTCGCCGCCCCGGCCGCGGTAACCGTGACCGGTTCGGTCTACAGCGACGGATGCTCGCTCTACTACGAGCGGCGCGGCGAGGGGCCGGGGCTGCTGCTGATCACCGGGGGCGGCGGCGACTGCGCCTGCTACTCGGCGATGGCGGACAAGCTGGCCAGTTCGTACACGGTGGTCAGCTATGACCGGCGGGGCAACTCGCGGAGCACGCTATCCGGACCCGCTCAGGCTATGTCGGTGCGCCAGCAGGGCGATGATGCTCTGGCCGTGCTGGGTGCGTGCGGGCTGTCGTCGGCGGCGGTATTCGGGAACAGCGGGGGTGCCACGATCGCGCTGGACCTCGCGGCACGGTACCCGTCGGCGTTCCCTGTCGTGGTGGCGCACGAGCCGCCGCTGCCCCGGCTGCTGCCTTCCGGCACGCTGCTCGGGGAGTTCGAAGAGATCCTCCAGGTGCTTGCTGCCGATGGCTGGCGGGTCGCGTTCACTGAATTTATGCAGCGCACCGGGGGCCTTAATGGCGACCAGATCGCGTTCTTGCTCGACCCGCCGCCCGGGCCCGACGCCGACATGATGACCAGGATCAGCAGGAACTGGGAGTACCTGATCACCCGCGAGCTACGGGCATTCATCGACTACCAGCCCGACTTCGAGGCGATCCGCGCGGGCGGCTCCCGCGTACTGCCGGCCGCGGGGACCGATGCGGATCCGTCGGCCCGGCAGATGGCGGAGGCGGTGGCGTCGGCGCTTGGTTCTTCCCTGGTGCCGTTCCCTGGCGGGCACACGGCGCCGGAGATGATCCCGGACGCGTTCGCGGCCCGGCTGCGTGAACTGCTCGCCGGGCTCGCGTAACGGTTTTGGTCTTAGCTGGCGATGGACTTGGCGCCACGGGCGCGGATACCCAGGACGCCGGTGCGGCCGAGCAGCATGGCCACGGAGAAGAAGATCAGCGCGTCGGTCAGGGCGGCGACCGTGATGTGGCTGGTCGTGCCCCAGCTGACCAGCTGGGCGGTGAACAGGTGGTTGCTGCCGTAGTCGAAGAACAGCCGGCCCGCGACCACCGCGACCCAGATCGCGCCGTAGGCAAGACCTGCGTGGGAGTTCACGACGTTCTTCTCCCGGTCGTAGTCAACGCTCATCAAGGTGGCGGACAGGGCGCCGAGGATCAGCCCGGCGACGACGCCCGCCAGCTCCAGCAGCAGGCCATTGCCTGACGTGGCCGCGCCCTTGTAGAAGAACGGCACGACAACCACGGCGGCGATGAACGGCCGGAGCAGGCGCAGCGCGCCGACCTTGCGGATGCCCACGTCCGAGACCAGGACCAGGGCGAGGATAACGAGGTTGAGGATCAGGACACTGGCGTCCACTATGAGCTCCTTTAGCGAGGTGCGATTACCTGCATCACGCTAGAAATCGGAGCCCCGCCGGCGCGTCCGCCTGGGGCTTGACCCGGGATGGAGACTCGTCTCCACCGTGTCTCCACCCGGAGTCCACCCCGGCGCCGATGTCCCCCTCTGGACTGGGCAGATACGTTAAAGGCATGTTCCGCTCGATCGCCTCGCGCTGGGATCCGGTGGCCGCCGCCTATACCGGCGAGCTGCAAGATCCGGGCAGCCTGCCGCCCGTGGCGCACGTGATCCGGGCGGTCGGCCTGGTGATGGTGCTCGTGACCGTGTCGGTGTCGCCGGACCCGCCGGGCACCCATGGTCACGGGCTGGCGGTCCTCATCTGCCTGATCGTGACCGCCTGCGCGTGGATCGTGTGGATGGTGTCCGGCCACCACCGGCGCCTCATGATCGTGACGACGGTCCTGATCGCGGCCGCCAGCGGCATCTTGACCGGGCTTACCCCGGACAGCGGGGCCATCTTCTTCTGCCTGATGATCACGTTCTCCGCCGGATCCCTGCTGCCCACGGAACTGTCGGTGGGCATCGCCGCGGAGGCCGTGGCCGCCTTCGTGATCACCGCGCTGACCACCGCGATAGCGCTCGGCTGGACCATCGGCTTCCCGATCACGTTCACCGGGTTCTGGTTCCTCGGGGTGACCCGCCGCGCCTACATCGTCCGGGCCGAACAGGCCGAACGGCTCCTGGTCGACGCGCGGCGCATGCACGCGGCCGAGACCGAGGCGGCGGCGCTCGGCGAACGAGCCAGGATCGCCCGCGAGATCCACGACGTGCTCGCCCATTCGCTCGCGGCGGTGTCGGTGAACCTGCAGGCCGCGGAGGGGCTGCTGGCATCCCTGCCGGACGCCGGCCCGGCACTCGCGAAGGCACTGGAGTGCGTGACCAGGGCCGGCACGTTGACCAGGGAGGGCCTTGCCGACGCCCGCCGCGCGGTACTCGCGCTGCGCGATGACGCCGCTCCCCTCCCCGATCAGCTGTTGCTGCTGACCTCCGACTTCTCCGCGGCCGGCGACGCCGACGCGTCGCTGGACCTGACCGGCTCACCGCGACCGCTCACCGCCGGTATCGGCTTGGCCGCGTACCGGACCACGCAGGAGGCGCTGACCAACGCCCGCAAGCACGCCCCGGGCCAGCCGGTCCGGGTCCGCCTCGAGTTCGCACCCGATATGGTGAGCGTTCTCGTGGCAAATCCGCTTTCTGACGCGGCCGCCGCCCGGCCGCTGTCGGGCACCGGAGCCGGTTACGGACTGACCGGCCTGCGCGAACGTGCCGTGCTGGCGGGCGGAACACTGGATGCCGGACGGGTCGATGGAGAGTGGCGGGTATGCCTGAAGATGCCAACGTGAACGCCGAGCCGGTCACTGTCGTCGTCGCGGACGACCAGTCCGCGGTCCGCGAGGGCCTGGTGCTGCTGCTCGGCACGCTGCCAGGGATCTCGGTGGCGGGCGAGGCGGCCGACGGGAACGCGGCGGTGTCGCTGGTCTCCGAGGTCCGCCCGCAGGTCGTGCTCATGGACCTGAACATGCCGGGCTGCGACGGCGTGGCGGCCACCCGCTCGATCGCCGAGTCCTACCCGGAGACACGGGTCGTCGTGCTCACCACCTACGCTGACGACGAGTCGATCATCGGCGCGTTGCAGGCGGGTGCGCTGGGCTACCTGACCAAGGACGCGACCAGGGCCGAGATCGGCCGGGCCGTCCTCGCCGCCGCCGCCGGACAGGCAGTGCTCGATCCGGCGGTCCAGCGCAAGCTGCTGTCCCGCGCCGCGGGCGCCCCTGCCGTTCCCGATGCCAGTGCCGGCGGCGGATCCGATGAGAACGACCTGACGCCGCGCGAGGCCGAAGTGCTGCGGCTGATCGCGGCGGGCCAGTCCAACCGAGAGATCGCCCGCGCCCTGTTCGTCAGCGAGGCGACGGTGAAGACACACGTCAACCGGATCTTCGCCAAGACCGGATCCCGGGACAGGGCGCAGGCCATCCGCTACGCGTACACGCACGGGTACGGCCCGGCTTAGCCCTTCCCCGCGGCGACTGTGATGATCTCCTCGCTGTCGTCGGTGAGCGGGGCCCTGGCCCAGTCGCCGTACTGTTCCGCGATGACCAGGCCGGCCTCGTCCAGGAAGGCGGCCAGCCTGCCCGGACCGAGGAACCGCATCGTGCCGTCCCCCACCTGCGGTTCGTCCCACCACTGGCCGACCATGGTCTCGGTGGTCTCGACCACGTCGCCGTCCACCCCGAGGACTTTGTAGCTGACCGTGACCACGCCGCCGTCATCGGGGTTGGTCGCGGTGAACGACATGCCGTCCCAGTCCTCCCACGGCCGTTTCGCCGGGTGCCGGGTCTCGAAGATGAACCTGCCGCCGGCGTCGAGCGCCGCGCGTACCGCGGCGAGGGAGGCACGCACCACGTCATCGGCGGCGAGTTCCTGGAACGCGTGGCCGGTCATGACGGCCAGATCAAACTCGCGGTCCCAGTTGGCCGAGGCCGCGTCGCCGAGCACCCACTCGATGTCCTGCGCTCGGTCTAGTTCTTGCGCGCGGGCGAGGCGGCCCTTGTCCGGGTCGAGGCCGCACAGCCGGCCCGGGTGCCCTTCGTCGCGTGCGCGCCTGAGCAAGGTACCGGTGCCACAGCCGACGTCGAGCACCCGGTCCGCGGACATGACCAGGTCAAGATAGAAATCGTCGCTTGTCCCCCACGGATTGAACACGTCGTACCAGGCAGCTTCATCTCGCCAGTCAGTGGTCATTGCGGCAGTATGTTGCGTTCTGGCGGGCGGGGACAAACGGTTTTCGGCCCGTAGGCCTGTGGGGCCTGTTGGGGCTGTTGGGCCTGTTGGGCCTGTTGGGCCTGAACGCCTGCGCGGGCGCCCTCCTCCGGGTCTGCCTAGAGGGGCAGGATCGTGAGGGTCGCGGTGCCGGAGGCGGTCGAGATTCCCGCGCTGCTCTCGCAGGCGCTGAGGTCCAGGGTGGGCAGAACAAGCACCTCCGTGGTCAGGTTTCCGGCGAACTCCCCGCTGGTGATCGTGCCGGTCTCGGTGCTGATGATCTCCCCGTTCACGTCGATGGTGGTCTTGTTGTAGCTGAACGTGCTGCTGTTGCCGTTGCTCCAGAGGAAGGTCGTGCTGCCCGACGACTCGCTGAGCAGAGTGCTGCAGGAGGCGCTGGCGTCAGACTCCTCGGTGTAGGCGAGCCCGCCGCTGATTGTCCTGTCGGTCGAGACGCAGGGACCGAACGTGTCGGCACTGGAGATGAACGTCGACGCGGCGGTCTGGGTCAGCGACGGCGAGAACGTGGTGAACTCGGTGCCCTGGCAGGTCAGCGTGCCCAGCGTCAGGGCGTGCGCCGACGTGGCCGGCAGCAGGACCGCGCCACCGCCGATCAGGATCGTCGCCACCGCGGAGCACGCAATTGGAACGAGTCGCATAAAGACTCCTATCACGGGAAGTAATTGTTCTCAGCGGGAATCACGCACACGGTAGCACGCAATTAATGACCCATTTCATCGCGTTGCATGACCGTTATTAATTCAGGGAATATGTCCGCATTTATTGGTGCGTTTGCCGGAATTACCCTCAAGGCGACGGCGTCCCCGCGGGGACGCGAGGTTCCCGCGGCGCGCCACCGGAACCTGCTTCGTTACGCTGCCAGAACCTTGCAGCGTTACGCTGCCGGAACCTGCCCGCTAAGCGGCCGGACCAGCCCTTCGGCGCGACCGGAATCAGCGCGCCCGCACCGGTCGAAATAACGTGTCAGACTTTCCCTTCGTGGAGGATTAACCCCCGTATACGAGGGTCAATCCTCCACAAAGGGGTAAAGTGCCACGTTAATACGATCGCGGCCGATGTGCATTTCGGGCAATAACCTTAAAAGGCGCACACGCCAATCGTCGGC
>DASXDG010000478.1:0-2494 GCA_036490795.1 Streptosporangiaceae bacterium
CCTGCTTCTAGTTGCCTTCGCTGGGATGATTCATGTTCACCTGCAGCGGATACCGGGCGAGAATGCCGCCGTCCACCGACAGGTTCTGACCGCTGATGTTCGACGCCAGCGGCGAGGCCAGGAACAGCACGGCGTTGGCGATGTCCTCCGGCGCGCCGACATGCTGCACCGGGATGCGCTCGGCGGCCCCGGCCAGAGCCTCGGCGTCGAAGTGCGCCTTCGCCACCACGGTGAGCGCCAGGCCCGGGCTCACGACATTCATGCGGACGCCGAACCGTCCGTATTCAGCGGTGACGCTCCGGGCGAGGTTGATGATCCCGGCCTTGGCGGCGCCGTAGGCGCTGTGGTTCGGCGAGCTCACCACCCCGCCGATCGAGCCGATGCTCACGATCGTCCCGCCGCGCTGCTCCTTGAACAGCCGCAGCAGGGGCCGGAGCAGGTGCAGCACGTAACCCAGATTGCCGTGCAGGACCGCGTCGAGGGCCGAGTCGTCGGTCTCATGGGTCGGCTGGAAGGGATGGAACGGCGTCTGCCCGCCGACGATCGTCACCACCGTGTCGAGCCCGCCCATCGCCGAGACGACCGTCTCGACCAGTTCGTCAGCCGGCGTCCTCGCGAGGACGTCGGCGGCGAACGGGTACGCCCGCTGGCCGGCGGCCGTGATCTGTGCGGCCACCGCCTCGCTGCGCTCGGGCCGGACGTCCAGGACGCCCACCGCAGCCCCGGCCTCGGCCAGCCTGACGGCGCAGGCCTTGCCGATGCCCTGGCCGGCCCCCACGACCAGGGCGCGGTTTCCCGACAGGTCGATCGGCACGCCGGATACCGGCGGCTGGCTCATCAGTCCCCCCTCACGCGGCGCTGCCTGCTGATTCGGGTGCCTCGATTACGAGGGAGGCGTTCTGCCCGCCGAAGCCGAAGCCGTTGATCTGGCATCGCCTCGGCGCCAGCGCGATGGGCGCGTGCATCACGAGTTCGAACTCCACCGCCGGATCCGGCGTCACCGTGCCCGCCGTATGCGGGAGGCGCTTGTTCTCGAAGGCGTCCAGGCCCACCAGGACAGCCATCACGCCGGACGCCGCCCCGGTGTGACCGATGTGCCCCTTGATCGAGGTGACATACAGCGGCGTCGGACGCTCCTGATGGAGCAGGTTGATCGCCGCGATCTCGGCTCCGTCGCCCTTCGGGGTGCCGGTGGCATGCGCGAGAATGGCATCAATGTCGGCGGGCTCGCAGCGGGCGTCGAGGAGGGCCTGGCGCATCGCCTCCGCCTCCCACTGGCCCGAAGGCTCCGGGGCGGAGGGGTGGTATCCGTCGGCCACCGTGCCCCATCCCCGCACCCGGCCGAGGACCCGGGCATTGCGCTCCCGCGCGTGCGACTTTCGCTCCAGGATGACGATGCCCGCACCCTCTCCGGTCACGACGCCGCTGCGCCGGACGTCCATCGGCAGGCTCGCCTCGAGCCGCCCGGGTACGAAGGTCGTCATGCCGTACGCGCGCTGCGCATAGAACGTCGCGGGCACGAAGTCGTCGTTGGTCCCGTTGCCGCCCTCGGCACCGCCGGCGATGGCGACGTCCACCTGCCCCGACTCGATCAGCCGGGCGGCCAGCCCGATCGCGTCGATCGACGACGCGCACGCGGAGGTGACGGTCAGCTGCGGGCCGTGCAGGCCCAGCGCCATGGACACCTGGCTCGCTGCCATGTTGGGCCAGATCTGGATGAGCAGCTTGCGCGGGACCGCCTGCGGGCCTTGCGTGGAGACCAGGTGCTGGGCCCGCTGCAGGGAGTTCGTGCCGCCCCCGCTCGTGCCGATCACGACGGCCGTCCGCAGCGGCGGCGGATCCGGCAGGCCGGCCCGCTGCAGCGCTTCGTGCACGCTGATCAGCACCCACCGCGCGAACCGGTCCGTCCCGTCGATGATCTTGGGATCCAGCCGGTCCGACAGGTCCGCATCCGGCACGGGCGCGTACCACGTAAAGTACTCGTCGCTCTCTGGCACCCAGGGGTTGCTGCCGATGACCACCGATCCGCTGTGCATCCCTTCGATGAAGGGCTCGTATCCGAACCCGTACGGCGACACGACGCCGCCGCCGGTAATTACGACCTCATCCACCTGCACTCCACATCTCGCGTAGCACCCTCTTCTCGACCTTGCCCAGTGCGTTCCGCGGCAGCGAGGCGACGAATTCGAACCGCCTCGGCACCTTGTAGCCCGCCAGTCGCGTTCGGCAGAAGTCGCGCAGCTCGTCCTCTGCGATCGGGACGGCGCACACGATCGTGCCCACCACGATCTCTCCCCAGTACGGGTCCGGCGCGCCCACCACCGCTGCCTCATCGATGTGCGGGTGCAATAGCAGCACGCGCTCGACCTCCGCGGTGTAGACGTTCTCCCCGCCGGACACGATGAGGTCCTTCGTCCGGTCCAGGACCGACAGGCAGCCGTCGTCGTCAAAGGCGCCGATGTCGCCGCCCAGCGCGTATCCGCCGCCGACGATC